>JANLYV010000087.1:0-1916 GCA_031365825.1 Rubrivivax sp. | reverse complement strand
GGGGGGGGTGCCTGAGTGCCGGCCTGGTTGGTAGGCCAACTGGCCGCTATCTGTTTGTAACGCTGTCCGCGATGAGCGTGGGACGGGGCCTTGCGGGTTGTCCACGCGGCGCTCTCACGCCGGGTGGGCAACCCGGTGCCGAAGGCGTTTTCCTGGCTGTCGTTGTGCGGCGTGGCAGCCTTGTCCACGGCGGCGGCGTCGCCTGCGACGAACAGCCGCCGCGGTGGGCAAGGCGGGGTCGAAGCGGTACTGGGCTGGCGCGCCTGAGATGCCGTCAGGCTAGGGCCCTGGCCCGGCGCAATGACTCGCCCTTCAGTGCCAGCGTGTGCGAGCCGTGCAGCAGCCGGTCCATGATGGCGTCGGCGATGGTGGGTTCGTTGAGCCACTGATGCCAGGCGCTGGTCGGCAGCTGGCTGGTGATCAGCGTGCTGCGGCTGCCCACCCGGTCGTCCAGCAATTCCAGCAAGTCCTGTCGCTCCTGGGCGGCGATAGGTGCGATGGCCAGGTCGTCCAGCACCAGGACATCAAGCCGCGCCAACGTGGCCAGACGGCGGCTGAAGCTGCCGTCGCCATGGGCCACCTGCAACTCCTGCAGCAGCCTTGTCGCACGGGTGTACAGCACGCTGAAGCCCTGGCGCGTGGCCTGCTGCGCCAGCGCACACCCGAGCCAGGTCTTGCCGCAACCGGTGGCACCCGTGATGAGCACGTTGCGGCCGTGGCGGATCCAGTCGCCGCCGGCCAGCGCGGTGATGAGGTGGCGGTCCAGTCCGCGGCCGGCACGCCAGTCGATGTCCTCCACGCAGGCGCTGCTGACTTTGAGCTTGGCGGCCTTCAGCAGCCGCGCCACGCGCTTGCCGTCGCGCCAGTCCAGCTCGCGCTGCACCAGCAGCGCCAGGCGTTGTTCGAAGGGCAGTTGCTCGGCGGCGGCTTGCGTGCCCGTGTCGCTGAGGGCGGCGATCATGCCGTCCAGGCGTAGGCCGCGCAGTTGGTCCAGGGTGTGTTGTTGCAGCATGGCGGTGTCGTGGTCGGTGGTGGTGCTGGGGTCGCAGTGGGTCGTCGTTGCGGTGGCCATCAGTGGTGCCCGTAGTAGCCGGGCCCGCGCACGTTGTCGTGGGCCGGCATGGGCGCGGCGGTGCCGCCGTCCCCACCCAAGAGGCTGCTGTCCTGCCGGTCCAGCCCGCACGCCAGGATCGACTTGACGCTGCGGTAGTTGGGCGCGCGGATGGACTGCGCGCGGGCGCAGGCGGCCTCCAGACGGTCGTCGCCGAACTCTCGGGCCAGCCGCATCAGGCCCAGGCAGGAGCGGTAGCCCTGCTCGGGGTGCGCACGGTGCGCCATCTGCCAGCGCACCACGCCGGCGGTGGCCGCGCCGATGCGCTCGCCCCAGGCGATGAGCTTGGCCGGTGTCCACTGCAGGTGCGCCCGGTGCGACGCCGGCATGTGCTCAGGCACGGTGGTGAAGCCGCCCGCCGTGGCGCTGCGGGCGTGGGCTGCGATGCGCTGGCGGCGCAACAGCACTTCCAGCGTGGTGGCCGTGATGCGCAACTCCACCGCCGCGCCGACGTGCTGGTGCGGCACCGAGTAGTAATGGCCCTCGAAGGCGACGTGGTAGTCGATGTTCACGCGGGCGGGCTTGAACTGCGCCAGCACCATCGCGGTGACCGGCAGCGGCTTCAGGGCCGGCGCGTCCAGTGCCGCAAAGGCCGAGGCTCTGCAGCCGGGCAGCTTCTTGAACGCTCGCTGGTTGAGGTCGGCCAGCAACCCGGCGATGGCTCGGTTGAGTTCGGCCAGGCTGAAGAAGCGCCGGTGGCGCAGCCGCGCCAGGATCCAGCGTTCGACCACCTGAACGCCCACCTCCACCTTGGCCTTGTCCTGCGGACGGCCCGGCCGCGCGGGCAGCACGGCCACGCCGTAGT
>JANLYV010000072.1:0-2127 GCA_031365825.1 Rubrivivax sp. | reverse complement strand
GGGTACGGACGCGGCATCGACCATTACGTCATCGTTGTTCGAACCCCAGCAGCCGCTGAGCGCGGCGGCGGCCAGGCCGATGACGGCACCCAGCAGCCAGGTCTTTCTGCGTTGCGTGTTCATGATCTTCGGCCTCAATTGTTGAAGTTGCCCGGCAGCGGTGTGTTCAGGTACGGGAAGACGAGCTTGAAGTCCGATGCGGTCTTGCGCACGCCGTCGGTGAAGGCCAATCCGCCGGCCAGCGCGTCGGCCGGCTTGCAGCCCACCTTCAGCGCGTCGGTTCCGCCAGTCAGCACGCACAGCGCGCCCATCGCGACGCGCAAGGACACGTCGACCACGTCGTCGGCGGGCCGGCGGCCATTCGGGAACCCGGCGTTGTCGCCAGCGGCCACACCGATCGAGTTCTGCGCGCCTGGCGCGGTCACCGCAATCGTCGTGTTCAGGCGCAGCATTTCCGAGGTCACCACATTTGCCGGCTGATTCACGCCGCTGATGCCCTTCAGGAAGGCCGTGACCAGGTCGGTGCGCGGGAAGTTCGTCGGTGCCTTGGCGGCGGGGAACAGCGACTCGATCAGTGCCGGCAGCGAGGGGTTGGTCACGTAGTCGGCGAACTGCCCGTCGTCCTTCGGCTTGGAGGCATTGAACTTGTCCTTGTCGTCCAGCCCGATGACCACTTCATTCACCAAAGGCATGCCCAGGCGCGAAACCTGGGTCCAGGCGCCGCCGCCGAACGAAGCCTTGTTCAGCCCCGTGGCGGGTGCACCGTTGAGCAACCGGCCCTGGCGCAGGCTGGCCGTCATGTAGCCGCCGATGACGGGTTCGGTGCCGTTCGTCAGGCAGGCGATCGGGACTTCGAGCGCGATGCTGCTGATGTTCTTGCTTTCCAGGTCGTTCTTGTAGCCGCCCACTTCAGCGCCCAACGGGTTGAAGTTGAACAGGTCGAAGATCTTGCCGACGGCGATGTAGAAGGGCTCCTTGCGCTGGCCCACGAAGACACGGCCGTTGCCGCAGCCCGGGATCGCCACATCGAAGATGTGCTGGTTGGCGTAGGTCTCGTAAGCGGTGGCGCTGCCGAAGGTCTTGTCGCCGATGTTGTCCACCGGCTTGTCGAAGACCGTGGCCCCGCCGGTGACTGCGCTCAGCTTGCCACGCGTGCCCGTGCGGCGGTCGCCGCGCACGATGTCCACCGAATAGGTCTCGCGCACATTCAGCGCGCCGGGGTTCACGCCGGTGATCACGCCGCTGTCGATGAGCGGAATCTTGATCGATTTGCCACCCACCGTCAGCGCGGTGGCTTTGGAGGCGCTCGCGAAGCGGAACTGGAAGGTCACGTCCTCTTTCGCGTCACCGTTGTTGTCGATGTGGATTTCGTAGAGCGCATTCGGATTGAACTGGTAGAAATTCGGGCCGCCCTGCGGATCCTGGAAGGGGTTGTAATTCGCAATCAATGTGACGTAACCCGAGCGGCCGTTTTCGTAGCTGCGAAACATGTAGAAATCGGTGCCATCGACCGAGGGCTGCATCGCGATGGCGGGGCCTTCGCGGTGGCTGGACGCGATGGCGCCCGAACTCAGCGCCAACGCGATGGCGCCGGTGAGGGTCAGCAACGCGCAACGGCGCGGCAGTCTGGTCGAGGAAACGGGAGGTTGGTACATCGGGGGGTACTCCATGGGTTGGGGATGCGATGCTCGTAGGTTCGGCGATTCGCGTCTGTACGCCAACGTACGGCATCGAGAACGGCGACCGGAACCGGCGCAGGGCTTGGGTACCATCCCACCCGCAGTCTCGATGCAGCCCAGGAGTTCTTCATGCGTGTCCCTCCCTTGCGTTCCACCCTGCTCGCCGCCGTCTTGCTGGGCGCGAGCGTCCCGGGCATGGCCGAAGAGAAGTTCAGCTTCACCACCAACTGGTATGCGCAGGCCGAACACGGCGGCTTCTATCAGGCACTGGCCACCGGTCTGTACAAGAAAGAGGGCCTGGATGTCGCCATCAAGATGGGTGGCCCGCAGATCAACATCATGCAATTGCTAGCTGCCGGCCAGACCGACTGCGTGATGGGCTATGACGTGCAGACCATCGTCGCCTGGGCGCAGGGCATCCACAGCGTGACGGTGGCGGCGGCTTTCC
>JANLYV010000334.1:0-2009 GCA_031365825.1 Rubrivivax sp. | reverse complement strand
GCCACGATCGGCGGCGAGAAGGTCAAGGTGATCATCCTCGACGACGGCACCGACCCGACCAAGGGCGTGCAGAATGCGCGCCGCCTGGTGAACGAGGACAAGGTCGACGTGATTGTCGGATCGGTGATCACGCCGGTCGCGATCGCCATTTCTGAAGTTGCCACCGAGAGCAAGACGGTGCAGCTCGCGCTCTCACCGATCGGCTTGCCGCCGGGCAAGGACCCCTGGACTTTCCGCCTGCCGCAGAGCAACGGCGTGATGGCGATCCCCATGGTCGCGCACATGGTCAAACACGGCGTCAAGAGCGTCGGCTTCCTGGGCTACACCGATGCCTACGGCGAGCAGTGGTTGCAGGCGCTGACCCCGCTGCTGGAGAAGGCCGGCATCAAGCTGGTGGGCACCGAGCGCTTCGCGCGCAGCGACACCAGCGTGACGGCGCAGGCGCTGAAGCTGACGGCTGCAAATCCCGACGCGATGGTCGTCGTGGCATCAGGCAGCGGCGCGGCGATGCCCGAACTCGGCCTCGTCGAACGCGGCTACAAGGGCAAGTACTACCAGACCCACGGCGCGGCCAGCAAGGACCTGATGCGCGTCGGCGGCAAGGCGGTGGAAGGCACTTTCGTCGTCGCCGGCCCGGTGGTCGTCGCCGAGCAGTTGCCCGACAGCAACCCGAGCAAGGCGGTGGGCGTGAAGTTCAACGCCGCCTACGAGGCCAACCATGGCGCTGGCTCGCGCAACCAGTTCGGCGCCCACGGCTGGGACACCTACCTGATGCTGGACCGCGTGATCCCGATCGCGTTGAAGAAGGCCAAGCCGGGCACGCCCGAATTCCGCGCCGCGCTGAAGGACGCGCTGGAATCCACGCCGGCACTGGCCGTCACCCACGGCATGCTCGACTACACGCCCACCGACCACTGGGGCTTCGGCCCGGACACCGGCGTGATGATGAAGATCGTCAACGGCGACTGGAAGCTGGAGCCCTGATCCCGGCGCAGGCGGCGCCCGATCATGGACCTCAGCATCGCCGCCATCCTGGGGCTGGACGGCGTGACCAATGGCGCGATCTATGCGCTGGTGGCGATCGCATTGGTCCTGGTATTTGCCGTCACGCGCATCGTCTTCATCCCGCAGGGCGAGTACGTCGCCTTCGGGGCGCTGACGATGGCGCTGTTCCAGACCGGCCAGATCCCCGGCACGGTCTGGCTGCTGCTGCTGATGGCGCTGCTGGCCACCGCGATGGACGCGCGCCAGGCCTGGCGTGAACGCTGGCCGCAGCCGCGCATCCTGCGCCAGGGCCTGCGCACCCTGGGGCTGCCGATCGCGGCTTCGCTGCTGACGATCTGGCTCGCGCCCGCCAAGCCGCCGCTGCTGATGCAGGCGGCCTTGACGCTGGCGCTCGTCACGCCGATGGGGCCGCTGGTGTACCGGCTGGCGTACCGGTCGCTGGCCAATTCCAGCGTGCTGGTGCTGCTCATCGTTTCGGTGGGCGTGCATTTCGCGCTCACCGGCCTGGGGCTTCTGTTCTTCGGCGCCGAAGGCTTTCGCAATCCGCCGTTCTGGGACGAGCGCTTCAGCCTGGGGCCGCTGGCCTTCAGCGGGCAGACGCTGATCATCTTCGCCGCCAGCATCGTGCTCATCGTCGCGCTCTTCGTGTTCTTCGATCGCACGCTCGCGGGAAAGGCGCTGCGCGCCACGTCGGTGAACCGGACGGGGGCGCGGCTGATGGGCATCAGCACCGACGGTGCGGGCTCGCTGAGCTTCACGATGGTAGCCTTCATCGGCGCGCTCTCGGGGCTGCTCATCGGGCCGACGGCGACGATCTATTACGACAGCGGCTTTCTCATCGGACTGAAGGGTTTTGTTGCCGCGGTGTTTGCCGGCCTGACGAGTTTTCCGCTCGCACTGGCAGGTGCGGTGGGCGTGGGCCTGATCGAATCCTTCGGCTCCTTCTGGGCGAGTGCTTTCAAGGAGGTGATCGTCTTCACCGCGATCCTGCCGGTGCTGCTCTG
>JANLYV010000035.1:0-18005 GCA_031365825.1 Rubrivivax sp. | reverse complement strand
GCAGGAAGTCCTGGTTCGGATGCTTGCGTCCGCCCTGCGGCGGTACCGACGCCATAGTCCCCTCGATCAGCTTGAGCAGCGCCTGCTGCACACCTTCGCCCGACACGTCGCGCGTGATCGAGGGGTTGTCGGCCTTGCGCGAGATCTTGTCGATCTCGTCGATGTAGACGATGCCGCGCTGCGCCCGCTCGACGTCATAGTTGCAGTTCTGCAGCAGCTTCTGGATGATGTTCTCGACGTCTTCGCCCACGTAGCCGGCTTCGGTCAGCGTGGTCGCGTCGGCGATGACGAACGGCACGTTGAGCAAGCGCGCGAGCGTTTGGGCCAGCAGCGTCTTGCCCGAGCCCGTCGGCCCGATCAGCAGGATGTTGCTCTTGGTGAGTTCGACCTCGCCCTTGCCGTCCTTGCCATCCTTGGCGGTCGCGCCCATGTGTTTCAGGCGCTTGTAGTGGTTGTAGACAGCGACCGAGAGCGTGCGCTTGGCAGGCTCCTGGCCGATCACGTACTGGTCGAGGCTGCCCTTGATGTCGCTGGGCACCGGCAACTCCGAGCGCGTGGCTCGGGTCTGGCCGGCGTCGGCAGGCGCTTCATCGCGAATGATGTCGTTGCACAGCTCGATGCATTCGTCGCAGATGAACACCGACGGCCCTGCAATGAGCTTCTTCACCTCGTGCTGGCTCTTGCCGCAGAAGGAGCAGTACAGAACTTTCTCGCCGGAGGCGCCCTTCTTGTCGGCCATGGATTTACTTGCGCGCGAAGTGCTTTAGAGGATGCGAGACATCATAGTCCAAAGGCCTGGATCCACCATGGCGCGAATAGGCAGCGAAAGGGGGCTTTGCCGTGGTGTTGCCGGCCGCAAATGGCTGGACTCAACCGCGCTTGTCGAGCACCTGATCGATGAGACCATAGTCCTGCGCTTCGCTTGGCGACATCCAGTAGTCACGCTCCATGTCGGCAGCGATGCGCTCGACCGACTGGCCGGTGCGGTCGGCATAGATGCGATTGAGTTGCTCGCGCGTCTTGATGATCTCGCGTGCCTGGATCTCGATGTCGCTCGCCTGCCCCTGTGCACCGCCCGAGGGCTGGTGAATCATGATGCGCGAATTCGGCAACGCACCGCGCTTGCCCTTGGCGCCGGCCATCAGCAGGAACGAGCCCATGCTTGCCGCCATGCCCAGGCACAGCGTGGAGACATCAGGTTTGATGAACTGCATCGTGTCGAAGACCGACAGCCCCGCGCTGACGCTGCCGCCGGGCGAATTGATGTACAGGAAGATGTCCTTGTCGGGGTTCTCGCTCTCGAGAAACAGCATCTGCGCCACCACCAGGTTGGCCGTGCCATCGTTCACCGGTCCGACCAGGAAGATGATGCGCTCGCGCAGCAAACGGCTGTAGATGTCATAGGCGCGCTCACCGCGGCCCGATTGTTCGATGACGATAGGCACCATGCCCAGCCCGACGGTTTCATTCACGCTCATGCTCGCCCTTTGAATGCTTGGGTTGCTTCAGGCCGTGGCCATCAGTTCGTCAAACGGTAGCAGCTTGTCATTGACCTTGGCCTGCCCGAGGACGAAGGCGGTGACGTTGTTCTCGATGACCATGGCCTCGACTTCGGCCATGCGCTGGCGGTCACCCAGGTACCAGCGCATCACCTCGGCTGGCTTCTCGTAGCTCTGGCTCAGCTCTTCGATGTGCGCCTGCAATTGTTCCGGCTTGGCTTGAAGGTTGTGCTTGCGCACCAGCTCGGCCACGACCAGTCCCAGGCGCACGCGGCGTTCGGCTTGCGGCTTGAACAGGTCTTCGGGCATGGGCGCCGTTTCGGCGTCTTTCACACCGCGCTGCTTCAGGTCTTCACGTGCCGACTGCACCAGGCGCTCGAGCTCCGACTGCACCAACGCGTTGGGCAACTCCAGCTGCGCCGACTGGCTCAGCGCGTCCATCACCGCACCCTTGTTGCGCGCCTGTACGCGAAAGCGCACCTCGCGCTCGAGGTTCTTCTTCACGTCGGCACGCAGCGCTTCGACGGTGGCGTCCTTGATGCCCAGCGACTTGGCAAAGTCCTCGTCGACGGCAGGCAGGTGCTGCGCTTCGATCTTCTTCATCGTCACAAGGAAGTCGGCTTCCTTGCCGGCAACGTCCTTGCCCTGGTAGTCGGCCGGGAACGACAGCGGGAAGGTCTTGGATTCACCCACCTTCATGCCACGCACGGCCTGGTCGAACTGCTCGAGCATCTGGCCTTCGCCGATGGCGAACTGGAACGCCTCCGAGCGGCCGCCTGCGAAGGATTCACCATCGATCTTGCCTTCGAAGTCGATCGTCACGCGGTCGTCGACCCGCGCGCCTTCGCTGGCCGGACGCTGCGCAAAGGTGCGGCGCTGCTTGCGCAGGATGTCGACGGTGCGGTCGATCGCAGCTTCGGTGACTTCGGTGCTGATGCGTTCGACCGCCACCGCGGTGAGCTCGCCCAGCGTCACGTCGGGATAGATCTCGAAGGTGGCGTCGAACATCATCTGGCCTTCGGGCGCTTCTTCCTTCTGCGCGATGCGCGGCGCTCCAGCGACGCGCAGCTTGGCTTCCTGGGCGGCATCGGCAAACGCGCGGCCCACACGGTCGTTCATGACCTCGTATTGCACCGAGTAGCCGTAGCGTTGCGCCACCACCGACATCGGCACCTTGCCGGGCCGAAAGCCGTCGGCCTTGACCGTGCGCGACAGCTTGCGCAGACGGGAATCGACTTCTTTGCCGATGTCCTGAGCCGGCACGCTCAAGGTGATGCGACGTTCGAGTTTTTCGAGGGTTTCAACGGTGACAGCCATGTGCATTCTCTGAAGGCTTGGGGTGTTGGTGCGCGGGGCCGGACTCGAACCGGCACGCCCGTGAGGGCGTCAGGACCTAAACCTGGTGCGTCTACCAATTTCGCCACCCGCGCGGGTTTGGGGCTCCGACAGCGACACGCCACAACGCGTGCCGTCAACGCCGGGGAAGGTTGACGATTCGGCGAACCGCGTATTCTAGTCGGCCCTACACGGGCGCCTGCGCAGGTTCCGCCCGAACGCGGAACCATGCCGCGTACATCGCCGGCAGCGCGAGCAACGTGAGCGCGGTCGCCACCACCAGCCCGCCCATGATGGCCACGGCCATCGGCCCCCAGAAGACGCTGCGCGTCAGCGGAATCATGGCCAGCACGGCTGCCGCTGCGGTCAGCACAATCGGCCGGAAGCGCCGCACGGCCGATTCGACGATGGCCTGCCAGGCCGGCACGCCGCGCGCTCTGTCCTGCTCGATCTGGTCGATGAGGATCACGCTGTTGCGCATGATCATGCCCATCAACGCGACGACACCGAGCAGCGCCACGAAACCGAACGGGCGATCTAGCAAGAGCAGTGCAGCCGCCACGCCGGCAATGCCCAGCGGCCCGGTCAGGAACACCAGCATGGCGCGGCTGAAGCTCTGCAGCTGCAACATCAGGAGCGTGAAGATGATGAAGAGCATCACCGGTACGCCCGCTGCGATTGAGCCCTGCCCTTTGCTGCTCTCTTCGACCGCGCCGGCGACTTCGATGCTGTAGCCCGGTGGCATCTTCGCGGCGAGTTCGCGCATTGCAGGCCACACCTGCGCCGTCACGGTCGGGCCTTGTACGCCCTCGACCACATCGCCCTGGATGGTGACGGCAAAGTTGCGGCCGTAGCGCCACAGGACACCGGGCTCCCAGCCGAAGCTGACCTTGGCGATCTGCGGCAACGGCACGGCGCGGCCGTTGCTGGTGGGCATGTAGGCGTTGGACAAATCGGTCATCACACTGCGCTCATCAGCCGGCTGGCGCAGCACGATGTCGACCAGCTTGTCGCCTTCGCGGTACTGGCCGATGGTGGTGCCGCTGAGGATCACGCGCGAAGCTTGGGCGATGGCCTGACTGGTGATGCCCAAAGCGCGCGCCTTGTCCTGGTCGATCTCGAGCCGCAGCACCTTGATCGACTCGTTCCAGTTGTCATTCACGCCGCGAATGTTGGCGTTGGCGCGCAGGATTTCCTTGGCCTGGTCGGCCCACATGCGCACCTTGTCGGACTCGATACCGGCCACACGAAACTGCACCGGGTAGGGCACGGGCGGCCCGTTGGGCAGCAGCTTCACGCGGCCACGCACCTCGGGGAACTCGCTCGCCAGAATCGCCGGCAGGCGCACGCGCAGCGCTTCGCGCTCGTTCAAGTCGCGCGGCAGCACGATGCTCTGGCTGACGTTGTTCTGCGGGAAGATCTGGTCCAGCGGCAGGTAAAAGCGTGGCACGCCGCTGCCGATCCAGCTGGTGACGCTGGCCACGCCAGCCTCGCGCGTCATGCGCGCCTCGAAGCGTTTGGCGAGCTCTTCGCTTTGCTGCAGCGTGGCACCTTCGGGCAGCCACAGGTCGACCAGGATCTCGGGCCGGCTCGAATCGGGGAAAAACTGCTGCTGCACGCGGCCCATGCCGACGATGCCCAACGCAAAGCTCAGCACGGTCAGCCCGATGGTGATCCAGCGGTGCGCCACGCACCAGTTCACCATCGCGCGAAAGCGCGCGTAGAACGGGGTGTCGAAGAGCTCATGCACCTCGCCCACGGCCTGCGCCGGGCGCGACTTCAACAGCCACGCGCCGAGGTAGGGCACGAAGTAGACCGACACCAGCCACGAGATGAGCAGTGCCGCCGAGGTCACCGCGAAGATGGCGAAGGTGTATTCGCCGGTCACCGACTTGGCCATGCCGATGGGCAAAAAACCCGCCGCGGTGATGAGCGTACCGGTGAGCATGGGCATGGCGGTGACGTCGTAGGAGAAGGTCGCCGCACGCATCTTGTCGAAGCCCTCTTCGAGCTTGCGCACCATCATCTCGACGGCAATGATGGCGTCGTCCACGAGCAGGCCCAGCGCAATGATCAGCGAGCCGAGCGAGATCTTGTGCAGCCCCACGTTCCAGTAGTACATGCTGACGAAGGTGATGGCCAGCACCAGCGGAATCGTGATGGCCACCACCAGCCCGGGCCGGATGTCGATGCGCAGCGGGCGAAAGTGCAGGCCCAGGCTGATGAAGCTCACCGCCAGCACCACCGCCACCGCCTCGACCAGCACGGCCACGAATTCGTTGACTGAACGCGACACGGCACGCGGTTGGTCCTGCACCTGGTGCAGCGTGATGCCGAGCGGCATCTCGGACTGGATCTGCGCGGCCACCGCGCGCAAGGCCTGGCCGAGCTGGACGATCTCACCGCCCTTGGCCATCGATACGCCCAGAGCCACCACGTCGTGGCCCTGGTGGCGAACCTTGGTGCTCGGCGGATCGACATAAGCACGCTGCACCGTGGCGATGTCACCCAGGCGGATGGTCGTGGCCGCACCGGTAGCCGTGTTCAGCGCGCGGATAGGCAGCCGCGGTAACTCGTCCACCGAATTAAATTGCCCGGCCACGCGCACCGCCAGGTTTTCGCTGCCGGCGTTGAGTTGGCCCGCGCCCTCCACCGCGTTCTGCGCGCTGATCTGGGCGATGACCTGGTTCATGTCCAGGCCCAGTTGCGCCAGGCGCTTTTGCGAGACCTCGATGAAGATCCGCTCGGCCTGCGCGCCGAAGACTTCGACCTTTGCCACGTCGGCCACCTTCAACAGCCGCAGGCGCACACGCTCGGCCTGCACGCGCAGTTCCTCACGGCTGAAGCCATCGGCCGAGAGCGCGAAGATGGTGCCGTAGACGTCGCCGAAGTCGTCGTTGAAGACGGGCCCGATGACACCCGCGGGCAGCGTGGCGCGCATGTCGCCGATCTTCTTGCGCACCTGGTACCAGGTGTTGGCCACCTCCTTCGGTGGCGACGAGTCTTTCAGTTGCAGGATGGTCAGCGACTCCCCCGGCTTGGTGTAGCTTGCGATCTTGTCCGAGTAGGGCACCTCCTGCAGGGTTCTCTCGATCTTGTCGGTGACCTGCTCGGCCATCTGCAGCGCCGAAGCGCCGGGCCAGAAGGCCTGCACGACCATCGCGCGAAACGTGAAAGGCGGGTCTTCGTCCTGGCCGAGCTGAAAGTAGGCGGTGAAGCCCAGCAGCATCAGCACCACCATCAAATAACGGGTTAGCGCAGGGTGCTGAAGCGCCCAGCGCGAGATGTTGAAACGCGATGCCGCTGGCTCGGCTGCGTTCGGCGCACTCATCGACCGCGCGCTGCTCAAGGCCTGGGCGCGACGGCGGCAGACGCCGCGCTCGCGACCGCCGGCAGCACCGGATTGAAGAACGTCACCTTCTGCCCCGGTGTCAGGGCGTGCACGCCCGCGGTCACCACGTCAAGCCCTGGCGTGAGTCCCGACGACACGACCACGTCGTTGCCGTCGGCACCCGCCACCACCACGGGCACGTGGCGCACGCGCATCGTCGACTTGTCCACCACCCATACCGCCGTCTTGTCCTGCTGGCGCGTGATGGCGCTCAATGGCAGCTTCACCACGCCTTCGGCGCGCGGCATGTCGATCAGTACGGTGGCCGTCTGCCCGAGCTGCACACCGGCACCACCCAGGTCGGCCTTGGCCTGGAAGGTGCGCGTCATCGGATCGGCGCTGGCGGCGAGTTCGCGCAGCGTCGCCTTCAACACCCCCGCCCCGCCCCACAGGCGCACATGCAGGGCATCGGCTTTGCCGAGCAGCTTGTTCAAGCCCGCCACCGCATCCTCGGGCACGGCAAACACCGCATCGCGCGGCCCGTCCATGGCAAGACGCACCACGGGCGCCCCAGCAGCCAGCACGGTGCCGACTTCTGCGTCGACGCCGGTCACGACGCCGGCGCCGCTGGCCACCAAGGTGGTGTACTGGGCCATGTTGCGTTGCACGGTGGCCTGCGCGCGCGCCTGGTCGAGCTGGGCTTGCGCAGACTTCAGCGCCATGGCACGTCGTTCGAGTTCCAGGCCACTGATAAAACCCTGGTCGCGCAGCTCTTTGTAGCGACGGAACTCAGTTGCCACGAGATCGTGGTTGGCCTCGGCAGCGGCCATCGCGGCGCGTGCCGCTTCCTGCCCCTGACGCATGTCCTCCGGGTCCAGCTGCGCCAGCACCTGGCCGGCCTTCACGGCCCTGCCGACCTCAGCCTGGCGCTGCGTCAGCTTGCCCGTCACACGAAATCCAAGCCGCGTTTCGCTGCGCGCGCGGATCTCGGCCGCGTATTCGTGCGTGCCGCCGGCGCTGCCTGTACTGACCGTTTGCGTGCGCACCGCGCGCACCGGTTCAGCTTCGACGGTCTGCCTGCTGCACGCGGCGAGCAGTGACAGCAGCGACAAGACCAGAACAGTTCGGCACGAAATCTTCATGGCGGCGACTCTGATTTCCCTGCAGGCGGCGGTGGATACACCGCGCCCGCATAGCGTTAATGACTGACCGGTCAGTAATATAGAGTTCCACCGAGGGAGTGTCAAACACCATCGCCCTGATCGGCTTCACCGCCACGCAAAGCGAGAATTCATCTGTGAGCGTCGAACACTACGAGAACTTCCCCGTCGCGTCGCTGCTGTGCCCGCCCTCCATGCGCCCGGCAGTCAAGGCGATCTACAACTTCGCGCGCACCGCCGATGACCTGGCCGATGAAGGCGACGCAAGCGCCGAGCAACGGCTGGCGGACCTGGCGGACTACCGCCGCGACCTGACGGCCGTCTTCAGTGCGTCACCGCCAAGCGCGCGCTGGGCGCCGGTGTTTGGCGCGCTTGCGCAAGCCGTTGACGCACACGGCTTGCCCATGTCGTGCCTGGCCGACCTGCTCTCGGCGTTCGAGCAGGACGTGCACAACCCGGCCTACCAGACGCGGGACGATCTGCTGACGTATTGCGCGCGATCCGCGAACCCTGTGGGCCGGCTGCTGTTGCACCTGTACGGCGTCAACGATGCGCCGTCGCTGCGCCAAAGCGACGCCATCTGCAGCGCTTTGCAGTTGGCCAATTTCTGGCAGGACCTCGGCGTCGATTTGCCGCGCGGCCGCGACTACCTGCCGCAAGACGACCTGCTGCGACATGGCCTGCGGCGCGATGATCTGCTGCAGCCGTCGCATCGCACTGCAGTTCGATCGCTGGTGCGCGACCTCGTCGCCTGGACCGAAGCGCTGATGGTTGAGGGCATGCCACTGGCGACGCGCTTGCCAGGCCGCGTCGGCTGGGAACTTCGCCTGGTGGCGCAGGGCGGTTTGCGCATCCTGCAAAAGATCGAGCAACAAGGCTTCGACTCCGTCGCGCGCCGTCCCGCCGTGACTGCACTCGACCTGCCCTTGCTGTTGTGGCGCGGCCTGCGCATGCGGCCTGCGCCGCCCGAGCGCATCGCATGACGCCGCAACAGTACGTGCAGCAACGCGCCGCCGCCAGTGGCTCGTCGTTCTATTACGCCTTCATGTTCCTGCCGCCTCCGCGGCGGCAGGCGATCACCGCGTTCTATACCTTCTGCCGTGAGGTTGATGACGTGGTTGACGACATGCACGACGCCTCGGTGGCCGCCACCAAGCTGGCCTGGTGGCGCGGCGAGGTTGCGGCCACGGTGGCCGGGCGCGCCACGCACCCGGCGACCCAGGCGCTGCATGCCTGTATGGCCGACTACGCCATCACTGGCGAACATCTCAACGCCGTGATCGACGGCTGCCAGGTCGACCTGCAGCAAACGCGCTTCCTCGACTACGCGTCACTGCAGCGTTATTGCCATCTCGTGGCCGGCGTGGTGGGTGAAGTGGCAAGCAACATCTTCGGCCGCACGCACGAAGCCACGCTGCAATACGCCCATGGTCTGGGCCAGGCGATGCAGCTGACCAATATCATTCGCGACGTCGGCGAAGACGCACGACGTGGCCGCATTTACCTGCCGATGAACGAGCTGCAGCAGTTCGACGTCAAGGCGCACGACATCCTGCGGCGCGAGGCGCCCTGGGGCTACAGCGAACGCTTCGAGGCACTGATGCAGTTCCAGGCGCAGCGCGCGCACAGCCTGTACGACCGGGCGTTGGCGCAGCTGCACGAGGCCGACCGCGTGGCTCAAAAGCCCGGCCTGATGATGGCCAACATCTACCGCACCTTGTTGCGCGAGATCGAACACCAGGGCTTTCGTGTGCTGCACCAGCGCACCTCACTCACGCCCATGCGCAAGTTGTGGATCGCCGCGCGCACGCACCTGCGCGGGCGCTGATGCGGCGCCGCCTCGCCATCGTTGGTGCGGGTTGGGCAGGGATGACCGCGGCCGTACGCGCCGTGCAGATCGGTTTCGACGTGACGGTGTTCGAGATGTCGCACCTGCCGGGCGGTCGCGCGCGCACGTTGGGTGGCCCGCAACCCGCGCTGGACAACGGCCAGCACATCCTTATCGGCGCCTACTCAAGAACCCTGGCGCTGATGAACGTCGTGGGTGCCGACGCATCCACGCTCTTGCATCGCATGCCGCTGGCCCTGCGCTTTCCTGATGGCGCGGGGCTGAGCCTGCCTCCAGGTTCGCCGGTGTGGAGCCTGGTTCGTGGCATCGCAGGCTTTGCGGGTCTCGGCCTTACCGAGCGCCTGAGCCTGATGCGGCACGCGCTTGCATGGGCTGCACAAGGCTTCAAGTGCAGCGAGACCCTGACCGTCGATGCCGTGTGTGCCGGCCTTGCACCGCGCGTGCGCCAGTGTCTGATCGATCCACTGTGCGTGGCGGCGATGAACACGCCGGCATGCGAGGCCAGCGCAAGCGTCTTCCTGCGCGTGCTGCACGACGCCGTGCTCGGTGGTCGCGGCAGCGCCGATTTGATGTTGCCACGCCGGCCCTTGAGCGAGCTGTTGCCGCAGCCGGCGTGGCGCTGGCTCGGCCAGCATGGCGCGGCGCTGCGTCCGGGCCAGCGCGTGCAGACCCTGATTCGAGATGGCGCCGCTTGGCGGGTGGATGGCGAAAGCTTCGATGCCGTCGTGCTGGCCTGCACGTCGCTCGAAGCTGCACGTCTGGCCCACGATGTGGCGCCAGACTGGGCGCGAGTCGCCACTGCCCTTCGCTTCGAGCCCATCGTCACCGTTTATGCGCGGGCCGACGGTGTGCGCCTTCCCATGCCCATCACCGCGCTGCGCGCTGGGCCGAACGCACCGGCACAGTTCGTATTCGACCTCGGCCAGCTTGGCGCCACGCCGGGTCACTTCGCCTGTGTGGTGAGCGGCGCCAGGCAGTGGGTTGATGCGGGATTACAGACCACTGGCAGCGCGGTGCTGGCGCAGCTCCACCACGCCTTCGCGGCAGGTACATGGCCACAGCCGCCGAC
This sequence comes from Rubrivivax sp., assembly GCA_031365825.1. Lineage (GTDB taxonomy): Bacteria > Pseudomonadota > Gammaproteobacteria > Burkholderiales > Burkholderiaceae_C > Rubrivivax. Next base: position 7,762 of record JANLYV010000035.1, on the reverse strand, counting down.
ACTGCTGCGCACCGTCGCCGAAAAGCGCGCGACCTTCCTCTGCACGCCATCACTGCAGCGGCCCAGCGCACATCTGGCCTTGGCTCTGGTCGCCGCAGGTGACTTCATCGAAGGGCCTTATCCCGCTACTTTGGAAGGCGCCGTGCGGTCGGGCGAGCGCGCGATCGCGCTGCTGGGCGAAACACCGTCATCCTGAAATCGGTTCGGATGGCAGCTGCCGCGATGCAACCTGGATTTCCGCGATGCAAAATGCGGCGTCACCACAGAGCCCAGCCATGACCACGCCTGCTGCCCCAGCCACGCCGACCATTCAAGTGCTGGAGCGCATGTTCAGCGTGATCGACATGCTGGCGGGGCAACGCGACCCGGTTTCCTTGAAGCAGATCAGCGAAAGCACGGGGCTGCATCCGTCTACCGCGCACCGCATCCTCAACGACCTGACAATCGGCCACTACGTCGATCGGCCGCATGCCGGCAGCTACCGCCTGGGCATGCGGCTGCTGGAGCTGGGCAACCTCGTCAAGGCCCGGCTCGATGTGCGCGAAGCGGCGTTGGCACCGATGCGTGAACTGCACAAGCTGACGCATCAGCCCGTGAACCTGTCGATGCGCCAGGGCGACGAGATCGTCTACATCGAGCGTACCTACAGTGAACGCTCGGGCATGCAGGTGGTGCGTGCGGTCGGTGGCCATGCGCCGCTGCACCTGACTTCGGTAGGCAAGCTCTTCCTCGCCCACGAAGACCCGCAGCGCGTGCGCGCCTACAGCACGCGCACCGGCCTGGCCGGCCACACGCGCAACAGCATCACCGACCTGGCGCGGCTCGAGCGCGAGTTGGCCCACGTACGCGCCACAGGCCACGCGCGAGACGATGAAGAACTCGAACTCGGCGTGCGCTGCATGGCCGCGGGCATCTTTGACGACCAGGGACAGCTCATTGCCGGCCTGTCGGTGTCGGCGCCGGCCGATCGGCTGGAAGAAGCGTGGCTCGAACGAGTGGTGGCGACCGCGCAGCGGATCTCGGTGGCACTGGGCCATCGGCCGCGGTAAGTTGAACACGCGCCGCGCGAGCGGCTCGTTCAGGTCTTCGGCAACAGCGCGGCCGGCGCGATCTGGCTTTCGACGAGCCAGTTGCGGATGCGCTCGGCGTCGCCGATACGCGAGTAGCGGCCGGCGGAATCAAGCAACACCATGATGAGCTTGCGCCCGGCAAGGCTGGCCTGCATCACCAGGCACCGACCGGCTTCGCTGATATAGCCGGTTTTCTGCAAACCGATATCCCAGCTGCCACTGCGCACCAGACCATTGGTGTTCCTGAACTGAAGCTGCTTCGAACCGACGGCCACCGAAGCATCGTCGGAGGTCGAGAGTTCGCGAATCTGCGGGTACGCCATGGCCGCCTTCACCAGCACGCTCAAATCGCGAGCACTTGACCGGTTCTGGCTGGATAGCCCCGTGGGCTCGACATAGCGCGTGTCGGCCATGCCCAGTTCAGCCGCCTTGCTGTTCATCGCGGCCACGAAGGCAGTCATGCCGCCCGGGAAATGACGCCCGAGTGCGTGGGCAGCGCGGTTCTCCGAAGCCATCAAGGCCAGATGCATCATCTCGCCGCGTGGCAGCTGGGTACCGACCGTAAGGCGCGAGCGGCTGGTCTTGCCGGTGTCCTGTGGGTCGATGGCGGTGACCTCAAGCCATTCGTCCATCGGCAGCTTGGCATCGGCCACCACCACCGCTGTCATCAGCTTGGTGATCGAGGCAATGGGAAGCACCGCTTGCGGGTTCTTGCTCACCAGCACCTCGTTCGTGTCCTGGTCGATGACCAGGGCCACGGCCGACTTCAGCGCCAACGGATCATCCGTCCGATGCAGGCCTGTCAGCTGCCCGATCGAAGGCCGTGCCGGTACGGCGCGAACCAAGGCCTTGCGCGTGCCTGATCGCACTTGCGAGCGCTTGGCGGTGGCTTTGGCGTGCCGTTGCTTGTCTGCGGCAAGCTGCTTCTGCACCGGCTTGGTGGGGCGGGCCGCAGTGGCCTCGGTGCTGGCCGCGCAAAGTGCCAGGGACAGCATGGCCGCCGCCATCGAAAGGCCCAACTTCTTCGGGAAACCGAACACTTTGCGCACGCACACCTCGCCGGAAGCCGGGCGCGAGGATACCCGAAGAAATCATTGAATTCATCGACTTGCACGCTTCTTTTGAAGTTCAGCGTGCAGATATCTCAAAAGCTGGCGTTAACCCTGTGCGGCCACCCGTTCAAGCTTGCTGTGCAGCTTGTTCAGTGCAGCGAGATAGGCTTTGGCCGACGCCACCACGATGTCGGGATCGGCCCCCACGCCGTTGACCACGCGCCCACCGAGCTGCAAACGCACTGTCACTTCGCCCTGCGACTCGGTGCTGCCCGAGGTGATGGCGTTGACCGAATACAGCATCAACTCGGCACCGCTCTGCACCCGAGACTCGATCGCCTTCAAGCTCGCATCGACCGGCCCGTTGCCGTCGCTTTGGGTGTGGACTTCCTCGTCGCCCATCGCAAAGGCCACGCTGGCCTGCGGCCGCTCACCGGTTTCAGAGTGCTGCGACAGAGCGAGCAAACGGTAGTGCTCGTGTTCGCTGGTGACGCTCTCGTCGGATACGAGCGCGATGATGTCCTCGTCGAAGATGTCGCTCTTGCGATCGGCCAGGTCCTTGAAGCGCGCGAAGGCCGCATTGATCTCGGTCTCGGACTCCATCACCACACCGAGTTCCTGCAAGCGCTGCTTGAATGCGTTGCGTCCCGACAGCTTGCCCAGCACGATCTTGTTGGTGCTCCAGCCCACGTCTTCGGCACGCATGATTTCGTAGGTGTCGCGTGCCTTGAGCACGCCGTCCTGGTGGATGCCCGAGGCATGTGCGAAGGCGTTCGCGCCCACCACCGCCTTGTTCGGCTGCACCACAAAGCCGGTGGTCTGGCTCACCAGGCGCGAAGCCGGCACGATCTGCGTCGCCTCGATGCCGAGTTCCAGCCCAAAGTAGTCGCGCCGCGTGCGCACGGCCATCACCACTTCTTCGAGCGAGCAGTTGCCGGCGCGCTCACCCAGGCCGTTGATGGTGCATTCGATCTGACGCGCACCGCCGATCTTCACACCGGCCAACGAATTGGCGACCGCCATGCCCAGGTCGTTGTGGCAATGCACCGACCAGATGACCTTGTCCGAATTCGGAATGCGTTCGCGCAAGGTGCGGATGAACTCGCCGTACAGCTCGGGGATCGCATAACCCACTGTGTCCGGGATGTTCAGTGTGGTCGCGCCTTCATCGATGGCCGTCTCGAGCACGCGGCAGAGGAAGTCGACGTCCGAACGGTAGCCGTCCTCGGGCGAGAACTCGACATCGGCGCACAGGTTGCGTGCGAAACGCACCGCGAGCCGCGCCTGTTCGTGCACCTGCTCGGGCGTCATGCGCAGCTTCTTCTCCATGTGCAGCGCGCTGGTAGCAATGAAGGTATGGATGCGCGAGCGCACCGCGCCTTTCAAGGCCTCGGCTGCGCGCGAAATGTCGCGATCGTTGGCCCGCGCCAGCGAGCACACGGTGGCGTCCTTGATGACATCGGCGATGGCCTTCACGGCGGCGAAGTCACCGTTGGACGACGCCGCAAAGCCGGCTTCGATGACGTCTACGCGCAAGCGCTCGAGCTGGCGCGCGATGCGCAGCTTTTCATCGCGCGTCATCGAGGCGCCTGGCGACTGTTCGCCGTCGCGCAAGGTAGTGTCGAAGATGATGAGCTTGTCGGCCACGGTGTGCTCTCCTGAGGATGTTCAAGCGGCCAGGGCCGGCGCCTTGATCGCCACGCCATGGCGCAGCAACGCAGACACCACTGCCTTGATCGACGCGGTGAGAATGTTCGCGTCAATGCCGACCCCGAACAAGGTGCGGGCGTCACCCAGACGCATCTCCAGGTAGGCCGCCGCACGGGCTTGTGCACCGGCGCCGATGGCGTGCTCGTGGTAGTCCAGCACCTCGACCGCCGTGCCTGTGGCGCGCTGCACGGCATCCACGAACGCCGCCACCGGGCCGGCGCCCTCGCCCCGAAGTTCGTGCAACTGCGTGCCAATGCGCAGCCGCACCGCCAGGCTGACGCTGCCATCGTCACGCTCGTGCAATTGCTGCTGGTCCACGCTCACCTCGTCGAGTCGGTATTCGCGCGAGAACAGCTGCCACAAGTCGGCCGCACTCATCTCGCCGCCCTGAGCATCGGTGACCGACTGCACCGCGCCGGAAAATTCGATTTGTAGCCGGCGCGGCAACTCAAGGCCGCACTCGGTCTCGAGCAGGTAAGCGATGCCGCCCTTTCCCGACTGGCTGTTCACGCGGATCACCGCTTCATAGCTGCGGCCCAGGTCCTTGGGGTCGATCGGCAGGTAAGGCATGTCCCACACGTCGCCATCGCGTCGGGCTGCAAAGGCCTTCTTGATGGCGTCCTGGTGCGAGCCAGAGAACGAGGTGTAGACCAGGTCGCCGACGTACGGGTGCCGCGGGTGCACGGGCAGCTGGTTGCAATGTTCGACGCAGCGGCGCACGACATCGATCTGCGAGAAGTCCAGCGCTGGATGTACGCCCTGGCTGTACAGGTTGAGTGCGAGGTTCACGACATCGACGTTGCCCGTACGCTCGCCATTGCCGAAGAGGCAGCCTTCGACGCGATCGGCACCTGCCATCAGCGCGAACTCGGCGGCGGCGGTGCCGGTACCTCGGTCGTTATGTGGGTGCACCGAGAGCACGATGGCCTCGCGCCGTGCCAGGTGGCGGTGCATCCACTCGATCATGTCGGCAAAGATGTTGGGCGTGCTGTGCTCCACGGTCGAAGGCAGGTTGACGATGCACTTGTGCTCTGGCGTCGGCGCCCAGATGGCTGTCACGGCGTCGACCACGCGCTTGCTGAACGCCAGTTCGGTGCCCGAGAACATCTCGGGCGAGTACTGGAAGTGCCAGGCGGTTTCAGGCTGCCTCTCAGCCAGCTCACGCACCAGCTGTGCGTGCGTCGTCGCCAGCTCGACGACACCGTCTTCATCGAGCCCGAGCACCACACGCCGCATCACTGCCGTGGTGGCGTTGTAGAGGTGCACGATCGCACGTGGTGCACCTGCCAACGACTCGAAAGTGCGCGCTATGAGCGGTGCGCGCGCCGGCGTCAGCACCTGAATGGTCACGTCGCTCGGAATGCGCGCCTCGTCGATCAGCAGTCTCACGAAATTGAAGTCGGCCTGCGACGCCGACGGGAAACCGACCTCGATCTCCTTGAAGCCGATATCGACCAGCATCTCGAACAGCCGCAGCTTGCGTGCCGGGTCCATGGGTTCGATCAGCGCCTGGTTGCCATCGCGCAGGTCGGTGCTGAGCCAGATCGGCGCGCGCTGCAGCACGACATCGGGCCAGCGGCGATCGCTCAGGCCTACAGACTTGAACGCGCGGTATTTCGTGGAGGGCGTGGTGAGCATGGGCATGGTGTGTTCTCGCTTCAGACTTGATTCGCCACGCAGCACTCGGAAAGTCAAACGGCCCGCTGCGTTGCGCTGGCGGGCCGTTGATCGGGAGAAGTGTTTCAGACGTGATCGATCAGCGCACCCGCAGGTCTCCTGGCAGGCTTAGCGAGAGGGCGTTGGCACGAATCGACATGTTGGGCCGGACTATAGCATCGGCCGCACGGACTTCAATGCAGGCCTTGCTCGTCGGGCTCATCGGTCGAGGTGGCGATCACGCTGACCGGCTTGCCTTTCATGCGTCGCCAGATGTAGACGCCGTAACCCGAGACGCCGTAGATGCAAAACAGACCGAACAGCGCGATCGGTGGGTGCAGGTTGATCAACGCAATGCCCAATGCGATGGCGACGATCACGACGAAAGGCACTGTCTTCTTGATGCCCACCACCTTGAAGCTGTAGAAGGGCACGTTGGTGACCATTGTCAGGCCCGCGTAGAGCGTGACGACGAATGCGACCCATGTCAGCCACGGCAGCTGCGAGGCCATCTTGTAGCCGGCGTCGTCCATCACCCATATAAAGCCGACCACCAGCGCCGCAGCGGCCGGGCTGGGCAAGCCCTGGAAAAAGCGCTTGTCGACCACGCCTATGTTGGTGTTGAAACGCGCCAGCCTCAGCGCGGCGCCCGAGCAGTAGACAAAGGCCGCGATCCAGCCGAGCTTGCCCAGGCCTTTGAGCGCCCACTCGTAGACGATCAAGGCCGGCGCGGCACCAAAGCTCACCATGTCGGACAAACTGTCCATCTGCTCGCCGAAGGCACTCTGCGTATTCGTCATGCGCGCGACCCGGCCATCGAGGCTGTCCAGCACCATCGCGCAGAAGACACCGATCGCGGCGAACTCGAATCGGCCGTTCATGGCCATCACCACCGCGTAGAAGCCGCCGAAGAGCCCTGCCAGCGTGATGGCATTGGGCAGCACATAAATGCCTTTTCGGCGCGGGCGCGGCGCTTCGTTCCGATCCAGCTCGCCGTCTTGTTTTTGCGCAGTGTCGCGAGGTATCTCGTCACTCATTTTGATCACCCATGGCGGAAAGCATACCCCAGCAAAGCGCGCGAAAAAGCCGCTTGGGCACAAGGCGCCAGCGGCTTTGAATGGGCACAACCGCGAGTTCAGTTGCGGCTGCGGTCGACGAGTTTGTTGGCTTTGATCCACGGCATCATCGCGCGCAGTTTTTCGCCGACGACTTCGATGGAATGTTCGCTCATCAGGCGGCGGCGCGAGATCAAAGTCGGCGCACCAGCACGGTTCTCGAGGATGAAGTTTTTGGCGTACTCACCCGTTTGAATGTCCGTGAGTACCCTGCGCATCGTCGCCCGTGTCTCGTCGGTTACGATTCTCGGGCCGGTGACGTACTCGCCGTATTCCGCGTTATTCGAGATCGAGTAGTTCATGTTGGCGATGCCGCCCTCGTAGATGAGGTCGACGATGAGCTTGAGCTCGTGCAGGCACTCGAAGTAAGCCATCTCGGGGGCGTAGCCGGCTTCGACCAGCGTCTCGTAACCCGCCTTGATGAGCTCCACCGTACCGCCGCACAACACGGCCTGTTCGCCGAAGAGATCGGTCTCGGTCTCTTCGCGGAAGTTGGTCTCGATGATGCCGGCGCGGCCACCACCGTTGGCCACGGCATAGCTCAACGCCAGGTCGCGCGCCTTGCCCGACTTGTCGGCATGCACGGCAATCAGGTGCGGCACGCCGCCGCCCTGGGTGTAGGTGTTACGCACGGTGTGGCCAGGCGCCTTGGGCGCCACCATCCAGACGTCGAGGTCAGCGCGTGGCACGACCTGCCCATAATGCACGTTGAAGCCATGAGCAAAGGCCAGCGAGGCGCCTTGCTTGATGCTGGGCTCGATGTCGTTCTTGTAGACAGCGCCGATCTGCTCGTCGGGCAGCAGGATCATCACCACGTCGGCGTTCTTTACCGCGTCGGCCACGTCGGCGACCTTGAGCCCGGCCTTCTCGACTTTGGACCACGACGCGCCGCCGCGACGCAAACCGACCGTGACCTTGCAGCCGCTGTCGTTGAGGTTCTGCGCATGTGCATGGCCTTGCGAGCCATAGCCGACGATGGTGACGTTCTTGCCTTTGATCAGGCTCAGGTCGGCGTCTTTGTCGTAATAAACCTTCATGTCAGTCTCTCCAGTGAATGATCAAACGCGCAGGATGCGCTCGCCGCGACCGATGCCGCTGGTGCCGGTGCGCACGGTTTCCAAAATGGCACTGCGGTCGATGGCCTCGATGAAGGCATCGA
>JANLYV010000611.1:0-2410 GCA_031365825.1 Rubrivivax sp. | reverse complement strand
CGGCCGTCTTGACCGACCGCAAAAGCGTCCAGCTCAGGTGTTGCATGTGTGCCTCCAGGCTGCTGCCATCTGCAGTGCAACGCGCCACCGCAGTGAGGCGTCGACAGACGCTTTGTAAATGAAAGCGGCTCACGCCACTTCAGTCGTCACTCTGGCCGTCGAGCGCGGGGAACAAAACGCTGGTGAAACCGAACTGCGTCAGGTCGCGCATGCGGGTCGGGTACAGCCGCCCGATGAGGTGGTCGCACTCGTGTTGCACCACGCGCGCGTGGAAACCGTCGGCTTCGCGCTCGATCTCCTGGCCCTGGGGATCCAAGCCGCGGTAGCGAATGCGTGCCCAGCGCGGCACGCGGCCGCGCAGCCCAGGCACCGAGAGGCAGCCCTCCCAGCCCTCTTCTTCGGCCTCGTCAAGCGGTGTGATCACTGGATTGATGAGCACCGTGCGCGGCACGGCCGCGGCATCCGGGTAGCGCTCGTTTCGATCGAAGCCGAAGATCACGAGTTGCAGATCGACGCCGATCTGCGGCGCGGCCAGGCCGGCGCCATTGGCCGCTTCCATGGTCTCGAACATGTCGGCGATCAGTTCGCGCAAGGCCGGCGTGCCGAATTCGGCCACCGGCTGCGCAATGCGCAAGAGCCTGGCGTCGCCCATCTTCAGGATTTCACGCACGGTCATCTTGGCAGCCCTCTTTTGTCGTGGTCATCATAGGCGCGCGGCCACGGCCTCGATGTGTTCAAGGTGGCCCAAGACGGCCTTCAGGCGCTGCCGCACCGGGCCACGCACCTGCAGCGTAGGCTGGCCAAGCACGGCGAGTTGTTCGACCGTCCAGCGATGCTGCTCGCGGCGGAATGCATCGTCGCGGCGGCATCCGTCCTGCACGAATTCGAAGTCGGGTTCGCACAGCACGGCCAGCGCGTAAGGTCGGCGCGCCATGGTCACCAGCTCGTCGGGTGCACGGCCGTGGTCGGCCAGGCAGTACTGCAGCGTGGTCAGGGGCGAGGTGTCGCAGACCAGCCAGCCCTTGGCCCGGCCGGCGTACTGATCCTCGAGTTCGATCTGTCGCCTGGCGACATGTACGAGCTCGTCGACGCTCAAGGTCTCGCGCAGTTCTTCCCAGCGCTGGCGGCCGTACTCGGGCACCCACACCGTGTCCAGCGCTTGGGCAAGCGTCTGCGCCAACGTGGTCTTGCCGCTCGATTCGCCCCCCAGCAAGCACAGCCGCTTCATGCGTCCCCCAGCAGCAGCGCGCGCAAGCCGGCTTCGTCGACGATGCTCACACCGAGTTCGCGCGCCTTGTCGAGCTTGCTGCCGGCGTCGCTGCCGGCCACCACAGCATAGGTCTTGCGCGACACCGAACCGGCCACCTTGCCACCGGCCGCTTCGATCAACGCCTTGGCCTCTTCGCGGCCCAGGCTCGGTAGCGTGCCGGTCAGCACCAGCGTCTTGCCCGTCAACGCCTTGGGTTCGTCGCGCGCGGCGCCGTCGTGTTCGTCCCAGCGCAGGCCGGCGGCGCGCAGAGCCTCCACCACTTCGACGTTATGGGGTTGGTCGAAAAAGCTGCGGATGCTGCTGGCGACGATGGGCCCCACGTCCTTGACCTCGAGCAGTTGCGCTTCGCTGGCAGTCATGATGCGGTCGAGCGCACCGAAGTGCCGCGCCAGGTCCTTGGCCGTTGACTCACCCACCTGGCGGATGCCCAGCGCGTAGAGGAAGCGCGCCAGCGTGGTGTCTTTGCTTTGCGCCAATGCCGCCACCAGATTGGCCGCACTTTTGTCGGCCATGCGGTCCAGCGCCGCCAGCTTGGCCGGCCCCAGCGTGTAGAGCTCGGGCAAGGTGCGCACCAGGCCGCTGTCGACAAGCTGGTCGACGATCTTGTCGCCCAGCCCTTCGATGTCCATCGCTCGCCGCCCGGCGAAATGCAGCAGCGCCTGCTTGCGCTGCGCCGGGCAGAAGAGGCCACCGCCGCAACGGTGGTCGATGCCGCCTTTCTCGCGTCGCACGGTGCTGCCGCACACCGGGCAAGCCCGTGGCATATGAAAGTTAGCAACATACACAGGGCGTGGACCCGGGATGCGGCCCACCACCTCGGGGATGACGTCACCGGCGCGGCGCACGATCACCTGGTCGCCGACACGCACGCCCTTGCGCCGCAGCTCGAACAGGTTGTGCAGCGTCGCGTTGCTCACCGTCGTGCCGCCCACGAACACCGGTTCGAGCTTGGCCACTGGCGTGAGCTTGCCGGTGCGACCGACCTGGATGTCGATGGCGTTCAAGCGCGTCACCTGCTCCTGCGCCGGGTACTTGTGCGCCACCGCCCAGCGCGGCTCCCGGGTGACGAAACCCAGGCGCTTCTGCAGATCGATGCGGTCGACCTTGTAGACGACGCCGTCGATGTCGAACGGCAAGGCG
>JANLYV010000587.1:0-6142 GCA_031365825.1 Rubrivivax sp. | reverse complement strand
ATCCGCGAACACCGGCGCGGTCAGCGCGGTCGGGAAGAAGCCCGGGCCGATGGCATTGCAGGTGATGCCCTTGCCGCCCCACTCCTGCGCGATCGCGCGGGTGAGCTGAACGATGCCGCCCTTGCCGGCGCCGTAGGGCGCGCTGTTGGCGAAGGCACGGTGACTTTGCAACGAGGCGATGTTGACGATGCGGCCCCAGCCCCGCGCGGCCATGCCGGGCGCCAGCGCCTGCGTCAGGAAGAACGGCGCGCCCAGATGCAGGGCGAGCTGCGCCTGCCAGGCTTCGGGCGTGACTTCGGAAAACGGCTGGCGCAGGTTTATGCCGGCGGCGTTGACGAGGATGTCGATGTCGCCCGCGCGCTGCGCCGCGGCGCGCAGATCCGCGACGTTCGCAAGATCGGCGCTCAGCGCGTCGGCCTCGATGCCCTCGCCGCGCAACTGCTGCGCCACCGCCTGCAGCTCGGCCTCGCGCCGCGCGACGAGCACCACGCGGGCGCCCGCCATGCCGAGCGCGCGCGCCATCGCCGCACCCAGGCCCGAGTTGCCGCCGGTCACCAGCGCGCGCTTGCCGCGCAGGTCGAACAGCGAGGCCAGACCACTCATACGCTGACCGGCTCGCCGCGCTCGAAGGTCTGGTCGGGGAAGTACTTCGCCAGCCGGTCGTCGGCCGTTCGTGCATGCGCCTCCATGCCTTCCAGACGCGAGATGCGCGCCGTGACCTCGCCGATGTCGCGCGCCGCCTCGCGCGTCATGCGCTGCCAGGTCAGGGTCTTCATGAACTTGTGCACCGAGAGGCCCCCCGAGTAGCGCGCCGCGCCCTTCGTCGGCAGGACATGGTTGGGGCCGCTGGCCTTGTCGCCGAAGGCCACGGTGGTCTCTTCGCCGAGGAAGAGCGAGCCGTAGCAGGTCAGGCGCGCAAGCCACCATTCGAGATCGCGTGTATGCACTTCGAGGTGTTCGCTGGCGTACTGGTCGGACACCGCGGCCACCTCCTCGCGCGTATCGCAGACGATGACTTCACCGTAGTCGCGCCACGCACTGCCGGCCGCGTCGCGCGCGGTCGGCGGCAGCGCGTCGATCAACGCCGGCACGCGGCGCATCACGTCCTCAGCCAACGCACGCGAGGTGGTGAACAGCCAGGCCGGACTCTCATGGCCATGCTCGGCCTGGCCGACGAGGTCGCTGGCGACGATCGCGGGATCAGCCGTGTCGTCGGCGATCACGGCCACTTCGGAAGGCCCGGCGAAGACATCGATGCCGACACGCCCGAAGAGCGCACGTTTGGCTTCGGCCACGAACTTGTTGCCCGGGCCCACCACCACGTCGGCGGCCCGGCCGGTGAAGAGGCCCAAGGCCAGCGTGGCGATGGCTTGTACGCCACCGAGCGTGAGGATGATGTCGGCGCCGGCGGCCTTGAAGGCGTACAGCACATAGGGGTGCATGCCGCCGCCGCGAAACGGTGACGAGCAGGCGACGACGGTGGCGACGCCCGCGGCCTTGGCCGTGGCCACCGTCATGTAGGCCGAGGCGATGTGGGCGTAGCGCCCGGCCGGCGCATAACAGCCGACGACGTTGACCGGCACCACGCGCTGCCCGGCGCGCACGCCGGCATGCAGCGTGGTCTCGAACGCCTGCAGCGAGCGCCGTTGTGCGCTGGCGAAGTCAAACACCTGGCGCACGGCGAAGTCGATGTCGGCCTTGACCTGCGCCGGCACGTCAGCCAACGCGGCGTTGATCTGCGCCGCCGGCATCACGATCTCGCCCGTCCACTGGTCGAGGCGGCGTGCGTAGTCGCGCACCGCCTGCTCACCCCCGGCTTCGATCGTGGCCAGCATCTCGGTCACCACCTTTTGTGCGCCAGCCGTTTCAGTCTCTGGCGTCTTGCTTGCCTTCTTCAGGTAGGTGACGGCCATGGCCCAACTTTCAACGTGAGAGCGCAAACATCGAGATTTGCGGCACGAAGCCGATGAGGGCCGAGACGGCGACCATCACCAGCGCGAAGGGCAGGGCGCGCGCCGCGATCACCGCCACCGGCGTGCGCGTCAGGCCCGACATCACGAACAGGTTCAGCCCGAAAGGCGGCGTGATGAAACCCAGGCCCAGCGTGGTGATCATGAAAACGCAGAAGTGGATCTGGTCCATGCCCACGGCTTGGGCCAGCGGCCACAACAGCGGCCCGAGCACGACGATGTTGGGGCCCGTTTCCATGAACATGCCGGCGACGATCCAGATCGCCAGGAAGAGCAGGATCACCGTGGTGCGGTCGGAGCCGAAGGCCATGACCCAGGCGACGAAGACCTGCGGCACGTCGAGCACGGTGAGCGCCTGCGAAAACAACAGCGCCACGGCGATGATCGGCAGCACCACGCCACACACCCGCGCCGAGGTGCCCAGCATGGCCGGGAAGTCGGCCAGCGTCAGCCGCTTCTGGATCAGGCCGGTGAACACCGCCACCGTCACCGCCACGGCCGCCGATTCGGTCGGCGTGAACACGCCGCTGTAGATGCCGCCGAGGATGATCAGCGGAATGGCCAGCGCGAAGCGTGCCAGCCACGCGGCCTTGCACCAGACGACGAAGTCGAAGCGGCCGCTGGATTTCTCGTAGCCGTGGATGCGGTTGAGCACGGCGTTGGTGAGCATCACCGACACCAGCACGATGATGCCGGGCACGAAGGCGGCGATGAAGAGGGTGGAACTGGACACGCCCAGCACCAGGCCGATGATGATGTAGGCGATGGACGGCGGGATGAGGATGCCGGTGCAGGCGCCTGAGGCGACTAACGCGCAAGCGTAGGGCATCGGATAACCCTTCTCGACCAGCCGCGACATCGTCAGCCGGCCCACTGCCGCGGCGTCGGCCGCGTCCGAGCCCGAGATGCAGGCGAAGAGGCCGCAGCCCATCACGGTGGAGGTGCCGAAGCCCGAACGCAGCGAGCCGAAGGTGGCTTCGGCGAAGTTAAGCAGCCTCTCGCCCAGGCCGCTGCGCACCATCGCGTCGCCGGTCAGCACGAAGAGCGGAATGGCGATGAGCGCGAACGAGTCGACACCTTCGAACAAGGCCTCGCCGATGAGCGTGAGTGGCAGCACCTGCGTGCTCGCCAGCATGGCCACGGTACCCAGGCCCATCGCCACCCAGAAGGGCACGCCGATGAGCATCAGCGCGACCAGGCCCAGGATCGACCAGACGACAGGAGACATTCAGCCGGGCCTCATTCGTCGAACATGGCTTTGCCGACGTACACCGATCGGCCGGCGCGCAGGTCGCGCCAGTCGCGCACGATGGCCTGTGTGCTGCGCAGCACGATCAGCGCAAAGCCGATCGGCACGGCGGCTTCGAACCAGACCTTGTTCACGCGCAGCACCGGCGTGGTGCCACCGAACTGCAGCAGCTGGCGGATGGTGTGCATGCTCCAGTACAGCGCGATGATCGCGAAGACGATGGTGGCGAGTTCGGCGAAGATGTACAGCGCGCTCTTGGTGCGCGGGCCGACCCGGCCGACGAGGATGTCGAAGCGGATGTGCGCACGTTCGCGCACGGCGTAGGCTGCACCTATCCAGCCGAGGTAGATGAAGGCGTAACGCGCCGCTTCTTCACCCCAGGCCGAGCTGTAGTTCAGCACGAAGCGGCGCAGCACCTCCTGCACGATGACGATGCAACAGAAGGTATAGAACACCAGCATCGCCCAGCGTTCGGCGTCGCGGTTGAGGGCCCGCAGAAAACGGCTCACCCTGCGATTCCTCCTGCGAGATGCCGTGAGCCGGTCAAAGCTTGAAGTCGGCCACCGTGATCGGGCCCTTGGTCTCGGCCGCTTTCTTGAAGCCGTCGAAGGCCGCCTGCGAGCCGGCGAACTGGACCTTGAATTCGTCGTACTCCTTGCGCTGCTCGCCGCAGGTGTCCATCCACTGCTTCATCTCGGCGTCGCTCGGGTTGTAGAAAGCGCAGCCGCCTTCACGCAGGATGCGCATGCTCTCGGTCCGCGCCTTTTCGATCTGCGCGAAGGTCTCGACCTGCGTCTGCTCGTTCGCGGCATCGAAGGCGCGGCGCAGGTCTTCGCTCAACTGCTGGTACCAGGCGGCGTTGGCGGCGAACATCTGCGCGTCGGGCACCGAGCGGATGTACGAGATGTTCGACAGCAGGTCGTGGAAGCCGAAGGTGGCGAGAGCTGCGATGGCCGGGTCGAGCCCGTCGGCCACGCCCTGCTTGATGGCGGTGGCGGTCTCGCCCCAGGGCACCACCGTCGGGTTGGCGCCGGCCAGACGGTAAAAAGTCTGCAAGAGTTTGCTCGGCGGCACGCGCATCTTCATGCCCTGCATGTCGCTCGGCGTCTTCACCACCTTGAAGCCTTTGCGGCTGGCAATGGTGCGTGGGTCGACGGTGAAATAGAACAAGGGCTTGTAGCCTTTGGCCATCACCTTGGGCGTTATTTCGTCGTTCCAGGTCTTGCTCGTCACGAGGTTGGCAAAGCGCTGGTTGTCACCGCACCAGTAGGGGATGTTGATGAGGTCGACCACCGGCGTGTAGGGGCTGAAGTTCGACAGCGAGACCGCGCCGCCGTGCACCGTGCCGGCCTGGATCTTCTGCGCCAGCGCCGCGCCGATGCCGAGTTGCCCGGCCGGGTGCAGCTTGGTGTAGATCTGGCCTTTGGAGTGCGCCTCGATGTTGTCCTTGTACTTGGCCTGCATGATCGGGTACTTGACGTAGTCCTCGATCTTGTATTCGGTGGCGAAGAGCATCGTCACCTTGGCCGCTTTCTGCTTGCGCTCTTCATCCGCTGCCGTCTGTGCCAAGGCGCGGCCGTCGAAGAGGTAGCCGCCGGCCAGGCCGAGCACGGCCGTCGTGGTGCCGAAGCGGCCGGCGGCGTGCAGGAACTGGCGGCGGATGTCTTGCGCCGGGGTCAGGGTGGAGGTGGTCGTCATGTTGTTTCCTCTGGGTGATCAATGGGAGGCGCAAGGGAAGGCGGCCGGCGCGCGCTCTCGTCGGCAAAGAGTCCGATGGCAAAGGCGGTGACGCTGGCCAGCACGAGAAGGAATTCGCCAACGTCGCCCAGCGGCCCGCCAGAGGGCAGGTTGCGTACCTTGGACACCAGCACGTAGCCGACGTACAGCAGCGCCAGCACGACGGCGAGGCGGTAGGCCCAGTGGCGGAGGGTGGTGGCAGTCAAGGGTGCGGTGTGGACAAAAGGTTTGTAAGCTTGTAAGCGCTTGCAGAATCATCCCGTCACCCTGCCTGCGCGTCAAGCCGAAAGGCCGCGCTGACGCTCGGGAGTTTCCCTATCAGCGCCAACGCGCTGTCGTGACTCTGGAATACTTGCAAAGGCTTGCAAGCCATGGCCAAGACCCGCACCCCCGCCGCGCCCACGCTCGACCACGTCGCGCTCGCCGCCGGCGTGTCGACGGCGACCGTGTCGCGTGCCATCAACCTGCCGCAGTCGGTGCGCGCCGAACTACGCGAGCGCGTGTTGCGCGCGGTGGCGCGGCTCGGGTACGTGCCGCATGCCGGTGCGCGCGCGATGAGCCTGCGCCGCAGCGGCACCGTGGGCGTGGTGGTGCCGACGATCGACAACGCCATCTTCGCGCGCAGCCTGCAGGCGTTTCAGGCGCGCATGGTGCAGTCCGGCCGCCACGTGCTGCTGGCCATCAGCGACTACGACGCCGAGCAGGAGCTGGCGCAGGTGGGCAACCTCATCGCCCGCGGTGTCGACGCGGTGGCACTCACCGGCACGAGCCAGAAGCCCGAACTCATCGAACGCCTGGCCAAGCGCGGCCTGCCCTGGGTGCACAGCGGCAGCTTCCCGGCGGACAAGGGCAGTGCCTGTGTCGGTTTTCGCAACCGCGCGGCCATCGTCAAGGCGGCGCGCTACCTGCTCGACCTGGGGCATAGGCGCATCGCCATGCTCGCCGGCATCACCGCGGGCAACGACCGCGCCAGCGAGCGTGTGCTCGGCGTGCGCGAAGCGCTGCAGCGCGCCGGCGTGCGCCTGCCCAGCGGCTGGGTGGTTGAGGCGGCGTACGAGCTGCAGGCGGCGCGCGTTGCCCCGCGCCAATTTCTGGCCTTGTAAACAACGCCCACCGCCCACCGATGCGGCCAACATTTTCTGGCCGATTGTGCGATTCACGAAACCCTGTAGCAGGCGCAGCCATT
>JANLYV010000580.1:0-8996 GCA_031365825.1 Rubrivivax sp. | reverse complement strand
GCGCAACTTCTCGCTCTTTTGCAACCACATCACCATCATCCCGACGGTGAAAGCCATCCTCGATTCGCCCGACCTGCAGATCGACGGTTTCCTCGGCCCCGGCCACGTCAGCATGGTCATAGGCAACCGGCCCTATGACTTCATCGCCCAGCGCTACAAGAAGCCGCTGGTGGTGGCCGGCTTCGAGCCACTGGACATCCTGCAGGCGCTGTGGATGGTGCTCAAGCAGATGCACGAAGGCCGCTGCGAGGTCGAGAACCAGTACAAGCGCATCGTGGCCGAAGGCGGCAATGCGCCCGCGCTCGAAGCCATCTCGCGCGTGTTCGAGCTGCGTGAATTCTTCGAATGGCGCGGCCTGGGTTCGATCGACCATTCCGGCGTGCGCATGACCAAGGCTTATGCCAGCTTCGATGCCGAGCGCAAGTTCTCGGTGCCGAATCTGAAGATCGCCGACCCCAAATCCTGCCAATGCGGCGAAGTGCTCAAGGGCGTGATCAAGCCGCATCAGTGCAAGGTCTTCGGCACGCTGTGCACGCCCGAGACACCGCTGGGGGCGCTGATGGTCTCCAACGAGGGCGCCTGTGCCGCCTACCACCAGTACTCGCGCATCGCCTTCGTCAAACGCGACGCTGCGCCCGCCAACTGAGATGGCAATCCTCAGGGACCGACATATCACCATGGCCCACGGCGGCGGTGGCCGCGCCATGCGCGAGCTGATCGAACGCCTGATCGTGCCGGCCTTCGCCAACCCGCTGCTGGCCCCACTCGAAGACCAGGCGCGCGTCGACATCAAGGGCCTGCTTGAAGCCGGCGACCGCCTCGCCTTCACCACCGACAGCTACGTCGTCTCGCCGCTCTTCTTCCCCGGCGGCGACATCGGCACGCTGGCCGTCTGCGGCACCGTCAACGACCTGGCGATGAGCGGCGCGGTGCCACTGTATTTGTCCTGCGGCCTGATCATCGAAGAGGGCTTGCCCACGGCCGATCTCGAGCGCGTGTTGGCCAGCATGTCGGCACGTGCGCGCGAGTGCGGCGTGATGGTGGTCACCGGCGACACCAAGGTCGTGAACCGCGGCGCTGCCGACCGCCTCTTCATCAACACCGCCGGCATCGGCGTCGTGCCGGCCGGCGTGAACATCGGCGCCACGCGCGCGCTGCCGGGCGACGCGATCATCGTCAACGGCACGCTCGGCGACCATGGCGTGGCCATCCTCGTGGCACGCAACGAACTCGAACTGCAGGCCGACATTCAAAGCGACTGCCAGCCCCTGCACAGCCTGGTGCGCGCCGTGCTCGCCGCCTGCCCCGACATGCATTGCCTGCGCGATGCCACGCGCGGCGGGCTGGCCACGGTGCTGAACGAATTCGCCATCAGCTCGCATGTGGGCATGCGGCTGCAGGAGTCGGCCTTGCCAATGAAAGCCGAGGTGCGCGGCGCGTGCGAAATGCTCGGCCTGGACGTGCTCTACATGGCCAACGAAGGCAAGCTCGTGGCCATCGTGCCGCGCGAAGCCGCCGCCGCCGTGCTGGCAGCGATGCGCGCCCACCCGGCCGGCAAAGAGGCCGCCATCGTCGGCGAGGTGCTGGCCGAACCGGCCGGCCACGTCATCCTCAACACGCTCTTCGGCGGCGAACGTGTGGTCGACATGCTGGTAGGCGAGCAGCTGCCGCGCATCTGTTGACGGCTGCCTGCCAACAAACCACCGACATGCGCGAACTCAGCATGACCCGCAACCTCGTGGCCTGCTCATCGCCGGCATGGCCGCGGCCAGCCGCACCCTGCCTGCGGTCGACGCCTGGGCCGAAGGCAAAGAGCTGTGGTTCGGCGCGGCGGTGATGCTGGTGCTGCTGGCGAGTTACGTGCTGGGCCGGCGGCTCGCGCGCGCCCGACCTGCCTTCACGTCAGTGTCGCGCGCGAGCGCTCCAACAACAACGCGCGCTCGCGCTCGTTGAGCGTCTGCGCCGCGGCGCGTTCGAAGGCCAGGCGCGCTTCGTCGTGTCGCCCGAGCTTGGACAGCAGATCACCACGCACGGCGCTGAGCAAGTGATAACGCTCAAGCTGAGGCTGCGCGGCCAGCGCGTCGACCAGCGGCAGCGCGACCTCGGGCCCGAAGGCCATGCCCACCGCCACGGCGCGATTCAGCTCGACCACCGGTGACGGCATTCGCTGCGCCAGCGCGTCGTAGCAGGCGACGATCTGCACCCAGTCGGTCGCGTCGGCGGTGCGGGCGCGGGCGTGACAGGCGGCAATCGCCGCCTGCAACTCGTACGGCCCGGCCTCACCGCCCAGCGCCGCAGCCTGCGCCAGCGCGGCCAGGCCGCGGCCGATGAGCAGTTGATCCCAGCGGCTGCGGTCTTGCGCCAGCAGCAGGATGGGCCGGCCGCCGGCGTCGACCCGGGCGCGGGTGCGCGAGGCCTGGATCTCCATCAGCGCCACCAGCCCGTGCACCTCGCTGTGGCGCGGTGCCAGCTGCGCCAGCATGCGGCCCAGACGCAGAGCTTCGTCGCACAGCGCCGGGCGCATCCAGTCGCTGCCCGACGTGGCCGCATAACCTTCGTTGAAGATCAGGTAGACCACTTCCAGCACCGCCGCCAGGCGCGGCTCGAGTGCATCGCCGCGTGGCAGCTCGAAGGGCACGTGCGCTGCGGTGAGCGTGCGCTTGGCGCGCACGATGCGCTGCGCGATGGTCGGCTCGGGCGTGAGGAAAGCGCGGGCGATCTCGGCCGTGCTCAGGCCGCCGAGCAGGCGCAGCGTCAACGCCACCTGCGCGTCCTTGGTCAGGACGGGATGGCAGGCGGTGAAGACCAGCCGCAGCAGGTCGTCATCGATGTCATTCGCCGCGTCAAGCGCGTCGCTGAAGTCGGGCACGACATGGTCGCCGCGCGCGTCGGCATCGGCGCCCAGTTCCTGCTGCTTGCGCTGGTGCAGCGTGTGCTGGCGCAGCCGGTCGAGCGCGCGGTTCTTGGCGGTGGCCATCAGCCAGGCTGCGGGGTTGTCGGGCACGCCACCCTGCGGCCAGTGTTCGAGCGCAGCCACCAGCGCGTCTTGCGCCAGCTCTTCGGCCAGGCCGACATCGCGCACCAAACGCGCCACCGCGCCGATGATCTTGGCCGACTCGATGCGCCACACGGCATCGATGGTTCGACGCGTGCGGTCGGCGCTGTCCGTGCCGTCCGTGCCGTCGTCACTACGCTGTGGGTCAGCGGCCACCGTGCGCGCCCTTCACTTCCTGGCCGCGGCCACCTGCTCGCGCAGGCGCTGCTCCTGCGCCTGCAGCTCGGGCGTGAAGGCCTCGCCGAAATCGTCGGCCTCGAACACCGGGCGGATTTCGAGCTCGCAATCGTCGGGGTGCGGATTGGGGCAGCGGCGCAGCCACTCCACCGCTTCGTCCATCGAGCGCACCTGCCACAGCCAGAAGCCGGCCACCAGCTCCCTGGCTTCGGTGAAGGGGCCGTCGCGCACCGTGCGCGTGCTGCCACTGAAGCGCATACGCACGCCCTTGGACGAAGGATGCAGGCCTTCGCCCGCCAGCATCACGCCGGCCTTCACCAGCTCTTCGTTGTAGGCGCCCATCGCTGCCAGCAGTTTCTCGTCGGGCATCACGCCTGCTTCGGAATCCCTGCTCGCCTTGACCATCACCATCACTCGCATGATCGACTCTCCGCTTGGGTTGAATGCGCGACGCGACATGCGTGCGCTTGATGGGACGACGAACAAGCGTGCGGCAAATCGACAGGCTTCGCGCAGAATCTGCGGCACGAACGTTTTCATTCACTTGCAACCGAGACCCCCATGCAATTTCTCCTGCTTGTGTACACCGACGAAGCCTTGCTCGGCAAGCTGCCCGCGGCCGAATACGACGCCAAGATGCGCCACTGCCTGCAGCATGCCGATGCCATGCAGGCCGATGGTTGCCTGCTCGGCTTTCAGCAGCTGGCGCCCACCACCAGCGCGCGCTCGGTGCGCGTGCGCGGCGCCCACACCAGCATTCTGGACGGCCCCTTCGCCGAGACCAAGGAAGTGCTCGCCGGCTTCAACCTGGTCGAGGCCGACTCGCTCGAGGATGCCGTGCGCATGGCCCAGGAATTCCCCTGGGTGCACTACGGCTGCATCGAAGTGCGGCCGGTGCGCGACGTGGCCGCGGTGCGCGCGCGGGTGGGTGCGTGACGAGCAGCTTCCCGGCGCTCGATCGACGCTCTCTTGATGCTTTCTTGATGCGCCGCGGCGCAATCTTGCGGCCTTCTTGACACCGGCCTTCCTAGCATCCTTCCATCGTTTTGGAGGATGTCATGGACCTCGTTTATCTCGCCGCCGCCGCGGCCCTGTACCTGGCCATCTGCGGCCTCGCCTGGGGCTGCCAGGCGCTGCGGCGCGGGAGCAAGTCATGAGCGGTTGGTACGTGCTCGCCGCACTGCTCGCCGCCGGCCTGCTGGTCTACCTCGTGGCCGTACTGCTGCGCCCGGAGGCCTTCTCGTGAACGCCCTCGCCTGGGTGCAACTCACGGTCTTCATGGCGCTGCTGCTGGCGCTGGCCTGGCCGCTGGCGCGCTGGATCGACACCGTGATGGCCGGCCGCTTCCGCCTGGGCCATCGCGTTGAGGCGCCACTGTGGCGGCTGGCCGGCGTGCAGGCGCAAAACGAGTCGACCGCGCTGCGCTACACCATGGGCCTGCTGCTGTTCAATGCCCTGGGCGTGCTCGCGGTGTATGCGCTGCAGCGTGCGCAGGCGTGGCTGCCGCTGAACCCGCAGACCATGGCTGCGGTCACGCCCGACTCGGCCTTCAACACCGCGGTCAGCTTCGTCACCAACACCAACTGGCAGGGCTACGGCGGTGAAGCCAGCCTGAGCTACCTGACGCAGATGCTGGCGCTGACAGTGCAGAACTTCCTCTCCGCCGCGACCGGCATCGTCGTCGTCATCGCGCTGGTGCGCGGCTTTGCGCGGCACTCGGCTCAAGTCATAGGCAACGTCTGGGTCGACCTGACACGCGCCACGCTTTGGCTCTTGCTGCCGCTGTGCGTGCTGCTGGCGCTGGTGTTCGTGAGCCAGGGCGTGATCCAGAACTTCGCGCCTTACGCCGACGCCAGCACGCTCGAAGGCGGCAAGCAGAGCATCGCCATGGGGCCGGTGGCGTCACAGCTGGCGATCAAGATGCTGGGCACGAACGGCGGCGGCTTCTTCAACGCCAATTCGGCGCACCCGTTCGAGAACCCCACGGCGATCAGCAACTTCGTGCAGATGCTGGCCATCTTCGCCATTCCCGCAGCGCTGTGTTTCGTCTTCGGCCGCATGGTGGGCGACCTGCGCCAGGGCTGGGCGCTGCTGGCCGCGATGACGCTCATCTTCGTGGTGAGCGTCGTGCCGGCCACGGCCTTCGAACAGCAGGGCAACCCGGCACTCACCGTGCTGGGCGCGGACCAGGTGGCCAGCGCCACGCAAAGCGGGGGCAACATGGAAGGCAAGGAAGCGCGCTTCGGCATCCGCGCGTCCACGCTCTTTGCGGTCATCACCACGGCGGCGAGCTGCGGCGCCGTCAACGCCATGCACGACTCGTTCACGCCGCTGGGTGGCATGGTGCCACTGGTGTTGATCCAGCTCGGCGAGGTGGTCTTCGGCGGTGTCGGCTCGGGCCTGTACGGCATGCTGATCTTCGCCATGATGGCGGTCTTCATCGCCGGGCTGATGATCGGCCGCACGCCCGAATACCTGGGCAAGAAGATCGAGGCGCACGAGATGAAGATGGTGGCGGTCGCCATCCTCGTCACGCCGCTCTTGGTGCTGCTGGGCACGGCGCTGGCGCTGATGGTCGAGCCCGGCCGTGCCGGCATCCTCAACCCCGGCGCGCATGGTTTTTCGGAAGTGCTGTACGCGCTGTCATCAGCCGCCAACAACAACGGCAGCGCCTTCGCCGGCCTCTCGGCCAACACGCCTTTCTACAACCTGCTGCTGGGCGTGGTGATGTGGCTCGGCCGCTTCGGCGTGATCGTGCCCGTGCTCGCCATCGCCGGTTCGCTGGCGGCAAAGAAACGCATGGCCGCCACCGTTGGCACGCTGCCCACGCACGGCCCGCTGTTCGTGGTGCTGCTCATGGGCACCGTGCTGCTGGTCGGCCTCTTGAACTACGTGCCGGCACTGGCGCTCGGCCCCGTGGTTGAGCACCTGATGTTGTCGACCGCGAAGCAGAGCCCATCATGACCCGCAAGACCCTGACCCTGTTCGACCCGCTGCTGCTGCGCCCGGCGTTGTACGACGCGGCGAAGAAGCTCGACCCACGCGTGCAGTGGCGCAACCCGGTGATGTTCGTCGTCTACATAGGCAGCGCCTTCACCACCGCGCTGGCGCTGGCCCAGCCCGATCGATTCACCGCCGCGATTGCGGTCTGGTTGTGGATCACCGTGCTCTTTGCCAACTTCGCCGAGGCCATGGCCGAAGGCCGCAGCAAGGCCCAGGCGGCAAGCCTGCGTGGGCTGAAAAAAGCCACCTGGGCCAAGCGCCTGGAAGGTGACTACCAACGCGGCCTGCCGCGCACGGCGATGCACTGGCATCCGCTCGAAGCACACAGCCTGCGCAAAGGCGATGTCGTGTTGATCGAAGCCAACGAGACCATTCCGGCCGACGGCGACGTCATCGACGGCGTGGCCTCGGTGGATGAGAGCGCCATCACCGGCGAATCGGCGCCCGTCATCCGCGAATCGGGCGGCGACTTCTCGGCAGTCACCGGCGGCACGCGCGTGCTCTCTGACTGGATCGTGGTGCGCGTCGCCGTCAACCCCGGCGAAACCTTCGTCGACCGCATGATCGCGATGGTCGAAAACGCCAAGCGCCAGAAGACGCCGAACGAGATTGCGCTGACCATTTTGTTGGTGGCGCTAACGATCGTGTTCCTGGGCGTCGTGGTCACGCTCCTGCCGTTCTCGCACTTCGGCGTCGCCACCTCGGGCGCCGGCCAACCGGTGAGCCTGGTGGTGCTGGTGGCGCTCTTGGTGTGCTTGATACCGACGACCATCGCCGGCCTGCTCAGCGCCATCGGTGTCGCCGGCATGAGCCGGCTGATGCAGGCCAACGTCATCGCCACCTCGGGCCGCGCGGTCGAAGCCGCGGGCGACGTCGACGTGCTGCTGCTCGACAAGACCGGCACCATCACGCTCGGCAACCGCCAGGCCAGCGCCTTCATCCCGGCGCCGGGCGTGAAGGAAGCCGAGCTGGCCGACATCGCGCAGCTGGCCTCGCTCGCCGACGAGACACCCGAAGGCCGCAGCATCGTGGTGCTGGCCAAGCAGCGCTTTCAGTTGCGTGAGCGCGACGTTGAGAGCCTGGGTGCCAGCTTCGTGCACTTCACGGCGACGACGCGCATGAGCGGCGTCGACCTGCCCGGTGGCCGCGCCGTGCGCAAGGGCGCGGCCGAAGCCATACGGCGCCATGTCGAAGCGCTGGGCGGCCATGTGCCGGCCGCGCTGCAGGGGGCAACAGCCGATGTGGCGCGCCGCGGCAGCACGCCGCTGGTGGTGGCCGACGGCACCAAGGTGCTGGGTGTGGTCGAACTGAAGGACATCGTCAAGGGTGGCATCAAGGAACGTTTTGCCGAGCTGCGCCGCATGGGCATCAAGACGGTGATGGTCACGGGCGACAACCGCCTCACCGCCGCGGCCATTGCCGCCGAAGCCGGCGTCGATGATTTCCTGGCCGAAGCCACGCCCGAGGCCAAGCTCAAGCTCATCCGCGAACACCAGGCGCAGGGCCGGCTCGTGGCCATGACCGGCGACGGCACCAACGACGCGCCGGCGCTGGCCCAGGCCGACGTCGCCGTGGCCATGAACACCGGCACGCAGGCTGCGAAAGAGGCCGGCAACATGGTCGACCTGGACAGCAACCCGACCAAGCTGATCGAGATCGTCGAGACCGGCAAGCAGATGCTGATGACGCGCGGCTCGCTCACCACCTTCAGCATCGCCAACGACGTGGCCAAGTACTTCGCCATCATCCCCGCGGCCTTTGTCAGCACCTATCCGCAGTTAGCCGCGCTGAACGTGATGCAGCTGTCCAGCCCGAGCTCGGCCATTCTTTCGGCCGTGGTCTTCAACGCTTTGATCATCGTCGTGCTCATTCCGCTGGCGCTCAAAGGCGTGGCCTACCGCGCCGTGGGCGCCGCGGCACTGCTGCGGCGCAACCTGCTGGTCTACGGCCTGGGCGGCGTGATCGTGCCCTTCATCGGCATCAAGCTGATCGACGTGCTCATCGCCGCACTGGGCATGGCTTGAACCGAGGAGAACGCACATGAATTCATCGAACACCGTGATGACCAAAGTCGCCACGCCGGCCGCCAATCAGCCCGTCCAGACCGAGGGCCTGCTGCGCCCGGCGCTCACGCTCTTCGTGTTGCTGTCGCTGGTGACGGGCCTGGCCTACCCGCTGCTGGTGACCGGGGCGGCGCAGGCGCTGATGAGCGACGCAGCCCAGGGCAGCCTGGTCACGCGCGACGGCCGGCTGCTGGGGTCGGCGCTGATCGGCCAATCGTTCACGCATTCGACCTACTTCTGGAGCCGGCCGTCGGCGACGGCGCCTGATGCCTACAACGCCGCCGCCTCGGGCGGCTCGAACCTCGGCCCGACGAACCCGGCCTTGACCATTGCCGTGAAGGCGCGCATCGCCGCGCTGCGTGCCGCCGACCCGGGCAACACCGCATCCATCCCGGTCGACCTGGTGACGGCCTCGGCCAGTGGCCTGGACCCGCACATCAGCGTCGCCGCCGCGCTGTACCAACTGCCCCGTGTAGCCCGTGCGCGCGGCCTGCCCGAATCCACGCTGCAACAGCTGGTCGAAGAGCAGCGCCAGTGGCCGCTGCTCGGTTTCCTCGGCGAGCCCACTGTCAACGTGCTGCGGCTGAACACGGCACTGGACGAAGCGACCAGGCACTGAGCCGTGCACGAGCGTGGGAAGATGCCGGCCGTTTCACGAACCCCCAAGCCGACATGCTGATCAACTGTGTTGTCTACCA
>JANLYV010000543.1:0-11062 GCA_031365825.1 Rubrivivax sp. | reverse complement strand
CCGACGTGCTGGCACGGCACCGCCTGCGCGCCACGGCCGAGACCTTGCTTGCCGACTTCAGCGAAGCGCGCTTCCTGGCAGCGCAACGCGGCCAGCCGGTGCATGTCACCTTCCAGCAAGGCGCGGCCTGGTGCTGGGTGGTGGCGAGCCCGGCGCCATGCGACTGCCTGGGCCCGCCCAGCTGCCGCGTCAAACGCACGCTGTCGGGCGAACACCAGGGTGTGGACCTCACCGCGGCCAGCGACGCCCGCTTCGAGCCCGAAGGCCTGGGCCGCGGCCACGCCGAGCTGCGCTCCAGCCGCGGCCATGTGCTGCGCGTCGAGGTGGCCCGCACCGGCCGGGCACGCCTGTGTTCGCCCGGTGGAACCGATACGCGCTACCCGGCGTGTTGAGCTGACAGTCCGAGCCCCGGCCGCACCTCGGCGGGGCCGCCGATCAGACGTTCATGTTCATGATGTCGGTGTAGGCCTGCACCAGCCGGTTGCGCACGGCTATCGTGGCCTGGAAGCCGATCTGGGCTTTCTGCATCGCCATCATCGTCTGCTCCAGGCTCACCGTCGGGTTGTCCAGCGCCACTTCGCGCTGCAGCCGCGTCGCTTCCATCTGCTGTGTGCTGACCTGCGTCAGCGCCTGCGACATGGCGTTGGCGAAGCTCGCCCCCTGCACCGGCTGTGTGCCGGCGCCGGCGACACCGCCCAGGCGCGGCAGCGGCGTGCCGTCGGGGCGCAGCCCGGCGCGGGCGACGGCCTGGTCGAAGTTGAAGGCTTGGAGCTTGAGGTCCATGGTCAGGTTCCGGTGGTGACGCCACTGTAGGTGCGCGGCCTGCGGCCAGGGGCGCAAACAGCGCCGCAAAGCCGGCCTTGATCGCGCCATCGCCGCAGCCGCTGCACACGAACAATGGCCGCTCAGGCACTGCACGTCTGCCGCGCCTGAAGGTACGACAACCCCGCTGCTGCCCATGGACAACGCCATCACCACCGCCACCCCGCTGATTCCTGCTGCGCCGTCGTTCGGCCAGCGTCTGGCGCTGCTGCCTGCGCGCTCCAAACTTTTGGCTGCGGCCGGCGCCATCGCGTTGGTGGCAGCCATGGTCACGCTCGGCGCGAACTCGCGCCAGGGCGACTACAAGGTGCTGTTCGCGAATCTTTCGGAGCGCGACGGCGGCCCCATCGTCGAGAAGCTGGCGCAGATGAACGTGCCCTACCGCTTCGCCGACGGCAGCGGCACGCTGCTGGTGCCGGCGGCGCAGGTGTACGAGCTGCGCCTGAAGCTCAGTGCGGCCGGGCTGCCCAAGGGTTCGGTCAACGGCTACGAGCTGCTCGACAAGACGCCATTCGGCCAGACGCAGGGCCAGGAACACCTCAACCACAAGCGTGCGCTCGAAGGTGAGCTGACGCGCACGATCCAGTCACTTTCATCGGTGCAGACGGCGCGGGTGCACCTGGCCATGCCGCAGCAGAACGGTTTCTTTCGCGAGCAGAGCAAGCCTTCGGCGTCGGTCGTGCTGACGCTGCACCCGGGCCGCACGCTCGACGCCGGGCAGATCGCCGGCATCGTGCACCTGGTGTCGTCGAGCGTGCCCGAACTCACCGGCAAGGCGGTGAGCGTGCTCGACGGCAGCGGCGCGCTGCTGTCGCAGCAAGGCGAGACGCCGGCCGCGCAGGGCCTGGACGCGCAGCAGGTGCAGTACCTGCGCAACGTCGAAGCCACGCACCTGAAGCGCGTCATGCAGTTGCTCGAGCCCGTGCTCGGGCGCGAGAACGTGCGCGCCACGGTCAGCGCCGAGGTCGACTTCTCGCAGACCGAGTCGACGTCGGAAGAATTCAAACCCAACCAGGGCGACGCGCCAGCCACCGTGCGCGCCGTGCGCAGCGAGGAATCGAACCAGGCGACATCGCCCACGCCCAGCGGCGTGCCCGGCGCGGTGAGCAACCAGCCCCAAGTCACGCCCACGGCCCCCATCAACGGCGCGGCACAGGCCACGCGCGGGGCGGCCGCCAACACCGGAAGTACGGGCAACGGCCGGCGTGAAGCCGAGACGCGCTACGAGGTCGACAAGAAGGTCAGCGTCACACGCAACGCCACCGGCGTGGTGAAGCGGCTCAACGCCGCGGTGGTGGTCAACCACCGCAGCAGCACCGACGCCAAGGGCAAGACCAGCGTCACCCCGTTGCCGCCCGAAGAGCTGGAGAAGCTCACCGCGCTGGTGCAGCAAGGCATCGGCTTCAACAAGGAACGAGGGGACTCGGTGCGCGTCATCAACACGCCCTTCCACGTCGAAGCGCTGCCGGTGGCCGAAGTCGCGCCGTGGTGGAAAGAGCCGTGGATGCAGGACATGCTGCGCGCCGCGGCGATGCCGCTGGCGCTGGCGCTGCTGGGCATGCTGCTGGTGTTCGGCGTCATCCGCCCGGCCTTGAAGCCGGCCTTCGTGGCCGCAGCCGACAAGAAGAAGGGAGCGAGCCTCGACGAGGTGGTGGCCGACGACACCTCGATGGCCGCCCTGCCCACGCCGGCCGAAACACTGGCGCTGGCGGCACCGGCCCATACGCAACTGGACCACGTGCGCGCCATGGCCAAGAGCAACCCCGCCGCCGTGGCCAACGTGCTGCGCGGCTGGACCAGCGGCGAAGCCGCCTGAACACCGACACGAGCTGACACGCGCATGGCCCAAGCCCTTGACGATTCCGGCGTGGACGACGCCGCCATCCTGCTGATGTCGCTGGGCGAAGAGGAAGCGTCTGAAGTGCTGAAGCACATGACGCCCAAGGAAGTGCAGCGCCTGGGCGAGAGCATCGCGAAGATGAAGGCCGTGCCGAACGAGCGCGTGGCCCGCGTCATCACGCGCTTCGAGCAGCAGACCTCGTCCGAGAGCTCGCTCGTGGGCGACACCGACGAATACGTGCGCTCGCTGCTGAAGAAGGCGCTGGGCGACGACAAGGCCAACCTGCTCATCGACCGCATCCTGCAGGGCAGCGACACCTCGGGCATCGAAAGCCTGAAGTGGATGGAGCCGAGTTCGGTAGCGGAACTCTTGCGCAACGAACACCCACAGATCACCGCGGCCATCCTCGTGCACCTGGAGCCCGACCAGTCGTCTGACGTGCTCAAGCTCTTCGCCGAGCGCCAGCGCAACGAGGTGATGCTGCGCATCGCCACGCTCGACGGCATCCAGCCGGCGGCGCTGAAAGACCTGAACGACGTGATGAGCAAGGTGCTGGCCGGTGGCGACCGCAACAAGAAGCGCAACCTCGGCGGCGCCAAGCCCGCGGCCGAGATGCTGAACATGATGGGGACGGCGATCGAGACGTCGGTGCTGGACTACCTGCGCGAGAACGATGCCGACCTGGCGCAGAAGATCATGGACAACATGTTCACCTTCGACGACCTGGAGAAGCTCGACGACAAGGGCTTCCAGGCGTTGCTGAAGGAAGTCCAGTCCGAATCGCTGGTGCTGGCGCTGAAGGGTGCCTCGCCCACGCTGCGCGAGAAGATCTTCAAGAACATGTCGACACGCGCGGCCGAGACGCTGAAGGAAGACCTCGAATCGCGCGGCCCGGTGCGGCTGTCCGAGGTCGAAGCCGAGCAGAAGGAAATGCTGAAGGCGGTGCGCCGCCTCGCCGACGAAGGCCAGATCGTGCTCGGAGGCAGCGGTGACGAACAGTTCGTCTAAGCAGCCGCCGGTACGCAACGTGCCGCCGCCACAAGGGGCCAAGCCGGCCAACGCCTACACGCGCTTCATTCCACGCGAAGAGCTGAACAGCTTCCAGGCCTGGCGGCCGGGCAGCATCGACGGTGTCGACCGGCGCAAGGCGAGCACACCGCCGCCGCCCGCATCCGCCGCGCCGAGCCAAGCCGACTGGCTGGCTGAGGTCGCACGCGCGCGGGCCGCTGGCGCGCAAGAGGGTTATCAAAACGGCTACCGCGACGGCCTGGTGGCGCTGGAAAGCTTCAAGCAAAGCCTGGCGATGCAATCGACGACGCAGCTCGCGGCGATGATGGCCCGGCTCGATGCCGAGTTCGACGCGCTGCAACCGCGCCTGGCCGACACCGTGGCGCAAATCGCGCTGGAACTCGCACACCAGGTACTGAAGACCGAGATCCAGACGCAGCCACAACTCGTGGCGCAGGTCGCCACGCAGGCGCTGGAAGCGCTGCTCTTCAGCGCCCGCCACATCACCGTGGCGGTGCATCCGACGGATGTGCCGCTGGTGCAGGCCGCCGCCGCTGAGGGCCTGCGCGCCCGCAGCGCCCGCGTGCTGGCCAACGACACGCTGGCACGGGGTGACGTGCTGGTGCATGCCGACATCGGCACCATCGACGCGCGCATCGCAACGCGCTGGCAACAGGCCACCGCGCACCTGGGCACCTTGAATCAGGGCGGCCCGGCCGCACCGGAAGATGAGTGACGCCGGCCTCGCG
Source organism: Rubrivivax sp. (assembly GCA_031365825.1). Classification (GTDB taxonomy): domain Bacteria; phylum Pseudomonadota; class Gammaproteobacteria; order Burkholderiales; family Burkholderiaceae_C; genus Rubrivivax. Next base: position 6,643 of record JANLYV010000543.1, on the reverse strand, counting down.
CCACGCTCCCAGCGCTGGGAGCGTTACCTGCGCGAGCTGCGCGACTTCGCCAGCATCGAGCAGCCCTTCGAGACCACCGGCACGCTGGTACGCGTGGCCGGCCTGGTGCTCGAAGCCGCCGGCATCCGCGTGCCCGTGGGTTCGATCTGCGAAGTCTTGACCGTGGGCCAGCCGCCGGTACTGGCCGAGGTCGTCGGCTTCACCGGCGACCGCGCCTACCTCATGCCCACGTCTGAAGTGCATGGGCTTTCGAGCGGCGCACGCGTGGTGCCGCGCCCTGCGCCTTCGGTGCCACCGCGTTTCGGCGCGATGCACCACGCCTGGCGCCGCCGTGAGGACCGCAGCCTGCACCTGCCGATGGGCGACGGCCTGCTCGGCCGTGTACTCGACGCCCATGGCCAGCCGATCGACCGCATGGGGCCGCTGCAACAGGTGCCGACCGAGCCGATGGTGCGCCGGCCGCTGAACGCGATGGACCGCGACCCGGTGCGCCTGCCGCTGGACACCGGCGTGCGCGCCATCAACGCGCTGCTCACCGTGGGCCGCGGCCAGCGCCTGGGACTCTTCGCCGGCACGGGTGTCGGCAAGTCGATCCTGATGGGCATGATGGCGCGCTACACCGCGGCCGATGTCATCGTCGTCGGCCTCATCGGCGAGCGCGGGCGCGAGGTCAAGGAGTTCGTCGAAGACATCCTCGGCGTGGAAGGGCGCAAGCGCTCGGTCGTGGTGGCCGCACCGGCCGATGCGCCGGCATTGGTGCGTTTGCAGGGCGCCAATTACGCCGCGGCCATTGCCGAACATTTCCGCGACCGCGGCCAGCATGTACTGTTGCTGATGGATTCGCTAACCCGCTATGCGATGGCACAGCGCGAGATCGCCCTGGCCATTGGTGAGCCTCCCGCGACCAAGGGCTACCCGCCGAGCTGCTTCGCCAAGCTGCCACTCCTGGTGGAGCGCAGTGGCAACGGCCTGAACGGCGTCGGCTCCATCACCGCCTTCTACACCGTGCTGACCGAAGGCGATGACCCGCAGGACCCCATCGCCGACGCCGCACGCGGCATCCTCGACGGCCACATCGTGCTTTCGCGCGAGCTGGCCGAATCGGGGCACTACCCGGCGATCGACGTCGAACGTTCGATCTCGCGCGTGATGAATGCGGTCGTAACCAACGAGCACAACCTGGCGGCCCGGCGGCTGCGCCACCTGCTGGCGAAATACAACAAGGCACGCGACCTGATCCAGCTCGGCGCCTACGCGCCGGGCCATGACCACGAGCTCGACCTCGCGGTGCAGCTGCACGAGCGCTTCAACGCGCTGCTGCAGCAGGACATGCACCAAAGCGCCACGCTGACGCAGAGCCACCAGCAGCTGCTGGCCCTCGTGCAAGCCCCTTGAAACCAAGGCCAATCCTCGACATGAACACACAAGCTTCTTTGTCAGCCCTGCAAACCGTGCTCGACCACGCCGTGGCCGCGCGCGACGAAGCCACGGCCCACATGTACCTGTGCCTGGAGCAGACGCGCCGGCTGCAGGCACAGATGGAGCAGCTGTCCAGCTACCGTGAGCAGTACCGCCAACGCTGGTCGACGCAGTTCCGCCAGGCCGCAGCGATCGAGGTGGTGCACAGCTACCAGTCGTTCGTGGCGCGGCTGGACCATGCGCTGGAGCAGCTGCAGCAGCAGCAACAACTGGCGCAAACGCAGACGCAACAGGCGCGCGAGCTGCTGTTGGCGCGCGAGACGCGCGTGGCCTCGGTACGCAAACTGCTGAGCCGCCGCCTCGACGAGCGCCAGCGCAGCGAGGCTTCGCGCGAGCAACGGCACAGCGACGAACGCGCGGCGATGGCGCACTGGCATGCCGCGCCGACGCTGGCGGTGAACCCGTGAACACCAGCGCCGTCAACCCCGCCGTCGGCCCCAGTGCGGGCGTGGCCCTGATCGCCAGCCTCGGTGCACCCACGTCCCTGGCCGGCGCCGATGCCACCACCACGGCCATCACAGCGGGCGAGGCCGGGCCCTTCGCCACCGCACTGGCTAACGCTGACCAGACACTGACCGACGCGGCACTGACGGCCGCCGCCCAGGTGTCGGCCGAGGCATCGACGCCGGCCCTTGCCGGCGAACCCGACCTGGCCGCGACGATCGACACCGACGACGAGCTGGCCACGATCGGCACCGAGCCCTTGGCCACCGACGCGGTGGCCACGGCTCAACAGACCATGGCCGATACGGCGGCGATGCTGGCGGCGATGTTGGCGCCGCTGCAGCCCGCGCCGCGGCTCGAGTCGGCGGTGGACATCGATGTCGACGCCGTCAACGGCACCGAGTCGGCCCTGCCCGGCACAGCCAGCACGACCTCGGCCGACGCAGTGGAAGCGCGCGACCGTTGGTCGCGAACCGAGACCTTGCCACCCCAGGTGGCGGATGGCACGTTGGCCACGCCTGCGCCATGGCCGGCAGCGGGCGGCGGCAAGCCGGGCCCGGTGACCAAGCCGCCGGTGCAGAGCCTGGGTACCTCGACCGCGCCGGCCTCCGATGAACCAGCTGCCGATGGTTCGGCCACGCCCCTGTTACTGCCTGCGGCGGCACCCGTGGTGACGGTACCCGTCGGCCGCGAGAGCAGCGCACGTGGCCGCGGGGTCGGTGTCGGCACCGCACCGCGTTTGACCGCACCCGTGGCGGCGGCCATGCAGGACGGGCAGACGGCAGCTCGTTCCGCGGAAGCAGCCGCGCCGATCACGTTCAACGCCGGCGCGGTGTTTTCTGTTGCCGCGCCGGCGGCGCAGACGATGCCGCCATCCAACCAGGTCAACGCACTCAGCACCCATGCCGACGCGGGCTTCAAGGCGGGTTTCGAAGCCCAACTCAGTGCCGCCCTGCATTCGAGCGACTTCGCGCCGGCGCTGGGCCTGCAGATCAGCACGCTCACGCGCAACGGCATCCCCGAAGCGCGGCTGCACCTGAACCCGGCCGAGCTCGGGCCGATTGCGGTGCAGATCGAACTCGATGGCCGGAACGCGCAGGTGGTGCTCGCGGCCAGCCACGCCGAGACACGCCAGGCGCTGGAGCAGGCGCTGCCGCAACTGGCCAGCGCGATGCGCGACGCCGGTTTCACGATGGCCGGTGGCGGTGTCTTCCAGCAGCCGCAGAACCCGGCGCAGCGGGGCCAGCTGGCAGCCGCGCGTCGCGGCCGTGGTGACGACGGCGACCCGGCCGACGCCGCCGTGCCGACCCTGGTGACTGCACGCGTGCAGCGCGGCGTCGTCGACCTCTACGCCTGAAGCCGGCGGTCGCGCCGCGTCGTCGGATGCCGGCCGCCGAATGCCGGGCAAAGCGCCTTCTTTTCCCGCCTTGAGTTTGGCGTGCGCTTCGAATAATGGACCGATCAAGCCGCGCTGCGCCCGTGCAGTCGCGGGCTGTCAGTCACAGGAGCGCTCATGTCCACCGCCGCCGCTGCCGCCGCCCCCGTCGTGGAGGCCGCGAGCCCCAAGAAGGGCAAGAAGAAGCTGATCATCATCGTGGCGGCCGCCTTGGCGCTGGTGCTGGCGCTTGCCGCAGGCGGCTACTTTCTGCTGAAGAAAAAGGCACCCGTCGACGAAGACGGCGACGAAGTGACGACCAGCGCAGACAAAGCCGATAAGGCTGACAAGGCTGACAAGGCCGACGCCAAGGCCGCCCCCAAGCGCGACCCCAAGGTGCCGCCGGCCTACGTGCCGCTGGAGATGTTCACCGTCAACCTGGCCGACCGCGAAGTCGAGCGTTATGCGCAGGTCGGCATCACGCTCGAACTGCTCGAAGCCAAGGACGCCGAACAGATCAAGGTCTTCATGCCGGCCATCCGCAACAACATCCTGATGGTGCTGGCGCACAAGACGTCGCAGGAACTGCTGGAGCGCGAAGGCAAGCTCAAGCTGGCGCAGGAGGTGCAGCGCGCGGCTTCGCGCGCGCTCGGCGTCAACGTCAAGGAGCCCGCGGCCGAGCCGGCCGAAGAAGACGGCAAGCCGAAGAAGAAAAAGGCGAAGAAGGCTGAGCCGCCGCTGCCGATCCTGGCCGTGCACTTCTCGAACTTCATCGTGCAATGAACCAGCAGATCCTCTCGCAGGACGAAGTCGACGCGCTGCTGCAAGGCATCACCGGCGAGAGCCAGAAGCTCGAGCAGGAAGAAGCCGCGCAGGGCGGCATCCGCAACTACGACCTGGCCAACCAGGAACGCATCGTCCGCGGCCGCATGCCGACGATGGAGGTCATCAACGAGCGCTTCGCACGCAACATCCGCGTCGGCCTGTTCAACCTCATCAGGAAGAGCCCCGAGGTCTCGATCGGCGGCATCAAGGTGCAGAAGTACAGCGCCTTCCTGCGCGAGATCGTGGTGCCGACCAACTTCAACGTCTGCAGCGTACGGCCGCTGCGTGGCAGTGGCCTGATCGTGTGCGACCCGAGCCTGGTGTTCGCCGTCATCGACGCGCTCTTCGGCGGCGTGGGCAAGTTCCACACGCGCATCGAAGGCCGCGACTTCTCGGCCACCGAGTCACGCGTGATCCTGCGCCTGGTCGAAACCATCATCGCCGAGTACAAGCGCGCGTGGGCCGGCATCTACCCGCTCGAACTCGACTTCCAGCGCTCGGAGATGCAGCCGCAATTCGCCAACATCGCCACGCCGAGCGAAATCGTGGTCTCGACCTCGTTCACGCTGGAGATCGGCGAGAGCTCGGGCTCGGTGCACTTCTGCGTGCCCTACGCCACGCTGGAGCCGATACGCGATGTGCTCTATTCGACGACGCAGGGCGACTCGTCCGAACCCGACCGGCGCTGGGTCAACCTGCTCAAGCAGCAGCTGCAGGACGCGCAGGTCGAACTCGTGGTCGAGCTGGCGCAGGCGCCGGCCACGGTGGAGCAACTGCTGTCCTTCAAGCCCGGTGACTTCATCGAGCTCGACCTCGACCCGCAGGTGCAAGCCAAGGTCGACGGTGTGCCGGTGCTCGACTGCCACTACGGCACGTCAAGCGGGCGTTATTCGATCAAGGTCGACCAACTGTTGTCCAGCTCCAACCTGAGCTGGATCGGAGCCCAAGAGCATGTCAGCTGACACCCACGCACAGCCCAACCCAAGCATGTCCGAAGAAGACCGCATGGCCGCCGAATGGGCCGCGGCCCTGTCCGAGGGCGGCCCTGCGGCCGAGAGCCGCAACGAAGTCGCGTCGGACGTGACCACCGCGGCCGAGTCGGTGGCGCCGGCGTCGTTCACCAACTTCGCCGCCACGCCGGTGAACGCCGCGGGCAACGACATCAACATGATCCTGGACATCCCGGTGCAACTCACCGTGGAGCTGGGGCGCACGCGCATCCCGATCAAGCACATCCTGCAACTGGCGCAGGGCTCGGTGGTGGAGCTCGAAGCGCTGGCCGGCGAACCGATGGACGTGCTAGTCAACGGCTACCTCATCGCGCAGGGCGAGGTGGTGGTGGTGAACGACAAGTTCGGCATTCGACTCACCGACATCGTGACGCCGAGCGAGCGCATGCGCCGCTTGAGTCGTCATTGAGCCATCGTTGAATCGCCGCAGAAGCAATCCCTGATATGTCAGATGCCTTTGGCGCGCTCGCCTGGTTCATCGCCGTCGTGGCGCTGATCCCGCTGGCGCTGTGGTTCCTCAAGCGCACGCCCATGGGCGCGCGGCTGTCGCAGGGGCCGATGAAGACCGTGGCCAGCCTGGCGCTTTCACCTTCGCAGAAGGTGGTGACGGTGGAGGTCGGCCAGGGCGACGAGAGGCGCTGGCTGGTGCTGGGCGTGGCCACGGGGGGTGTCTCGCTGCTGTACACGCTGACGCCCACGGCTGGCACCGATGTGCCACCGACGCCGGCGCAAGGTTTTGCGCAACTGTTGTCGCGGTTGAAGGACGGAGAAGGCGGTGCGCGTGCGTCTTGATCGCGTCGCGCTGGCGCTGCTGTTCAGCGCGATCAGCATCGACGCCGCCTTCGCGCAGTCGGGCACCGGCTCGAGCTTGCCGCTGGTGGTGGCGCAGGGTGGCGCGGGCACGAGCTATTCGGTGCCGATCCAGACGCTGTTGTTTTTTACCGCGCTGTCGTTCCTGCCGGCGCTGCTGCTGCTAATGACCGGCTTCACGCGCATCGTCATCGTGCTCTCGCTCCTGCGCCAGGCGCTGGGCACGCAGGCGGCGCCGCCGAACCAGGTGATCGTCGGGCTGTCGCTGTTCCTCACCTTCTTTGTCATGTCGCCCACGCTCGACCGGGTCTACGAGCAGGCCTACGCGCCCTTCCAGGCGAACACCATCGCCTTCGACGAAGCGCTCAAGCGCGGCGAGGTGCCGATGCGCGAGTTCATGCTCAAACAAACGCGCCAGAGCGACATGCAGCTCTTCGCCAAGCTGGCCAAGCTGCCCGCCGACGTGAAGAGCGAAAGCGTGCCGCTACGCGTGCTGGTGCCGGCCTTCGTCACGAGCGAGCTGAAGAGCGCGTTCCAGATCGGCTTCATGATCTTCATCCCCTTTCTCATCATCGACATGATCGTCGCCAGCGTGCTGATGAGCCTGGGGATGATGATGTTGAGCCCGGTGCTGGTGGCCCTGCCCTTCAAGCTCATGCTCTTCGTGCTGGCCGACGGCTGGAACCTGTTGCTGGGTTCG
>JANLYV010000533.1:0-10022 GCA_031365825.1 Rubrivivax sp. | reverse complement strand
CACCAGCGCGCACAGTTCCTTCACGCGCACCTCGAACACGCCGTGCGTGCTGGGGTAGGTGATCATCATCGCGCTCAGGTTGGCGCTGTGCGTTTCGCACTTGGCCTGCAGGTCGTCCATGTCGACGTTGCCCATGGCGTCGCACTTCACCACCACCACCTTCATGCCGGCCATGTGCGCGCTGGCCGGGTTCGTGCCATGCGCCGATTCGGGAATCAGGCAGATGTCGCGGTGGCCTTCGCCGCGCGACTGGTGCCAGGCATGGATGATCAGGAGCCCGGCGTATTCGCCCTGCGAGCCGGCGTTGGGCTGCAGGCTCACGCCGGCGTAACCCGTGGCCTGGGCCAGCCAGGCGCAGAGCTGATCGTTCAGCGCCCAATAACCTTTGAGTTGATCTGACGGCGCAAACGGATGGATGTGCGCGAACTCGGGCCAGGTGATGGGCATCATCTCGCTCGTGGCGTTGAGCTTCATCGTGCACGAACCCAGCGGGATCATGCTGCGGTCCAGCGCCAGGTCCTTGTCGCTCAGGCTGCGGATGTAGCGCAGCATCTCGGTCTCGCTGTGGTGGCTGTTGAACACCGGGTGCGTGAGGAAGCTGCTCTTGCGGCGCAGCGCGGGTGGAATCATCGGCTCGACGCCACGCTCGAACGCGGCCACCTCGGGCAGCGCCGCGCCCGCCGGCGCGAACCACGACCACAGCGCGGCGATGTCCTCGCGTGTGCTCGTCTCGTCCAGCGCCACGCTCACCAGCGTGGGCGAGATGCGGCGCAGGTTGGCGCCCGCCGCCAGCGCACCCTGCATCACCTCGTCGCTGCGTGTGCCGGTTTCGATCGTGAGGGTGTCGAAGGCCTGCGGCGTGATGACCTTCAGGCCCATGCGCGTCAGCCCCTGCGCCAACATGGCGGTGAAGCTGGCCACGCGCAGCGCGATGCGCTTCAAGCCTGCCGGCCCGTGGTAGACGGCGTACATGCTGGCGATGACGGCCAAGAGCACCTGCGCCGTGCAGATGTTGGACGTGGCCTTTTCGCGCCGGATGTGCTGTTCGCGCGTCTGCAGCGCCAGCCGGTACGCCGGCTTGCCATGCACGTCGACGCTCACACCCACCAGCCGCCCCGGCATCGAACGCTTGAATTCGTCGCGGCAGGCGAGGTAGGCGGCATGCGGGCCGCCACCACCCATGGGCACGCCGAAGCGCTGCGTATTGCCGACGACGATGTCGGCATCGAATTCGCCCGGCGGCACCAGCAGCGTCAGCGCCAGCAGGTCGGCGCAGACGATGAAGGCCGCCTGTTTGGCATGGGCTTGCTGCACGAACGGCGCCAGGTCGTGGATCAGGCCGGTGGTCGACGGGTACTGCGCGATGACGGCGAAGTAGTCGCTCGTTTGCATCAGCGCCGGCGCAAAACCGACCAACACCTTCAGCCCCAGCGGCTCGGCGCGGGTGCGTATGACTTCGATGGTCTGCGGATGGCAGTCGCCGGCGACGATCACGGTGTCGCTCTTGTTTTTCACGCTGCGCCTGGCCAGCGTCATGGCTTCGGCCGCGGCCGTGGCTTCGTCCAGCATCGAGGCGTTGGCGATGGCCATGCCGGTGAGGTCGCAGACCATGGTCTGGAAGTTCACCAGCGCTTCCATGCGGCCTTGCGAGATCTCTGCCTGGTAGGGCGTGTAGGCCGTGTACCAGGCCGGGTTCTCGAGGATGTTGCGTTGAATAACGCCGGGCGTGTGCGTGCCGTGGTAGCCCTGGCCGATGAAACTCTTCAGCACCAGGTTCTGCGCCGCCAGCGCCTTGATTTCCGCCAGCGCCTGCGCCTCGCTCACCGCCGGCGGCAGGTGCATAGGCTGGCTGCGCGCGATCGAGCGCGGCACGATGGATTCGATCAGCGCGCGCCTGGAAGCCGCGCCGATCACCGACAGCATATGTGCCTCGTCGTCGACGAAGGGGCCGATGTGGCGTGCCTGGAATTCGCTCGCGTTTTCGAGTTCGGACAAGGGGGTGATCGAGGACATCAACATGATGGGGCGGAGTCGTGCAGGGTGGAACAGATCCAGGCACCCTGAGCTTGTATTCCCGTTCGCCCTGAGCTTGTCGAAGGGTGGGCTTCGACAAGCTCAGCCCGAACGGGGGCGGGTGTGTCTTAGAGCTTCTTCAGCAGCGCGTCGTAGCCGGGCGGGTCCATCAGCGCGTCGAAATGTTCCATGTGCGTGACGTGCACCTTGAAGAACCAGCCGTTGCACATCGGGTCGCGGTTGGCCAGCGCCGGGTCGGCACGCAGTTCTTCGTTGACCTCGACGACTTCGCCTTCCACCGGCATGAAGATGTCGGACGCGGCCTTCACCGACTCGACAACACCGGCGACTTCGCCGCGTTTGTAGGTGCGGCCGACCTCGGGCAGGTCGACGAAGACCACGTCGCCCAGCGCTTCCTGGGCGTGAAGCGTGATGCCGACGACGGCGGCTTCATGGTCTTCGATGTTGATCCACTCGTGATCGGGCGTGAACATGGTCGTCATGGGCGATGTCTCCGTAGGTGTGGGGTTAGCGGTGGTAGCGGTGCGGCGTGAAAGGCAGGGTGGTGACGCGCATCGGCAGCCGTTTGCCACGCACTTCGGCGTAGACCTCGTGGTGCGGCAGCGCGTGGTTGTTGGCCAGGTAGGCCATGGCAATGGGCTGGTTGACCGTGGGCGAGAGCGTGCCGCTGGTGACGTGGCCGAGCTTGTGGCCGTGGGCGTCGAAGATGGTGGCGCCCTCGCGCACCGGCACGCGCTCCAGGCCGAGCAGGCCCACGCGCTTGCTCGGCGCATGGCCGGCAAGTTGCTTTTCGATGGCCGCCGCGCCTGGGTAGCCGCCTTCGCGCGCGCCGCCGGCGCGGCGCACTTTCTGCATCGCCCAGGTCAGGCCGGCTTCCACCGGCGATGTCGTCGCATCGATGTCATGGCCGTGCAGGCACAACCCCGCTTCCAGCCGCAACGTGTCGCGCGCGGCCAAGCCTGCGGGCCTGACCTCGGGTTGGGCCAGCAGCGCTTCGGCCAGCACGGTCGCCTGCGCATCGGGCACCGAGATCTCGAAGCCGTCTTCGCCGGTGTAGCCCGAGCGCGTGACGAAGCAGCTCGCGCCGTTCAGCTCGAACACGCCGCCACCCATGAAGCCGAGCTGCGCCACCGCCGGATTCAGTCGGCCGAGCGCCGTTACTGCCAGCGGCCCTTGCAGCGCCAGCAAGGCGCGCTCCGGCAGCGCCACCACCTGGCACAGGTGGCCGACATGCGTGGCCAGGTGCAGCAGGTCGGCGTGTTTGTTGGCGGCGTTGACCACGAGCAGCAGATCGCCGAAGCCGGCGTGTGCGCTGGCGTGCTGGGCCGGGTCGGGCCGCACCACCATCAGGTCGTCGAGCACGCCGCCCGAGGCATTGGTGAAGAAGGCGTAGCGCTGGCGGCCAGGTGCCAGGCCGATGATGTCCATAGGCACCAGCTTTTCCAGCGCTGCGGCGCTCTCTGCGCCGATCAGCTTGATCTGCCCCATGTGCGCGACGTCGAACAGCGCAGCCGACGCGCGGCAATGTTTGTGTTCGGCGATCACGCCGCCGGGGTAGTTCACCGGCATCTCGTAGCCCGCAAACGGCACCATGCGTGCGCCCAGGCGCACATGCATGGCGTGCAGCGGAGTGGTCAGCAGCTTGGTGGTGTCGGTCATCGCGGATTCCTGCGGAGGGCTACCCAGTACACCGATGCTGCCACCGATGTTGCTTGTGCCCTCGCTGTCCGCTTTACCTGAGAGATTCGGCAGCGCCCCCATCCTGGCCGGACCGGCGTACCTTGCCCCTTCGGTGGGCCGCATCGTGTGACCAGCGGCCTCTCTCCAGTGAGGAAAAAAGTCAGTCCTTTTGCCTGAGCGTTCGAGGCCTGGATGTCGCCAGTTCCTCTGCGCCTTCGGCGGCTCCGCAGCGGGAGCTCTCTCCTGACGGCGCGCAGTGTAGCAGCGGCTCCAGGGCTTTCGCGGGCTATCGCGGCTTCGCGCCGGGCTTCATCATCGACGCGAACCAGCCACGTGGAACGAGCATGCCCGACCGCGCCGAAGCCTTCGCCGAGCTCATGAGCCGGCACCGTTCGATACGCAGTTATGCCGAGCGGACTGTCGACCCGGCGCTGCTCGACACGGTGCTGGCGCAGGCGCTCGCCGGCAGCTCGTCCAGCGGCAACCTGAACATGGTGTCGGTCATCCGCACGCGCGACGTGGAGCGCAAACGAGTGCTCTATGAACTGCACGGCAAGCAGCCGATGGTGCTGCAGGCGCCGCTGGTGCTGACCTTCTGCGCCGACAGCCACCGCACGCGGCTGTGGCTGGCGCAACGCGGTGCGCGGCTCGGCTTTGCCGACCTCGGCGCGTGGCACGTCGCGGCCTTCGACGCCGTCATCCTGGCGCAGACCACGGCGCTGGCGCTGCAGTCGCACGGCCTGGGCATGTGCTACATGGGCACCACGCTGTACGCCGTGCGCGCCATCGCCAAGTTCCTGGAGCTGCCGCAGCATTGCCTGCCGGTCACCAGCATGGTGGTGGGCTGGCCGGCCGAAGCCCCGGCGCAGCGCGACCGGCTGCCACCCGCGGCGTGGGTCCATGACGAGCGTTATCACGACCCCGACGCCGCCGACATCGACGCCCACTTCAGCCGGCGCGACGTGCGCGGCTGGGAGCGGTATCGATCGATGGGCCAGCAGGTCATCGACCTGATGGCCGAGCATGGCATCACGTCGCTGGCGCAGTACTACACCAGCAAGATCAAGTACGACCCCGACCTGCTGGGCGGGTTTTCGGCGGACTTGCGCGCGTTGCTGGCTGAGCATGGGTTTCTGGGCGAACAAGCGTAGGTGCACGATGAATCCGCTATCGCAACCACCGTTTTCGCGACCACCGCTTTTCAAACCCCCGTTCGGGCCGAGCCTGTCGAAGCCCTTGTGCGTGCTGGCACTGCTCACTGCCTGCGCCACGCCGACGCTGGACTACAGCGTCCCGCCCATGCCCGAAGGCGCCTCGGGCTACGAGGAAAAACCGGGCTGGGCGTTGACACGCTTCGCCGTCGCGGCGGCCAACCCGCTGGCCACCGATGCCGGTGCGCAGGTGCTGCGCGCTGGCGGCACCGCGGTGGATGCAGCTGTGGCCGTACAAATGGTGTTAGCGCTGGTCGAGCCGCAGTCCAGCGGCATCGGCGGCGGTGCTTTCATGCTGCATTTCGACGGCCAACAAGTCACCGCCTTCGACGGCCGCGAAACCGCGCCGGCCGCGGCCGACGAGCGCCTCTTCCTGCAAGCCGACGGCAAGCCCATGCCCTTCAATCAAGCCGTGGTCGGTGGCCGCGCGGTGGGTGTGCCGGGCGCCGTAAAGATGCTGGAGATGGCGCACCGCGTGCATGGCCGGCTGCGCTGGGCACAACTGCTGCAACCGGCGATCACCCTGGCCGAGCAGGGCTTCGCGCTGAGCCCGCGTCTGTACACGCAACTCAAGGGCGAGACGGCGTTGAAGGCTGATGCCCAGGCAGCTGCCTACTTTTACCGCGCCGATGGCCAGCCGCATCCGGTGGGCCATGTACTGCGCAACCCGGCCTTGGCGGCAGTGCTGCGTGACATCGCGGCGCGTGGCAGCGCCGCGCTGCACCAAGGCGCGGTGGCCGAAGACATGGTGCGCCGCGTGCGCGGCCACCCCACCAATCCGGGCCGCCTGGCGCTGGGCGATCTTGCCGGCTACAGCGCCGTGCAGCGCGAGCCGATCTGCACCGACTGGAAGACGCGCTTGCGCGTCTGCGGCATGCCACCGCCATCGTCGGGGCACCTCACCGTGATGCAGATCCTGGGCTTGCTCGAGCGTGTGCCACCAGCGTCTGCGGCGCTGGCGGATGGCGTGCCATCGGCGGCGTGGTTGCACCTCTATACCGAAGCCGCGCGCCTGGCCTTCGCCGACCGCGGCCAGTACATCGCCGACCCGGCCTTCATCGGCGCGCCGGCCGGCCGCTGGGCCAGCCTGCTGGACGACAACTACCTGCGCCAGCGCGCCGCGCTCATAGGCGCCAGGAGCATGGGTCAGGCCGCGCCCGGCCAGCCCATCGGCGCCGTGATGTCCTTGGCTGCGCAGGCCGAGCAAATCGAGCACGGCACCAGCCACATCAGCATCGTCGACGGTGAAGGCCGTGCGGTGGCGATGACCACGACCATCGAAGCCGTGTTCGGCGCGCGCGTGATGAGCGACGGCGGCACCGGCCTGGCCGGCGGTTTCCTGCTCAACAACCAGCTCACCGACTTTTCGATGCTGCCCACCGATGCGCTAGGCCGCGCCATTGCCAACCGTGTGCAGCCGGGGAAGCGCCCACGCTCGAGCATGAGCCCGACGCTGGTGTTCGACAAGGCCGATGGCCGCTTGCTGATGAGCCTGGGCTCGCCTGGTGGTGCGGCCATCATCCACTTCACGGCCAAGACCCTGATCGCCACGCTTGACTGGGGCCTGAACGCGCAGCAGGCCATCAACCTGCCCAACTTCGGCAGCTTCAACGGGCCCACCGTGCTGGAGCACGGCCGCTTCCCTGCAGCGACCGTGCTAACGCTTCAGGAGCGTGGACACCAGGTCGTGCAAAGTGACATGACGAGCGGGCTGCAGGCGATTCAGCGCACACCGACCGGCTGGTTCGGCGGCGCCGACCCGCGGCGCGAAGGCGTGGTGCTGGGGCAGTGAGGCGGCCGGCGTTCAGCCGAGCAGGCTGCGCAGCCGGCGCACGGCGGTGTCGGGCGTGGTCAACACCGGCAGCCCGGTGCGTGCCGCGACAGCAGCTGCCGCACGCGCCATGCTGAACTGCGCCAGGGCGATGACGCAGCAGCCTGCGGCGGCCAGGCTCGCGGCGGCCTCGGCCACTGCGGCGTCGTGCGCGGCGGTGTCGTCACGGTTCAGCGCGTGCATCGCACTCTCGACTAACGCCGTTTGCACCGGCACACCGGGCGGAAATTCCGCCGGCATGCTGACCAGCGTCGGCGCAAAGCTCGCCAGCAAACCGATCACACCACCACGCTGCCGCGCCAGCGCCACGGCCTCGTCGATCATGGCTTCGTTGGGCTTGAGCACGGGCATCGCGGCATGCCGCACCTTCACCGCGTCAATGCAAGGCCCGAAGGCAGAGCAGGTGAAGAGAATGGCGTCGGCGCCCTGGGCCACGGCGTAGTCGGCCAGGCTGATGAAGCGCTGCGTCATGGCCGCGTCCGGTGCACCGGCACGCGCCAGGTCGGCCGAGAGGCTGTCGTCGAGCAGGTTCATGCGCGTGGCCTCGGGCCAGTCGCGCGCGAGTGCGTCGTTGATGGGCGCGAGCGAATGCGTCAGCGCGTGGATGAGGGCGATGCGGGTCATGTGCGCTCCTTGATGGGATTCAGCCCGGACCCGCGCCGCCGCCCCTGCAGCACCCACACCAGCAGCGCCAGGCCACCCGCCGGGATCAACACCCAGTGCGGCGACGGCCGTGCCGGGTTCGGCAGTTTCAGCTCGTTCACCTTGTAGCCTTGCTCGACGCCGAGCTTGCGCGCGCGGCTGCCAAACTTGACGCTGGCGATCTCGACCTCGGCACCCAGCTGGCTGATGGTCACGCCGCCATCGCGCAGCCGCTCGCGCCCGCTCTTGCCTTCGCCCATGGGCAGGGCCACGGTCTTGGTGATCTTGTCGCCGTCGATGTCGGTGCCGGCAATGCCGACCACCAGCCATTCGTCTTTCACGAGCTTGTCGGCCTCGGTGTAAATGTCAGCCGCCGGTGCGCTGATGTACTTGGGCACGAAGCGGTCGATGACCCAGTCGGGGCGGAAGAAGAGGAAGGTGGCCAGCAGCAGCACCAGCACCTCCAAGGCGTTGCAGCGCTCACGGAACCAGCCCATCGTGGCCGCGGCAAAGAGCAGCGACGCCACCGTGCCGCCGATGCAGACCAACACCACGTCGACCCAGGAGCCGACGCCGATGAGCAGCAGCTGCGGGTTGAAGATGAAGACAAAAGGCAGCACGGTGGTGCGCAGGCTGTACCAGGTGGCCTGCCAGCCCGTGGCATTCGGGTCGTCGCCCGAAATCGCCGCGGCGGCATACGAGGCCAGGCCCACCGGCGGCGTGACGTCGGCCATGATGCCGAAGTAGAAAACGAAGAGGTGCACGGCGATGAGCGGGATGACCAGGCCGCTGCGCGCGCCGAGCTCGACGATCACCGGCGCCATCAGCGTGGCCACGAGGATGTAGTTGGCGGTGGTGGGCACACCAGCGCCTATGAGCAGGCAGATCACGGCGGTGAGCAGCAGCATCACCAGCACGTTGCCGGCGGAGACGAGCTCGACCAGGTCGGTCATCATCAGGCCAACGCCGGTGAGCGTGATGGCGCCGACGATGAGCCCGGCGCTGGCGCAGGCGACGCCGATGCCGATCATGTTGCGCGCACCGAGTACCAGGCCGCGCCACAGGTCGGCCAGCCCTTTGCGCCAGGCCTGTGCCGGCGTGCCGATGCCGCGCAGCCAGCACAACATCAGCGGTTGCGCCAGCACCAGTGCGATGGTGGCTACAGTCGCCCAGAAAGCCGACAAACCCGGCGACAACTCTTCGGCCATCAAACACCACAAGAGCACGACGATAGGGATGAAGAAGTGCAGCCCGGCGCGCACCGTGGGCCAGGGCAGCGGCAGCTTGATGGCAGGGTTGGTCGGGTCGTCTTGCGGCACGTCGGGATGGCGCGACGAATAGGCCATCAAGCCGACGTAGGACGCCACCGCGAAGGCCGCCAGCGCCCAGGGCGCCGCAGCGCCAGCGATGGCCTGCAGGCCGGTGATGGCGTAGTAGATCAAGGCACTGGCGACGACGGTGCCGGTGAAGCCAAGTCCCCAGCCGGTGAGGCGTTCCCTCCAGGGCGGAATGCGGTCACGCTGCAGCGGCTGGATGTCGAATTTCAGCGCTTCCAGGTGCACGATGTAGAACAGCGCGATGTAGGAAATAACAGCCGGAAGGAGCGCATGCTTGACGATCTCGGAATACGGAATGCCGACGTATTCGACCATCAGGAAAGCTGCCGCGCCCATCACCGGCGGCATGATCTGGCCGTTGATAGACGACGCCGCTTCGATGGCCCCGGCCTTCACACCCGAGTAGCCGGTGCGCTTCATGAGCGGGATGGTGAAGATGCCGCCCGAGACGACGTTGGACACCGACGAGCCCGAGACCACGCCGTTCAGCGCCGACGACACCACCGCCACCTTGGCCGGCCCGCCGCGCAGGTGGCCCAGCAGGGCCAGCGACATCTGCAGCATGAAGTTGCCGGCACCGGCGATGTCGAGCAGCGTGCCGAAGAGCACGAAGAGAAAGATGAACTGCACCGAGACGCCGAGTGCGACGCCGTAGACGCCCTCGGTGGTGAGCCACATGTGCGAGATGAAGCGCTGCAGCGACGCGCCTTTGTGCAGGATGACGTCGGGCATGAATGGCCCGGCGAAGACGAAGGCGAGAAAGACGCCGGTGGTGATGAGCATGCCCGTGCCCATGGCACGGCGCGTGGCCTCGAGCATCACCAGCACCCCAACGGAACCGGCGACGATGTCGATCGTGGTCGGCTGGCCTGGTCGTGTGGCGAGTTCCTTGTAGAAGAGGAAGAGATACGCCGCGCAGAAGGCGCCGATGGCCGCCAGCACCCAGTCGACGACCGGCACCTGTGTTCGTGATGAGCGCTTGAAGGCCGGGTAGGCGCAGAAGGCCAGGAAGACTGCAAACGACAGGTGAATCGCCCGCGCTTCGGTGTCGTTGAAGATGCCGAAGCCGAACACGAAGGGCAGCGGTGAGGCGTACCAGAGCTGGAAGATCGACCATGCGCCTGCGATCAGCGCGAGCATCTGGCCGACGGCGCCGGTAGGCTCGCGTCCGCCTAGGTCGGCCTCTTTGACCAACTGGTCGAGGTCGGCGGTTGAGAGCTTTTTAAGCTGGGTCATGGTCGGCTTTCGTGCGTTCCTGGCTGGCCGCGCCTGACGACTTGGAGCAGG
>JANLYV010000316.1:0-1952 GCA_031365825.1 Rubrivivax sp. | reverse complement strand
GGCCGTCTATGCCGTTGGCGCCTTTGTCAGACTCGACGCCGAAGGGAGAGGCGCAAGCAGGAGTGCCTCGACGTCGAGGACGCTTGCGCCAAATGAGCCGAGTTGCCACAGCGATGGCTTGCGCGCGGTAGAGCCTATAAGCTCGGTGAATGCCGCGACGCGTTGCCAAGGCTGCGGATACGCGGCGGTGAGTAAGCTGCCATGACGTGCCGGCCACAATGACGCTGCACCGGTCATCATCGCTGTTGCATACGAAGTTCCGTCGCCGCCGTTCTCGTACCGGTACTTGCCTGCGCGTGTGGTGCTGGCGCGGCGGAGGTCGGCGGCGGGCGCGCTGAAATCCACTTCGGGAGTGTCTGGATTTTTGTGTGCGAGGCGCTCGGAGACTTGTCCACGGCGGCGGGCGTCGCTTGCGACGAACGACCGACGCGGTGGGCAAGTCGGTGCCGCATATTACGCGGCTGCTCTGGTGAATCGGTCTTCGTAGAGGATTGCGAATTGGTTCATTGCCTCCTTCCAGTCCTTGGCCGCGCGGCCCCAGTCGGCTGTTATGTTGCGCAGCGCCAGCCAGATCAGTTTGCTGGCCGCGTCGTCGCTGGGGAAGTGCCCGCGCGTCTTGATGATCTTGCGCAGCCGCGCGTTGATGCTCTCGATGGCGTTGGTGGTGTAGATCACCTTGCGCACCGCCGGCGGGAAGGCGAAGAACGGAATCACGTGTGCCCAGGCTCGGCGCCATGCGGCCACCACGGTCGGGAACTTGCGGCCCCACGCCCCTTGCTCGAAGGCATCCAGCTCGGCCTGGGCGGCCTCAGCGCTGGGAGCGGTGTAGATCGGCTTGATCGCCGCAGCCAGCGCCTTGCGTTCCTTCCAGCTCGCGTAGTCCAGGGAGTTACGGATCAGGTGCACGATGCAGGTCTGCAGCGTGGTGGCTGGAAACACCGCGCCCAGGGCTTCGGCCATGCCCTTCAGGCCATCGGTCACGGCGATCAGGATGTCGGCCACGCCGCGCGTCTTCAGGTCGTTGAAGACCTTCATCCAGAACTTGGCCCCCTCGGTGCCCTCGATCCACAACCCGAGGATGTCGCGCGTACCGTCGGGCAGCACGCCCAGCGCCAGGTAGATGGCCTTGTTGCGCACCACGGCGTCCTCGCGGATCTTCACCCGCAGCGCGTCGAAGAACACCACCGGGTACATCGGCTCGAGCGGGCGGGCCTGCCAGGCGCCGACTTCGGCCATGACGGCGTCGGTGACGCTGCTGATGAACTCGGGGCTGACCTCCACGCCGTAGCTCTCGGCCAGGAAGCCTTGCACCTCGCGCATCGTCATACCGCGCGCGTACATGGCGATGATCTTGTCGTCAAAACCGGTGAAGCGGCGCTCGTGCTTGGGGATCAGCAGCGGCTCGAAGCTGCCCTCGCGGTCGCGCGGCACTTCAATGCGCAGCGGGCCGTCGTCGGTCAGCACGGTCTTGCCGCTCTTGCCGTTGCGGTGGTTCACAGCCGCATCGGGCTTGGCGTCGCCGCTCTGGTAGCCCAGGTGGTGGCCGAGCTCGGCACCCAGAGCGCGCTCGATCAGTGCCTTCTTGAACGCCACCGACGCGGCGTTCACCGCCTCGGCGCTCATCGGGCCGGTCACGAACTGGTCAATCAGTTCCTTGGGAATGGACGGCAGCGCCGCCGACCTGGCCGCAATGGCCGCGTTCTTCAACTTCGTCTTGCTTGGCATACATGCTCCTGGTCGTCATGCTATGCCTCACACACAAAATTCCTGACGGGCTCTCGCAACGCCGTACCGCTCGTGGGAGCGGGGCAGCAACTATAACTTCAACGGCCTGGTCCGGCAGTACCTACCCACGGGCACCTGCATGAGCTCGGTCACGCAGACCCAGTGCGATCACATCGTGGACGATTTTAACAACAGACCCCGCAAGCGACTGGGCTTCAACACACCTG
>JANLYV010000512.1:0-8214 GCA_031365825.1 Rubrivivax sp. | reverse complement strand
GCGCCAATTCGACGGCGCGGTTGACTTTCCAAACGGCGCAACTGGACAGGGCCAGCAACGCGGCCGCGGCCAACGCGGTGTAAAGCGGCGCCCAGGATCGATTCTTCACCTGGCTGACGCTAACGTCCGTGGCACGCGGTGTGCATCGGAGATACGGCCGGACCGGCGTAGGAACAAGCCGTCCGCGGCCATGCGCGTGTCAGAGGTTGCCGTCCTACACCTCATGGGCGCTGCGCCTGATCGCCTGGCCCGGCCATGGCGGCTGCAATCGGCTTCCTCCATCGCCACTTGAAAGGCTCGCCATGCACACCGAAGAGACCCTCGCCACCCCAAGCCACGCCGAAGCTCGGGCGCAGCTGTGGGAGATGATCAAGGACATCCGCTTCGCGATGTTCACCACGCGCCACGCCAATGGCCACCTGCACGCGCGGCCCATGACCACGCAAAACAGCGCCGTCGACGAAGACTCGAGCCTGTGGTTCTTCATGTCGCGCGCCGGTGAGCCGGTGGCCGACCTGGCGCGGGACCCAGTGGTCAATGTGGTCTACGCCGATCCTGGTGCGGACAGCTACGTCTCGGTGTCGGGCACGGCCGCGGTGGTGGAGAACGACGAAAAGAAGCGCCAGCTGTGGACCAAGCTGGCCCAGGCCTGGTTTCCGGGCGGCCCGAGCGATGCCGACCTGGCACTGGTGCAGGTGAAGATCGTGCACGCCAACTATTGGGACGTCGATGCAAGCAAAGTCGTCCAGATGTTTCACATGGCCAAGGCCGTCATCACCGGCAAGCCGCCTACCGGCCTGGGTGAGCACGGTGCGATTCGCATGAGCTGATTTGCCGCAAATTGAGCAAGACCTCTTCGTCGCGCTTCGGTCATCATGCCGCGCAGGTGCTCGCCCACCCGTGGCTCTTCGTCGTGCGCACGCTGAAGGGGTTTCGCGCCAACCAGGGGCTGCTGCTGGCGGGGGCGGTGGCGTACTACGCGCTGCTGTCGATCGTGCCGCTGCTGATCCTGACGGTGATCGCGCTTTCGCACTTCGTGGCGCAGGCCGAGTTGCTGGAGACGAAGGCGCGCTACCTTGAATGGCTGGTGCCGGGGCAGTCGCAAGCCATCGTGCATGAGCTCGCGCAGTTCCTGGCCCATCGTGAAGTGATGGGCTGGGTGCTGTTGGTGAGCATGATGTTCTTCAGCTCACTCGCCTTCACGGTGCTGGAGAACGCCCTGTCGGTGATCTTCTTTCACCGCGTCGCCATCAGGCGGCGGCACTTCCTCATCTCTGCGCTGCTGCCCTACGCTTACATCCTGTGCCTGGGGCTGGGTTTCCTGCTCGTCACGGCGGTGGTGGGCAGCCTGCAGTCGATGGGCCAGGCACGCGCCGAGTTCCTCTGGCGCAGCTGGTCGCTAGGCGGCCTCTCGGGGCTGTTGCTCTACCTGCTCGGGCTGGTCGGTGAAGTCTTCGTCATCGCCTCGGTCTACCTGGTGATGCCGGTGGGCCGGCTCTCGCTGCGCCACGCCCTGGTCGGTGCCGTGACCGCGGCCTTGCTGTGGGAACTGTCGCGCCACGGGCTCGCGTGGTACTTCACCACGCTGTCGCAGATCAGCACGGTCTACGGCTCGCTGACCACCGCCGTGGCCGTGCTGCTTAGCCTGGAAGTGGCCGCCACGCTGCTCTTGCTGGGGGCGCAGGTGATCGCCGAGTACGAGCGCTTCGACAGCACGGATCCGGCGGCACCGACACCGCCTTTCACGACGCGGCACGCCTGAGTTTGCACAAGGGGCGGACTTCGTCGCGGCACGGCCGTGCCCGTCACCCAGGGTGGTGCTTGGTCGCATGGCCGAACGCGCACGTGCAAAGGCTTTAGGCTGGGCCTGAATTCACTCGGGGAATCCGACCCATGGCCTGTGCAACATCGACGCTTACGATTTTCATCACGGCGCTGGCACTGGGCAGTGGCGCGAGCGCGGCGGACGCAGCACCCCAACTTGCACAGTTGGGGCAGCTCGGCAAATGGCTGCACGGTGACCCACCGCCCCAGCCCAAGGCCGCTCCACCCAGGCAGTTGGCACAGGTGAGCACCGCCAGCGCGGTGGTGGTGGACGTCGCCGTCGAGAGCTTCCTGCGCGAGCTGGCGGCAGCGCTGATGGCGCGTGACGGCCGGCCGCTTCTGGCTCGCTTGTCCGAGCAGTACGGCATCGACGACCTGCCCGCGGGCGAGAAGCCGAGCGCTTACTTCCTGCAGGCCGTGGAGCGCCTGCCTGGCCCGCAAAGCATGACCGTGCAGTCGGTCGTTGGCAGTGGCGCGTTTCGCGTCGCCAGCGTCGAATTTCGCTACAGCACGGAGCGCGCCGACGTGAAGGCGCTTGGCTTCGACGCTGCCGGCCGGCTCGTGCACAGCGACCTCTTTCGCCTGAAGCGCATGGGTGCTGCGGGTGGCGCCGGATGATCACGCTGGACAAGGTGGCGCGCAGCTTTGCCGTGCGCGGCGGCGTGGCGCAAACGGCGCTGCGCGAGGTCTCACTGCACATTGCGCCGGGTGAACATGTGGCCGTGCTCGGGCGTTCGGGCAGCGGCAAGTCGACGCTGCTGAACCTCATCGCCGGCATCGACCGGCCGACGAGCGGCCAGGTGCGCGTGGCCGGCACGGCACCGGCGGCATTGGGCGAAAGCCAGCTCGCGCGCTGGCGCGGGCGCCATGTCGGCGTGGTCTTCCAGTTCTTCCAGCTGCTGCCCACGCTCACGGTGCTGGAAAACATCCAGCTGGCGATGGACCTGGTCGGCCACGTCGCGCCGACGCAGCGCCGGCCCCGCGGTTTGATGTTGCTGGAGCAGGTCGGCATCCCCGAGCAGGCGCACAAGCTGCCGGCGATGCTTTCGGGCGGGCAACAACAGCGCGCGGCGATTGCGCGCGCACTGGCCAACGACCCACCACTGCTGCTGGCCGACGAGCCCACCGGCAACCTCGACAGCGACAGCGCCGAGGCCGTGGTCGCCCTCTTCACGGCGCTGGCGCAGCAAGGCAAGACGCTGCTCATCGTCACGCACGACGAGCGCCTGGCGCATGCGGCCAGGCGCGTGGTCGAGCTGCGCGACGGCGCGGTGTGGCGCGACACGGCGGCCGCCGCATGAACATGCGCTGGCGCAAGATGGCTGCCGACTTGCGCGCCTACCGCGCGCAGATCACGCTCATCGTCATCGTGCTCGTGCTCGGCGCAGCCGGCGTGGTCGCCGCCCTCGACGCGCAAGCCGTGCTGCGCCGCGAAACGGCGCGGAGTTTCCAGTCGGCGGCCGCGCCCGACATCGTGCTCTGGTTCGACCGCATCGACGCCGAGCTGCTGGCCGGCGTGGCGGCGCAAGAAGGTGTGGCGGCGGTGGCGGTGCGCCGCAGCCTGCTCACGCGTCTGGCCCTGCCCGATGGCAGATGGCTGCCGCTGCGGCTCGTCATCCTGCCCCAGGTGCTCTCGAATGTTGGTCGCACCAGCGTCGGCCCATTGCATTCACATACGCATGAGGCCGCAGTGGCGGCCGACGACGCCGGGCTGTGGATCGAACAGTCCGGCGCGACTATGCTGCAGGCCCACCCCGGCCAGCCTTTGCGCCTGCGCGGCCCGGGCGGCGCGGTGGTCAGCGTGCCGCTGGCGGGCTGGGTGCACGACGCTGCCGTGGCGCCCAGCACGCAGGACCGCTTCTTCTACGGCTACGCCACGCCGGCCGTGGCCGCGGCGCTGACGCCCGTCACCACGCCCGACCAGCTGCTGGTGAAGATGGCGCAGCGCGCCAGCCGTGAAGACGCCGTCGCACTGAGCCAGGAGCTGGCGGCCTACACCACGAAGCTGGGCCGCAGCAGGCCACGCATCGAGGTCATGCCTGCGGCGCATCCGCATGCACCGCTGATGAACGCCGCATTGCGCGTGCTTGGAGTGTTAGCCGCCATGGCCTTTTGTTGCAGCGCGGCGCTGGCGGCGTACATGGTGTCGCTGTGGATGAAGCGCGAAGTGCGCATCGTCGGCATCCTCAAGACGCTGGGCGCCACGCGCGGCCAGGTCGCGCTGCAATACGCCGCGCTGGTGCTACCGCTGCTGCTCGTGGCCTGCCTGTTGGCGCTGCCGCTGGGGGCTTGGCTCGGGCGGGCGCTGGTGACACAACAACAGCTGACGATGAACATCGACATCGCCTCGTGGGCGGTGCCGGCGAGCCTGCGCCAGTTGGAGGTGGCCACGCTGCTGCTGCTGCCGCTGCTGGCCATGGCGCTGCCGATCTGGCGCGCCGTGGGCACCACGCCGCGCCAGGCGATACAGGACCCGGGCCTGTCGCCGGCCAGCGGCAAGGCGCGACGCTGGCACACCTGGCTGCTGCGCTGGCCCGGCCGGTTGCGCGCGACACTGGCGCTGCGCAACAGCTTTCGCCGGCCGGGGCGCCTAACGCTCATCGTGCTGGCACTGGCCTGTGGCGGTGCGCTGCTGCTGACGACACACAGCAATTACGAAAGCTTGATGCAGGTCATCGACCACAGCCTCGCCCAGCAGGGCCACGACATCGAGGTCATCCTGCAGCGGCCGGCCGCGGCGGCGGAACTGGAGGCCATCGCGCAGCGCGTGCCCGATGTCGCCATCGCGGAAGCCTGGCGCCGCAGCGGCGCGAGCCTGGGCGGCCAGGCAGGAACGAGTCTGGCGGTGACGGCCGTGCCGGCGCAGAGCCGGCTCTTCAAGCTGCCCGTGCTGCAGGGCCGGGCGCTGCGCACTGACGCCAGCGACGAAGTGCTGATGACGCGCACGATGCAAGAGCTCGACCCGTCGCTTCGGGTCGGCAGCCGGCTCGAATTGCGCCACCGCGAGCGCGGCAGCACGGTGCAGGTGGTAGGCATGGTCGAAGAGATCGGCCAGCCCATGCTCTACACCACGATGGCGGGTTTTGAAGCCATCACCGTCCTGGGCGACGCATCAACCGTGTTGCGCATCAAGGCCGCCGGCCCCGAGTTGGAGCCCGTGCTGGCCGCGCTCGACCAGGCGCTGACCGACGCGCGCCACACGCCGAGCCAGCTGCTGTCGCGTGCGGTCTTTCGCGACGCGCTGGATGAACATTTCAAGGTCGTCGGCGATGTCATCCAGGTGGTGGCGCTGGCCGTGGCGCTGGTGGGCGCGATCGTGCTCGCCGCCAGCACCAGCCTGAACGTGCTCGAGCGCACGCGCGAGATCGGCGTGCTGCGCGCCATCGGCGCCACGCCGCGCAGCATCCTGGCCATCTTCGTCGGCGAGGGCCTGGCGGTGGCGCTGCTGGGCATGCTGCTGGCGCTGGCCTTGTCGATCGCCATGACGCTGGGGTTGAACCATGCGGCGTCGGTGAGCCTCTTGCATGTGGCCGTGCCACTGCGTTTTTCTTTCCACGGCCTGGCCTTGCTGGGTCTGGGCCTGGTGGTGTTGATGCTGGCGGTGGGCTTGGCCGTGATGGCCGTGCTGCGCCAGCCGGCACGTGAGGCGCTGGCCTACGAATGACGGCAGGAGCTGCGCGGAACGCAAAAGCCCGCCGGAACGCGGCGGGCTTTTGCGCTGAGGCGACTGCCGATCAGGCCAGTTCTTTGGCCTGCTTGAGCATCGTCGCTGCGTCGCTGACCTCGAACTTGCCCGGTGCTTCGACATTGAGCGACTTGACCACGCCATCGACGACAAGCATCGAATAGCGGTTCGAGCGCAGGCCCATGCCGCGGGCCGTCAGGTCCAGCGTGAGCCCGGTGGCTTGCGCGAAGGCGGCGCTGCCGTCGGCCATCATGCGCACCTTGCCGCCGCTCTTCTGCTCGCGGCCCCAGGCGCCCATGACGAAAGCGTCGTTCACCGACACGCACCAGATCTCGTCGACACCGGCGGCCTTGAGCGCGGCGGCGTTCTCGACATAACCCGGCACATGCTTGGCCGAGCAGGTAGGCGTGAAGGCGCCGGGCAGCGCGAAAATGGCGATCTTCTTGCCGGCTACTGCCTTCTCGACATCAAAACTGTTGGGGCCGATCGAGCAGCCGTCGCCTTCAACTTCGATGAATTCCTGCAGGCTGCCTGCGGGCAGTTTGTCGCCAACTTTCAACATGGGTGCTCCTTGGGGGTGAAAAGCAAACCGGCCGGGGCTGGAGTATCCAGCGGCCGGCCGTTCGATTCGGGCGTGGGGGCTTTGAGGTCGATCAGACCAGGTTGGCCTTCTCGATCAGGCGCGTGACCGTCCACGACTTGGTCTTGGAAATCGGCCGACCTTCGGTGATCTCGACCACGTCGCCCATCTTGAACTCGTTGTTGACGGAGTGCGCGTGGTACTTGCGCGAGCGCGCCACGATCTTGCCGTAGAGCTCGTGCGCGGCGCGGCGCTCGATCAACACGGTGACGGTCTTGTCGCGCTTGTCACTGACGACGGTGCCGACGAGCGTGCGCTTGTTCTTGGCCGGGGCGGTGTCCGGCACGGTGGCAGCGGTCTGGTTCATTTGGCGGCCCCTGTCTGGCGCTTCTTCTCGGCGATGATGGTCTTGGCGCGTGCGATGTCGCGGCGCGTGTTGCCGAGCTGGCTGTTGTTGGTCAACTGCTGGGTGGCCTTTTGCATGCGCAGCCCGAAATGGGCCTTGAGCAAGTCGGTCACTTCCTTCTCGAGTGCGGCAACGTCCTTGCCGCGCAGTTCGGATGCTTTCATGGTCTGTTGCTCCAATCAGGTGCCGACCTGGCGTGCGACGAAGGTGCAACGCAGCGGCAGCTTGGCAGCGGCCAGCGTGAACGCTTCGCGCGCCAGCACTTCGGGCACGCCGTTGAGTTCGTACAGCACCTTGCCCGGCTGGATTTCGGCGACGTAATACTCGGGGTTGCCCTTGCCGTTGCCCATGCGGACCTCGGCCGGCTTTTGCGAAATCGGCTTGTCCGGGAAGATGCGGATGAAGATGCGGCCACCACGTTTGATGTGGCGGCTGATCGCGCGGCGAGCCGCTTCGATCTGGCGCGCCGTGATGCGGCCACGCTCTGTGGCCTTCAGGCCGAACTCACCGAAAGACACCGCCGCGCCACGCGTGGCGATGCCGGTGTTGCGGCCTTTTTGTTCCTTGCGGTACTTGCGACGTGCGGGTTGCAGCATGTCTTAGTCTCCTTTGCTCTCGCCACCTGCAGCCGGGGGTGTGGCCCCGGCAGCAGGCGTGGCGCGGCGCACGCGTTTCACGGCCGGGCCCTTGGGCCCGTCGCCGGCGGCGCCTGGGGCGGCAGTGGTGGGAGCAGCAGCGCCAGCAGGTGCATCGGCACGTGCCGGGCGGTCACCACCCATCGGACGGTCACCGCCGGGGCGGCCACGCCCACCCGGGGCACCCGGACGGTCACGGTCACCACCGGGACGCGGGCCGCGGCGTTGACGGCGGTCGTCGTCGTTCTCGGTCTTGGCCAGCGTCGGGGCATCACCATTGGCAAGGCGGTCGCCGCGGTAGACCCAGACCTTCACGCCGATGATGCCGTAGGTCGTCTTGGCCTCAGAGAAGCCGTAGTCGATGTCGGCACGCAGGGTATGAAGCGGCACGCGGCCTTCGCGGTACCACTCGCAACGTGCGATCTCGATGCCGTTCAGGCGGCCCGAGCTCATGATCTTGATGCCCTGCGCGCCCAGGCGCATGGCGTTCTGCATCGCGCGCTTCATGGCGCGGCGGAACATGATGCGTTTCTCGAGCTGCTGCGTGATGCTGTCGGCGATGAGTTGCGCATCGACTTCAGGCTTGCGCACTTCTTCGATGTTCACGGCCACGGGCACCTTCAGGCGCCGCGTCAGTTCGGCCTTCAGCGCTTCGATGTCTTCGCCCTTCTTGCCGATGACCACACCCGGGCGTGCCGAGAAGATGGTGATGCGGGCGTTCTTGGCCGGGCGCTCGATGAGGATGCGCGAGACCGCAGCACTCTTCAGCTTCGTCTTCAGGTACTCGCGCACCGCCAGGTCTTCGGCAGCATGCCGGCGAAGTTGGTGCGCGATGCAAACCAGCGCGAACTCCATGCCCGCGTGACCGCGAGGCGGAAGCCGGTCGGATGGATTTTTTGTCCCATGTCTTTTCCAGCTCCTTAATTGCCGACGGTCACGAAGACGTGGCACGTGGGCTTGACGATGCGGTTGCCGCGGCCCTTGGCGCGGGCCGAAAAACGCTTCAGCGTGGTGCCTTGTTCCACGAAGATCGTTTTGACCTTCAGCTCGTCGATGTCGGCGCCGTCGTTGTGCTCGGCGTTGG
>JANLYV010000496.1:0-2431 GCA_031365825.1 Rubrivivax sp. | reverse complement strand
ACCCTTTGCTGTGCCTTGGCGGCTTGCTGCGCTTCAGACATGGGTCAGCGAGGGCGAGGGAGCAAGGCGGCGGCGGCGTTCAGGTGTCCAGCTCGGCATCAAAGCAACGCTGAAAGTACTCAGCCACCACGGGCCGCTCGGCCTCGTCGCACTTGTTGACGAAGGACAGGCGAAAGGCCAGCGCGGTGTCTTTGAAGATCTCGATGTTCTCGGCCCAGGTGATGACCGTGCGCGGCGACATCAACGTCGACAGATCACCCGCCGCAAAGCCATTGCGCGTGAGCTGCGCCAGCGCCACCATGGACTGCAGCAGCGCGCGCTGTGCCGGGCCGGCCAACGGGGGCACGCGCGCCAGGACAATGGCCACATCTTCATCGGCACTCAGGTAGTTGAGCGTGGCCACGATGTTCCAGCGGTCGATCTGCGCGTGGTTCAGCTTCTGTGCGCCGTGGTACAGGCCGTTGAGGTTGCCCAGGCCGACGGTGTTGCACGTGGCGAAGAGCCGGAACGAGGGGTGCGGCTCGATCACGCGGTTCTGGTCCATCAAGGTGAACTTGCCCTCGCGCTCGAGCACGCGCTGGATGACGAACATCACGTCGGGCCGGCCGGCGTCGTACTCGTCGAACACGAGTGCGATGGGCCGCTGCAGCGCCCAGGGCACGATGCCGGGCTGGAATTCGGTGACCTGCAGGCCATCCCTCAGCACGATGGCGTCGCGGCCGACGAGGTCGAGCCGGCTGATGTGGCCGTCGAGATTCACGCGCAGGCAGGGCCAGTTCAGGCGCGCTGCCACCTGCTCGACATGCGTCGACTTGCCCGTGCCGTGCAGGCCCTGCACCATCACGCGCCGGTTGCGCATGAAGCCGGCCAGCAGCGCCAGCGTCACGTCGGGGTTGAAGCGGTAGGCGGTGTCGACCTCTGGCACATGTTGACTGCGCTGGCTGAAGGCGGGCACGCGCAGGTCGCTTTCGATGCCGAAGACGTCGCGCGCCGAGAGTTCGGTGTCGGGGGTTTCAGCTGCGGCCGGCGTGGCGCTCATGTTCATGCGCGTGCGGCCTTGCGCGACGTGGCCGCCGGCGCATCGATGGCAGCAATGGCCGCGGCCGCGCGCCGCAGGGCCGGCAAAAGTGCCGGCGCGGTGGCGGCGGTGAGGCGCAGCGCCGGCGCCTGTGCGGCCACGCACAACGTGGAGCGGGCCTTCACGATGGCCTGCGGCACCAGCACCGCCACGCACACCAGGCCGGGCAGGAACTCTTCGTCGTCGATGGCATAGCCCTGCTTGCGCACCTGCTTGAGTTCGGCTTCGAGCTGTGACGGATCGGTGATGGTCCTGGTGGTGCAGCGCTCCAGCGGCACATGCGCCAGCAGCCGCCGGCGCTGCGCCGGGCTCATCTGCGCCAGGAACATCTTGCCGCTGGCCGAACAGTGCATCGGCACGCGCGAGCCGGCTTGCAAAAAAAAGCGCAAGGGCGCGTGCGTCTCCACGCGGTCGAGGTACATCACCTCGCTGCCGGCAAGACTGGTGATGTTGCAGCTCTCGCCGACGTCGTCGACTAACTTTCGAAGCACGCGGTGCCGCGCGCCATGGTGGCTGCTGTGCAAGAGCAGCGTCTCGGCCAGGCGGCGCAGGCGCGCTCCGGTGCTGAAGTGGCGGCCGTCACCTTCGCGCTGCAAGAGCCCTGCACCTTCGAGCTGCTGCAGCATGCGGTGCAGCGTCGGCTTGGGCCAGCCGGTCTCGTCGACCAGGCCCTGCAGCGACACCAGGCGGTCTTTCGCGGCGATGGTTTCCAGCAGCGAGAAAAGCCGGATGGCAGGGCTGTCGGCGGGGGTCTCTGCGGCCGAGAGCCCTGCCGCAGACGCGTTGGATTTGACGATTCGCATCATGGCGCAAGCATAAGCCGATATCTGTTTTCGGTACAAGCCGTTCCGGAAAATGGAATCACGGTTGACTGCGAGCCGCCTGCTCGCCTAAAGTCGCGGCCTGACACGACGGAGCTTCAGCCATGAACAAACCCCAACCCCTGGCCGCGCGCAGCGTGGTGGCCGGCGCGCAGAAGATGACGCCTTCCGAGGCCTTCGTCGAGACCATGGTCGCCAACGGCGTGACCGAGATGTTCGGCATCATGGGCTCGGCCTTCATGGACGCGATGGACATCTTCGCGCCGGCCGGCATCCGCCTGATCCCCGTCGTGCACGAACAAGGCGCGGGCCACATGGCCGATGGTTATGCCCGCGTGAGTGGCCGTCACGGTGTGGTCATCGGGCAGAACGGCCCCGGCATCAGCAACTGCGTGACGGCCATCGCCGCCGCATACTGGGCGCACAGCCCGGTGGTCATCGTCACGCCCGAGACCGGCACCATGGGCATGGGCCTGGGCGGCTTCCAGGAAGCCAATCAGCTGCCGATGTTCCAGGAGTTCACGCGCTACCA
>JANLYV010000438.1:0-7028 GCA_031365825.1 Rubrivivax sp. | reverse complement strand
AGCTACGAGCATCGTGCCGTCAAGTAAGCCGAGCGAACGGCGAAATTCATTTTCTGGTTGTTAGGTAGCCGACATCGTCCAAGCCCGGCAGCGGCGGCACGAACGGCATGGCGCCGGTGGCGATGACGATGCTGCGCGTGGAGAGCACGTGCACCTGGCCATCGGCGCGCGTGATCTGCACATGCCAGGGATCGATGATCCTGGCGTTGCCGATGACCACGTCCACGCCCAGGCTGGTGTAGCGCTCGACCGAGTCGTGCGGCTCGACGGCGCGCACGATGCCGGCCACGCGCTCCATCACCTGGGCGAAGTCGAGCTGGTACGAAGCCTGCGCGATGCCGTAATCGGCACTGTGCTGCATCTGCCGCGCCAGCGTGGCCGTCTTGATCAAGGCCTTGCTCGGCACGCAGCCGTAGTTCAGGCAATCGCCGCCCATCTTGTGGCCTTCGACCAAGGTCACCTTGGCCTTCACGGCCGCGGCGATGTAGCTCGTCACCAGCCCTGCAGCGCCGGCACCGATGACGACCATGTTGCGATCGAAGGTCTTGGGCTTCTTGTCGGCCCACTTGGCGTAGACACGCCGTGACTGGATCACATCGACGATCTTCTTGGCGATGAGCGGGAAGATGCCCAGCAGCACGAAGGAGCCGATCAGCCCGGGCGAGAGGATGCCCTTGAGCGAGCTGATCTGCGCCAGCTGCGTACCGGCGTTGACGTAGACCAAGGTGCCCGCCAGCATGCCAAGCTGGCTGACCCAGTAGAAGGTGGCCGCCTTCATCTTTGTCAGGCCCATCAACAGGTTGATGACGAAGAACGGAAACAGCGGCACCAGCCGCAGTGTGAAGAGGTAGAACGCGCCCTCGCGCTCGACGCCACGGTCGAGGTCGGTCAGGGCCTTGCCGAATCGCGCCTTGATGCTGTCGCGCAGCACGTAACGCGCCACCAGCATCGCCAGCGTCGCACCGATGCTTGAGGCAAACGAGACGAGCACGGTGCCGACCACCAGGCCGAAGATCGCGCCGGCAAGCAGCGTCATGATGGCCGCGCCGGGCAGCGACAGTGCAGTCACGGCGACATAGGCGGCGAAGAAGGCACCGATCACCAAGCCCGGCTGCGCCTGGTACAGCGCGGCAAACTCGTTCTGCGCGCCTTTGATGTAGTCGAGGCTGAAGAATCGACCGAGGTCGAAGACGAAAAATGCTGCGATCAACATCAGCAGACCAATGACAACGGCAATCTTCTTGGGATTCATGCGGAGCTCTCCTCGGGGCTCTGGTCGGTCGGTGCCGACACCTGCACCTTACACCTTCAACGCGCGCCAGCCGCCGGCGATGCGGGTGGCGATGGTCATGACACACATCGCCGCAAAGCCGTAGGCGAACCAGGCGAAGTGCATGGGCCACAGGCACATCAGCGCGAAGCAGATCAGCGTCTCGGTGGCTTCAGTCAGGCCGCCCAAGTAATAGATGCCCTTGCTCGGATAGGCGTCGCTTTTCAGCCCGCGGCGTTCGGCCATCACCGAAAACGCCAGGAAGCTCGAGCCGGTTCCGATGAAGGCCGCCAGCAGCACGGCCGCGGGCAAGGCGTTGGCCGCTGGCTGGGCCACGGCGAAGGCCAATGGCACGCTGGCGTAGACCAGGAAGTCGAGCGTGATGTCGAGGAAGGCGCCGCGGTCGCTGGTCTGCGTGAGGCGTGCCACCGCACCGTCGAGGCCATCGAGCAGGCGACTGACCAACAGCACCCCAAGGCCCCACCCCGGAAGGCCCAGCGCGATCAATGCTGCCGCCACGATGCCGAGCGTGAAGGCCGTCAGTGTGACGGCATCGGCAGCGATGCCCGCCGCGACACAAACGCGCGCCAGGCGCGTGAACAGCGGCGCCAGATGCCGCAGCGCGGCGCGGTCAAGCATCGTCGGCGGCGGCCACCAAGGGCGGCAAGGTGATGAGTTGCCCACCTTCGGGCACGTCCTGTGCGTCGTGCGTCACCAGCACC
Source organism: Rubrivivax sp. (assembly GCA_031365825.1). GTDB lineage: Bacteria > Pseudomonadota > Gammaproteobacteria > Burkholderiales > Burkholderiaceae_C > Rubrivivax. Next base: position 5,036 of record JANLYV010000438.1, on the reverse strand, counting down.
GCGCAGACCTGGTGCGCGCGCAGCTCCGCCCAAACGAACTCGCGCATGCGTTGGCGCAGGCCGGCGTCGAGCTTGGAGAATGGCTCATCCAGCAACAGCAGCGCCGGGCCTGCGAGCAGGGTTCGCAGAAGCGAAATGCGAGCGCGCTGTCCACCCGACAGGCTGGCCGGTAAACGTTGCGCGAAGCCGCCGAGGCCGGCGCGCTGCAGCGCTTCTTGCGCGCGCGCGACGCGCAAGCGGCGGTGGCCACGGTGGATGGCGAAGAGCAGGTTTTCCATCACCGTGAGGTGCGGGAACAGCAGGTCGTCCTGGAACAAGAGGCCTATGCGGCGCTGCTCGGTGGGCAACTGCGTGATGTCCCTGCCTTCCACGATGACGCTGCCGCTGGCCGACAGCGGCGGCTCGAGCGGCCCCGCAAGATAGGCCAGCAAGGAGCTCTTGCCCGAGCCACTGTCGCCCATCAGCACCAGCACCTCGCCCGGCGCCGCGGTGGCCGAGAAGCGCGGCACCAGCACGCGGCCGTGCAAGGACAGTGACAGATCGATCAACGCCAGTGACATGCAAACCTTGGGCAAGCGCGGCCAGGCTGCAATGTGCCACGGATGCGGCGCCGCCTAAGATGCGCCGCGATGAGCACACACTGGATGCGCAAACTGGCACTGCCACTGCCCGTGATGGCGACCCTGGCGAATGGCGTGCGCACGCTGCTGCTGCCGCTGCCGCACGCGCTAACGGTCAACGTCAGCGTGTTCGTGCGCAGCGGCAGCGCGCACGAGCCCAGGGGCCTGAACGGTATCAGCCACGTCATCGAGCACATGCTGTTCAAAGGAACGGCAAGCCGCGACGCGCGACGCATCAACCTCGACGCCGAACGCCTGGGCACCGAGGTCAACGCCCATACCGACAAGGACCACAGCGCCTTTCACATGCGCGGCCATGCGCGTGACGTGAAGGTGCTGCTGCGCATGCTCGCCGACATCGTGCAGCAGCCGAACTTTCCTGAGCACGAACTGGCCAACGAGCGCCAGGTGCTGCTACAGGAATTTGCAGAAGATGAAGACGATGCCATGGCCACCGCCTGGAAGCTTTTCGACAAAGCCTGCTGGGGCTCGCATGGTGCGGCGGCACCCGTCATAGGCACACGACGCACGATGGAGGGCCTTGGCCGAGACGACCTGGTGGCCTACCACCGCGAGCATTACAACGCGGCCAATATCGTGGTGGCGGCGGCCGGCGCAATCGACCCCGACGCGTGGCTGGCGGAAGTACAGCGCAACTTTGCGGCACTGCCTGCTCGGCAGACGCTTGTGTTCACGCCGCCTTCCTACCAGGGTGGCCTGCGTGCACGAGCCCAGGCCGGCAGCGGCCAGGCCCACGCAGTGCTTGGGTTCGCCACCGAAGGCCTGCAGGGCCAGGACGCCCATGCTGAAGTCGCCGCCGCGGTGCTGGGCGAAGGCATGAGTTCACCGTTGATGCAGCGCCTGCGCGAAGAGCGGGGCATTGTTTATTACGCGGCCTGTGCCGCCGATGTGATGGACGGCTTCGGCCAGTTCGTCATCGAGGGCTCGATGGCACGGAAGCATCTGCAGGACTTCGTCAGTGAAGCCGCGACATTGCTAATCGAGCAGGCCGGCATCACGGACCCGCAGGACCTCGAGCGTGCGCGCAAACAACTCGCGCTGCGGCAACTGCAGTTGATCGAGCGCCCGCACCGATGGCTCGAACAGGCGGCGCTGGACGTCTTCGTGCATGGCCGGCCGCGCTCGCAGGTGCAGTGGGCGGATGAGGTGGCGTCCATCGGCGCAACTGCGTTGCGATCGTTTTTCGAGCGCTTGCTTGAGCAGCCGGTGGCGCTTGCCATGACCGGCGACGTCGCGCGCGGCGCGAAAGCCAACGCCGCAGCGTCGCTGGCGCAGGCTGGACTCGTGGTGCAGCCCGCGCAGCAAGGGTAGGTGGTGGAACCGGGGGGAATCGAACCCCCGTCCGCAAGCCATCGCCGGACGGTTCTACATGCGTAGCTGTCTGATTTGAGTTTGAGGGCCTACGTCGCGCAGCAGCACGCTACGTTTGCCCCGAGTCATTTGGTTTTAAGCCCACAACGAATGACACGCTGCAGGACGAGCCCATGTGAATGACCTCGCAGCCCTTCAGTCTTTCGACCTCAGACCCAGCCCATCGGCCAACTGTTGCGAGGCTCACCGGTTTTAAGCGGCGAGTGCGTACGTTTGATCGTTCGCAGTTACTTTGTTTCCAGTGGATTTACGAGCGAACTGGTGCTCGGCATGCCCCGCGCCGACTCCGCACCCACGTCGAAGCCAAGTCGGTCCCAAGCGGGTGAGTTTAGGCCAGATCGAGCCAGTTCAAGAGGGCGTCGGGCGTGGGCAGCACGGCGTCGGCACCCCAGCTTTCAATCGGCTCGAGGTCGCCCAGGTAGCCCCAGGCCGCTGCCAACGTGGCCATGCCGGCGGCTCGGCCCGCGCGAACGTCGCGGATGTCGTCACCCACGTAGACGCAGCGGCCCGGGTCTACATCGAGCCGTCGCGCAGCCTCCAGCAGCGGCGCAGGGTGCGGCTTGGTGTGGGCGGTCGTGTCGCCGCCGATCAATGTGGCACATGCTCGGGTGAGGCCCAATCCGTCGAGCATCGGCTTGGCCAGATGCGTGGCCTTGTTGGTGACGACGCCCCAGCGCATCGGCGCACGTTGCAGACACTCGAGCACGGCGCGCATGGCTGGAAAGACAACCGTGCGTTCGAGCATGCGCCGTTCATAGCGCTGCAGGAAGTCGGCGCGCAACTCGTCGAAGCCGACATCGCCCGGCTTCAAGCCAAATGCCACGCCGAGCATGCCGCGCGCACCCGAGCCAACCATGCACCGCAGCGATGCGTATGGCGCTGGTGGCAAGCCGCGGACGATGCGCATGTCATTGGCCGTCGCGGCCATGTCGGGTGCACTGTCGACCAGCGTACCGTCGAAATCGAAGAGCACGACCTCGATGCGCGCCTGCGCAGGTGTGCCCAAGTCGGCCATCAGGTGCCGCGACGCGTGGCCAACAGGTAGTTGACGCTGGTCTCGTCGGTGAGGGCGTAGCGACGCGTCAATGGGTTGTAGCCCATGCCGCGGCTGCCCTCCACGGCCAGCCCGCAATCGCGACTCCAGCGGGCCAATTCGCTGGGGCGGATGAAGCGCGCATATTCGTGCGTGCCTTTGGGCAACAAGCCCAAGACGTATTCCGCGCCGACGATGGCCTGCAAGAACGACTTGGGGCTGCGGTTGATGGTCGAGAAGAACACCCAGCCGCCTGGTCTGACGAGTTCGCGGCACGCGCGCACCACCGAACCCGGATCGGGCACATGCTCGAGCATTTCCATGCAGCTGACCACATCGAATGTCCCGGGCCGTTCGCGCGCCAGGTCTTCGACCGAAACCTCGCGGTAGTCGAGCCCATCAACGCCGGTTTCCAGCGCGTGCAGGCGCGCCACGCCGAGTGACTTGCCCGCCAGGTCGATGCCCAGCACGTGTGCGCCTCGCAGCGCCATCGACTCGGCCAGGATGCCGCCGCCGCAGCCCACGTCGAGTACCTCTTTATTGCGCAACGGCGCGATGCCGTCGATCCAGTCCAGGCGCAGCGGGTTGATCTCATGCAGCGGCTTGAATTCACTCTCACGGTCCCACCAGCGGTGGGCCAGCTCACTGAACTTGGCCAGTTCCTGCGCGTCGACGTTGCTCATGTTGCGATGCTACGTGCCCAGAAAGACAAAACCCCGCCGGAGCGGGGTTTTGTGTTCCACAACCCGTGACCGGGCTGCTTCGTTTACTTCCTGGCGCGGGTGCCGACGACCTCGATCTCGGTACGGCGATTCTTGGCCTTACCTTCCTTGGTCTTGTTGTCGGCGACAGGCTGCTTCTCGCCCTTGCCTTCGGTGTAGACGCGATTCTTCTCGACGCCCTTGCTCACCAGGTAGTCTTTCACCGCTTCAGAACGGCGGATCGACAGCTTCTGGTTGTAGGCGTCGCTGCCATCAGAGTCGGTATGGCCAACAGCGATGATGACTTCCAGGTTGATGCCCTTGGTCTTACTGACCAGGTCGTCCAACTTGGCCTTGGCTTCAGGCTTGAGCACAGCCTTGTCGACATCGAAGAAGGCATCTGCAGCGAAAGTGACCTTCTCGCTGACCGGAGCCACCACAGCCGGCGGGGCTGGCGGGGGCGGAGGTGCAGCCGGCGGCGGCAGTGCCGGAGGTGCAGCCGGCGGGGGCGGAGGCGCCGGGGGTGGCGGGGGCGGCGGTGGCACAAGGGCGCCATCACAGCCTTCGGCGGCAGTTGCCGGTGTCCAGAATGCATCGCGCCAGCAAAGTTCGTTGGTGCCGTTCTTCCAGACGATGGTGCCATCGGCATTGCGCCAATTGTCGATCGACTTCGATTGTGCGAAGCCCGCGATCGGCGCGGCAAGGGCGGTAGCAGCAAACAGCACTGCCACCTTGTTCAACTTCTTCATGATTCTCCTCTCGAGGAAAGCCGCAGTGGTCTGCGAGACGTCCGTAATTGAAGCGAAGTACCGGGCAAATCCCCACAGCCGCAGGTACTCACCACCGACAAATCATTGTGCCATAGGGCGTCGGCTGGTCCCCATTTTGGTGGCTCGTTCGCCCTTGACCATGGCCGCTGTTGCGTCAGCACTACAAGGGCCGACCTTTAGAATGCAGGCCCGCCCATAGCGCCTGTCTTCGACGGATCGCGCCCGGCGACATCACCGGTTGACATCCCCCGCATGAGTTCATTCGCCAAGGAAACGCTGCCCATCAGCCTCGAAGAGGAGATGCGTCGCTCCTATCTGGACTATGCGATGAGCGTGATCGTCGGGCGCGCCTTGCCCGACGCACGCGACGGCTTGAAACCGGTACACCGGCGCGTGCTTTTCGCGATGCACGAGCTGAACAACGACTGGAACCGGCCGTACAAGAAGTCGGCCCGCATCGTGGGGGACGTCATCGGCAAGTACCACCCGCACGGCGACACGGCGGTGTACGACACCATCG
>JANLYV010000380.1:0-11157 GCA_031365825.1 Rubrivivax sp. | reverse complement strand
GTGCGCGCGCGCTCGGTGCCCATCTCGACGATCCAGTGCACCTGCTTCGGGTTGGCGAGGTAGGTCTCAGCGCGCTCACGCCAGGGTTGTTGCTCGGCGATGATGGCGTCGACCACCGGCTGCTTGCACTCCAGGCAGCCGATGCCAGCGCTCTTGCAGCCCTGTACCACCCAGTCGCGCGTGGGGGCATCGCTGTAGACCTTGTGGAAGCTCCACACCGGGCACTTCTCGGGGTCGCCGGGGTCGGTACGGCGCACGCGCGCGGGGTCGGTGACCATTCCGCGGATCTTCTTCGTCACCTCGGCCGGCGCGTCGCGCATCAGCACCGCGTTGCCGTAGCTCTTGCTCATCTTCGCGCCGTCCAGCCCGGGCAGCGTGGCGACCTCGGTATGCAAGGCCTGCGGCTCGGTGAGGATGCTCTTGCCGCTGCCCTTGAGGTGGCCCAGCAACAGCTCGCTGTCGCCTTCGCTCCAACCGGCCGCCGCAGCTGCGGCCTTGCGCACCATGCCCTCGCCCTTGGCCAGGGCTTCGGTCGCACCGGACTCGCCGAAGGCCTTGCGTTGACGCTCGAAATAACGCGCATCGTCCTTTGACAGCTTGGCCAGCGCGGCGGCCACGTCGGCCTCGAACGACGGGTTGCGGCCGTAGAGGTGGTTGAAGCGCCGCGCCACTTCGCGCGTGAGTTCGACGTGCGCGGACTGGTCGGCGCCGACAGGCACGTACGAGGCCCTGTAGATCAGGATGTCGGCCGCCTGCAACAGCGGGTAGCCAAGAAAGCCGTAGGTCGCGAGGTCGCGGTCCTTGAGCTTTTCCATCTGGTCTTTGTACGTCGGCACACGCTCGAGCCAACCCAGCGGCGTGCCCATGGCCAGCAGTGTGAAGAGCTCGGCATGTTCGGGCAGGCGGCTCTGGATGAAGATCGTCGACAGCTCCGGGTCCAGGCCGGCCGCGAGCCAGTCGACGACCATGTCGTACACCGTCTTCTCGATGACCTCGCGATCTTCGTAGTGCGTCGTCAGCGCATGCCAGTCGGCGACAAAGAAGAAGCAGTCGTACTCGTGCTGCAGGCGCACCCAGTTTTTCAGCGCGCCGTGGTAGTGGCCGAGGTGCATGCTGCCGGTGGGGCGCATGCCTGAGAGAACGCGGCTTCGCATGGGTCTGGCTGGTTGATTCGGGAGGGGGCGGATTGTCTCAGGTCGCCTGGATGCGCTGCACGGGGCGCTGGCTACACTGCCGCGCCAGCATGAAGCGCATCGTCATCCTCATCTCCGGCCGCGGCTCCAATATGGAGGCGATCGTGCGTCGCTGCGCTGCCGAAACCTGGCCGGCGCGGGTCGTTGCCGTGGTTTCCAACCGGCCCGATGCTGCAGGCCTGGCTCTCGCGGCGGCGCAAGGCATAGCCACGGCGGTGGTCGACCACAAGGCGTATGCGGGCCGTGAAGATTTCGATGCCGCGCTGGCGCAGGCCATCGACGCCTTCGCACCCGACTTGCTGCTGTTGGGCGGCTTCATGCGCGTGCTCGGGCCGGCCTTCGTGCAGCGCTTCGAAGGCCGCTTCCTCAATATCCACCCGTCACTGTTGCCGGCTTTTCCAGGACTGCATACGCATCGGCGTGCGCTTGAAACCGGCTGCAAGGTGGTTGGCGCCACGGTGCACCTCGTCACCGCCGAACTCGACCATGGGCCGATCGTGATGCAGTCGGCCGTGCCCGTGCGCGCCGGTGACGACGAAGCCAGCCTGGCGGCGCGCGTGCTGCAAACCGAGCATGTGATCTACCCGCAGGCGGTGCGCTGGTTCGTCGAGGGCAAGTTGCGGCTCGATGGCGGGGTGGTACGGCAAATCGACGGTGCGTCGCAGCTGCTGATCTGAGGACCGTCACCAGGCGACATCGATAATCGGGCCATGCACCCTGGCACCCTGCTCGACCTGACGACCCAACTGCTGCAAGAGGTTCTCAAGCTCGACGCGCCGGCCGACGGCATCGTCAGCAATTTCTTCCACGGCCAGCGCGCGCTGGGCACACGCGAGCGCCACACGCTGGCCGAGACTGTCTATACCGTGTTGCGCAAGCGGCTGCTGTTTCAGCACCTGGCGCACAAAGGTAGCGGCACGCTGGTGCGGCGGCTGGCGATCCTGGGCTGGCAAGGCAACGAAACCTATCTGCGCGGGGCGCTTGGCGCGCACGAGCAGGTGTGGCTGGCCGAGCAGCGCCAGGTCGACGTAGAGGCGTTGCCCGAAAAGTTGCGCCACAACCTGCCCGATTGGCTGGCCGGGGCTCTGCACAAGCAGCTTGATGCCGAATCGTTCTGGCCCTTGGTGCGGGCGCTGGAGCAGCCGGCACCGCTGGACCTGCGCGTCAATACCTTCAAAGGCAAGCGCGAACAGGTGCAGCGCGCCCTGGCTGACGTGGGCATCACGACCGAGCCGACGCCCTATTCACCCTGGGGCCTGCGCGCGGCTGGCAAGCCGGGGTTGAGCAAGCTCGATGTCTTCACGCGCGGCGAGGTCGAAGTTCAGGACGAAGGCAGCCAGTTGCTGGCTCTGCTGACCGACGCCCATCGCGGCGAGATGGTCGTCGACTTTTGCGCCGGCGCTGGTGGCAAGACCCTCGCGCTTGGGGCGGCCATGCGCAACACCGGCCGCCTCTATGCTTTCGATGTGTCGGGCCACCGGCTCTCGGCACTGAAGCCTCGACTGGCGCGCAGCGGGCTGGCGAACGTTCACCCGGCCCAGCTCGCACACGAACGCGACGACCGAGTGAAGCGGCTGGCCGGCAAGGTGGATCGTGTGCTGGTCGATGCGCCTTGTTCGGGCCTGGGCACGCTGCGCCGCAACCCGGACCTGAAATGGCGTCAGTCGCCCAAGGCCGTGCTGGAACTGCAAGCCAAACAGATCGCCATTCTGGAGAGTGCATCGCGCCTGCTCAAACCCGGCGGGCGGCTGGTTTACGCCACCTGCAGCCTGCTGCGCGCCGAGAACGAAGATGTGGTCGAGGCTTTCAACCAGCAGCAGTCGCGCGAGTTCGCCGTGCTGCCTGCAGCCGAAGCATTGACTTCGGCGCGTATCCCGACCCCTGAGGTTCTGGTGGAGGGTGATCACTTACGTCTGTGGCCACATCGGCATGGCACCGACAGTTTCTTCGCGGCAGCCTGGGTGAAGCGCTAACGAGCTGACTTGCCGCCTTGAATCCGGGCAAAAAGCTCCCAACTGTTGGCAAATCACTGGAAATGGCTGTCTAAAGATAGGCAGTTTCCCCCACCTATTTGCTGGCGCTGGCCTTAGAATCGCGCCCTTCCGCCGTGAAAGTGCAAGGCTAATTCATGAACGAGTTGATGGTGGCGCGCGACGCGCTGGTGGCTTGGCTGTCCGATGGACTGCTGGGCGCGACGTGGTGGCAGATGTTGGTCGTCGCGCTGGTGATGACACATATCACCATTGTCTCGGTCACGATCTTCCTGCACCGCGCGCAATCGCATCGGGCGCTCGAATTGCATGCGCTGCCCTCGCATTTCTTCCGTTTCTGGCTGTGGCTGACCACCGGCATGGTGACCAAGGAATTTGTGGCGGTGCACCGCAAACATCATGCCAAATGCGAGACCGATGAAGACCCGCACAGCCCGCAAACCCGAGGCTTGAAAGCGCTGCTGCTGACGGGCGTGGAGCTGTACAAGGCCGAGGCTGCCATTCCCGAGACGCTGGCCAAGTACGGCATCGGCACGCCTGACGATTGGCTCGAGCGCAATCTGTACACGCGCTTCAGCTGGCAAGGCGTGGGCCTGATGCTGATCATCGACCTGGCTTTGTTTGGCGCCATCGGCGCCACCATCTGGGCGGTGCAGATGCTCTGGATCCCGGTGATGGCCACCGGCATCATCAATGGCGTCGGGCACTTCTGGGGTTATCGCAATTTCGAGGCGGCTGATGCTTCGACCAACGTCACGCCCTGGGGCATCGTCATTGGCGGCGAAGAGCTTCACAACAACCACCACACCTACCCGACTTCGGCCAAGTTTTCGGTCAAGCCCTATGAGTTCGACGTGGGCTGGATGTACATCCGCGGCCTTGAGATGCTCGGCTTGGCCAAAGCACGCAAGACACCGCCCAAGCTTGCCCTGGGCACCGTCAAGCCAGTCGCCGATGGCCAGACGCTGGAAGCCATCATTGCCAACCGCTACGAGGTCATGGCCAAGTACGCATCTGCGCTGCGCACTTCCGTCGGGGTCGAGCTCGAGCGGCTGAGGTCGCAGGGCGCACAGAACACCCAGGGCTTCCGCAACATGCGCCTGGCCAAGGCCTGGTTGCATCGTGACGACGACAAGATTCCGCACCGTGTGAAAGCACCTTTGGCGCATGCCCTGGGCGAGAGCCCGAAGCTTGCCAAGCTGGTGGCCATGCGCGAGGAGTTGCGCCAGTTGTGGACGCGCACCAATGTCTCGGCGGAACAGCTCGTCGGCGACTTGCAGGCGTGGTGCCGCAAGGCCGAAGAAAGTGGTATTGCGATGCTGCAGGAGTTTTCGCTGAAGCTGCGCGCTGCGCAGGCCTGAGCAACGCAACACCATCAGCTCTGGCAGGCCCGCCATGTGCGGGCCTTTTGCGTTCTGGCGATCGACCATCACGCGAAGTGACGCTGCCAACAAAAAGCCCGCCGGTCAGGGCGGGCTTTTTGTGGGCAGCGAAGCCGCAGCAGTGGCTTACTTCAGCTTCACTTCCTTGTACAGCACGTGCTTGCGTGCCTTGGGGTCGAACTTCAGGAATTCGAGCTTCTCGGGCGTGGTCTTCTTGTTCTTGTTGGTGGTATAGAAATGCCCGGTACCGGCTGTCGATTCCAGCTTGATCTTTTCGCGTCCGCCTTTGGTGGCCATGGTGCTCTCCTAGTCAGGTCGTTGGCGAATCAGAGTTCGCCACGGGCGCGCAGGTCAGCAACGACCTGGTCAATGCCCACTTTGTCGATCAAGCGCAGCGCCGCATTGCTGATGCGCAATCGTACCCAGCGGTTCTCGCTCTCCATCCAGAAACGACGGTACTGCAGGTTGGGCAGGAAGCGACGTTTGGTTCGGTTGTTCGCATGGGAAACCGTGTTCCCCACCATCGGGCGCTTACCCGTGACTTGACAGACGCGTGCCATAAATTTTCTCCAGTCTGGGGCTACGGGGTGGCTTCCGCTGCTCCCTGACGCCAGGCCCAAGTTCCAGGAGTGGGACGGGCCGGCTCGATGTGTGGTGCGACGCCGATTTTTGACGTCGACTCGCGACGCCGTTTCCGGCAAAGCTCACTAGTATAACTGCAAACTGCGGCCGGCCGACCTAGCTGCTTTGCTGCTCCAGGAAGCGCTGGGCATCGAGTGCTGCCATGCAGCCGGTGCCGGCGCTGGTGATGGCCTGGCGGTAGATGTGGTCCTGCACGTCGCCGGCGGCAAACACACCCGGCACGCTGGTCATGGTCGCCAGGCCGTTGAGCCCCGAACGCGTGAGGATGTAGCCATCCTTCATCTCGAGCTGGCCGCGGAAAATGTCGGTATTGGGTTGGTGGCCGATGGCGATGAAGCAGCCCTTGACGCTCAGGTCCTGTGTGCTGCCGTCCTGGGTCGACTTGAGCCGAACACCAGTCACGCCAGACCCATCGCCAAGCACCTCGTCGAGCATGTGCCACAAGTGCATCTGCAGCTTGCCGGCCTCCTCTTTGGTCCTGAGCTTGTCGATCAGGATCGCCTCGGCGCGGAACTTGTCGCGGCGGTGAATCAAATGCACTTTGCTCGCAATGTTGGTGAGGTACAGCGCTTCTTCGACCGCGGTGTTGCCGCCTCCCACCACGCAGACTTCGTCGCCGCGATAGAAAAAGCCATCGCAGGTCGCGCAGCCGCTCACGCCTTTGCCCATGAAGGCCTCTTCACTGGGCAGGCCGAGGTACTTGGCGCTGGCGCCGGTGGCGATGATCAAGGTGTCGCAGGTGTAGCTGCCCGAGTCGCCCTTGAGCGTGAACGGCCTGCGGCTGAAGTCGACTTCGCTGATGTGATCGAACACGACGCGCGTGTTGAAACGCTCGGCGTGCTGCAGGAAACGCTGCATCAATTCGGGCCCTTGCACGCCGGCCACATCGGCGGGCCAGTTGTCGACATCGGTGGTCGTCATCAACTGGCCGCCCTGCGCGATGCCGGTGATGAGCATCGGCGCGAGGTTGGCGCGTGCCGCGTACAACGCTGCGGTGTAGCCGGCGGGACCAGAACCCAGGATCAGCACTTTGGCATGCGTTGAGGTAGGGGTGGTCATGGATCGATTTCCAAATGAAGGGGGCCGTTGTCACGTGGCATTCAGCCGACATCGAGCCGGCCCGCGAGCTTACTTGGGGGCACGCCGCGCTGGCAGCAAGCCCGTCAATGGGCACAATAGCGGCATTCTTGCAGCCTGCGTGCCAAGTTGCAGCTCACGGTACCTACGCACCGCGGCCCGACGCGCCGAGCTGTCCGAATCGAACCAAGCACAACAAGAGGGGACTCTAGATGTCGATGTTGTCCAACCTGGACCTGATTCGCCGCGTGCCGCTGTTCTCTTTGCTGACCGCCGATCAGGCGCAGTCGATCGCAGATGCGGTAGTCAAGAGGCGCTTTCGCCGCGGTGAGTTGGTGGTTGAACAAGGCCGCAAGAGCAACGCGCTTTTCATCCTCTTGAATGGCCGCGCCCGTGTGCTGACCAGCGACACCCGTGGCCGCGAAGTCATCCTGGCGGTACTTGAGTCGGGAGACTACGTCGGCGAGATGAGCCTGATCGACAACGACCCTCATTCGGCCACCGTGCGCGCCGAAGTGCAGACCGACATGCTGGTGCTGCAGCGCGCCGACTTTGCAGCCTGCCTGCCTGAGAACTCGACCTTGTCCTACGCCATCCTGCGCGGACTGGTTCGGCGCCTGCGCAATGCCGACCGTCAGATCGAATCGTTGGCGCTGCTCGACGTCTATGGCCGCGTCGCGCGCACCCTGCTCGACATGTCCGAAGAGATCGACGGCGTGAAGATCATCCGCCACAAGGTGTCGCGCCAGGACATGGCCAAGGTCGTTGGCGCGTCACGCGAGATGGTCAGCCGGGTCATGAAGGACCTCGAAGAGCGCGGCGTCATCGAGACCCAGGAAAACGGCTCGGTGATCATCAAGGAAAGACTTCAGAACGACTGAACGCCCCTACCGCTCCGTGCATCCAGCGGCCGCCGGGGATCCGACTCAACCGGACCGCCAGCGGTGCCCCGCTGAGGGGAACCGGCGAAGCCGCTACGGGGTGGTCCAACTATCACCAGCTCATCGCCGCCATGTCGTTGGCGAAAATCGGTATGTCTTTCCACAGCCCTTTCAGCCGCGCGTTAGCCACCGTGATCCAGGTCGGCTGGTACAGGTAGGCCGCCACCGCATCGTGGGCCACAAGCTTCTGCGCTTCACCCATGAGTTTGTTGCGCTCCTCGGGCTTGATGGTTGCGTTCACCTTGGCCCACAGCGCGTTGAATTCGGCCGACTCGTAGTTCCAGTAGTAGCCCGGCCGCGCGAAGTTGCCGAAGTCCAGCGGCTCGACGTGCGCGATCACGGTCAGATCGTAGGCCTTCTGGCCGTACACGCCCGAAAGCCATTGCGCCCACTCGATGTTCTCGATCCTGGCGTTGATGCCCACCTTCGCCAGTTGCGCCGCGATGACCTCACCGCCCTGGCGCGCGTACGGTGTGGGTGGCAGTTTCAGCGTCAATTCCAGCGGCAGCGCAACGCCGGCCTGGTGCAGCAGCGCGCGCGCCTTGGCCTGATCGAAGGGGTTGATCGACGTGGTGTCGATGTAGCCCGGTGCGCCGGGCACGTAGAAGCTGCCGATCGGCACACCAAAGCCGTCGGCCGCGCCTTCGATCACCGACTTGCGGTCGATCGCCGCGGCAATCGCGCGGCGCACGCGCACGTCGTCTAGCGGCTTGCGCTTGTTGTTGATGGCCAGGATCGTCTTCGCGCGCGAGCCGCCGATCAGCACCTGGTATTTCTTGTTGCCCTCGAACTGCTTCAGGCTGCGCGCTGCCGCGACACGTGGAAAGACATCGACGTCGCCCGAGAGCAGCGAGGCCACCTGCGCCGCAGGGTCGCTGATGAAGCGCATGGTCACGCGCCGCAGCTGCACGTCCTTGGCCGCGCGCCAGCCGTCCCAGCGCGCCAGCGTCACCGACGAGCCACGATTCCAGGTGTCAAGCCGGTACGGGCCAGTGCCCACCGGTTGTGTGTTATTGCCCGCGGCACTCTTGGGCTCGACGATGATGGCCGTGGCCTGGCCGAGCTGGAACAGAAGGTCCGGGTTGCCGTTCTTCAGGTTCAGCACCACCGTATGGGCGTCGGACGTGTCGATGCGCTCGATGTTGCTGAACACAGCCTTGTCCTTGTTCGCGCTGTCCTTGGCCACGGCGCGCTCGAACGAGAACTTCACGCTGGCGGAAGAGAAGGGCTCGCCGTTGTGGAACTTGAGGCCGCTCTTGAGCTTGAAGGTCCAGGTCTTCAGGTCGGGCGACGACGTCCAGCTGTCGGCCAGCAGTGGTGTCGTGCGACTGTCGCCGCCGATCTTGGTCAGCGTCTCATAAACGTTGTACAGCGTGATCTCGGCAATGGCCGAGGCCGCACCGGCGGTCGGATCCAGGCCGGTGGGCTCCAAGGTCATGGCCAGCACGGCCGTGTCTTTCTTCGGCTGTGCCAGAACAGGTGTGGCGCACAGGGCCGCAGCGAGAACGGCCACTGGAATCGCGTGCAACATCGTCATCGTCAATTTCTCCTAGGGCTCGCCGTCCCAGTAGTCGAGGTTGGTCGCCGGCCGGTTCATGACGCGCACGCCCTTGGCAAACGCGCCGACCTTGCCCGAGTCGGGATACACGCACAGCTCGGGCCGCTCTTGCGTGCTGATGCTCAGGTACTTCATCACCGCCTTCGAGGTGTTGATGAACTGGTGCGGGTACTCGGGCCCGGGCGGGATGAAGACCACATCGCCGGTGCGCACCGGCAGCATCTCGCCAGCCACACGCAGCGTGCCCGCGCCGTCGAGGATGACGAACATCTCTTCCTGGCCGAAATGATAGTGGTAGGGGCAGCTGCGCTGGCCCGGCGCCAGCTCGTCGTAGCCGGCGCCGAGCTTGGCGGCCGCCGTGCCGTCGGAAACGCCGGCACACATCGAGTCGTACAGTGGTGCGCGCTGCTGGCGTTCGAGCTTGAGATCGCCGACGTTGCGAATCAGTTTGTCGCGAAGCGTGTCGTCGGCCATGACGTCAGTGCGTCTCAGAACGGAATGTCGTCGTCCATGTCATCGAACCCCGTGGCCGACTTGGCCGCGGGCTTGCTTGGCGCGGGCCGTGGCGCCGGTGCGTTGCGCGGAGCGGTCGAGCTGCTGCCCTCGTCTGCGCTGCCACCACCGCCACCGCCGCCACTGTCGCGGCTGCCGAGCATGGTCATCTCCTGCGCCACGATCTCGGTCGAATAGCGTTCCACGCCTTCCTTGTCGGTCCACTTGCGCGTGCGCAGTCGGCCTTCGATGTAGACCGACTTGCCCTTCTTCAGGTACTCGCCACTGATCTCGGCGAGCCGGTCGAACATCACCACGCGATGCCATTCGGTCTCTTCCTGTTTCTCGCCGCTGACCTTGTCCTTGGACTGTCGGCTGGTGGCGATGGTGAGGTTGCAAATGGCTGAGCCGCTGGGGAGGTAACGCACCTCGGGGTCTTTGCCGAGGTTGCCGATGAGGATGACTTTGTTGACCGAGGCCATGGCTGCTCCGAGTGGGTTGCGTGCTGGTGCAACATTATCGCGCCGGCACCCTGCGGCGATGACACCCGCGCGAGTGCCGCCGCATGGTGGCCGCCACTCGGGTGCCCACCTTCGTCGTGCTCTTCTGCGGCGAGGCGCTGCCTTAGCATCACGTCCCACCATGGCCGCTGTTCTCGCACCCGCTCTCGCACCTGCTTCGACACCGCAGCAAGTACTGCAGGAAGTCTTTGGTTACGGCGAATTCCGCGGCGACCAGCAGGCCGTGATCGAGCATGTCAGCGCTGGCGGTGACGCGCTCGTGCTGATGCCCACCGGCGGGGGAAAAAGCCTGTGCTACCAGGTGCCAGCGATCGTGCGCCACCGCGCCGGGCGCGGTGTGGCGGTGGTGGTCAGCCCGCTCATCGCCTTGATGCACGACCAGGTCGGCGCCTTGGCTGAATTGGGCGTGGCTGCGGCCTTCCTCAATTCGTCGCAAGAGGGCGATGAAGGCCGGGTGATCGAGCGCGAACTGCTCGCCGGCCGCCTGGCGCTTTTGTACGCCGCGCCCGAGCGCATCCTCACGCCGCGTTTCCAGGCCATGCTCGACTCGCTCGCCGAGCGTGGCCTGCTGAGCCTCTTCGCCATCGACGAAGCGCATTGCGTCAGCCAATGGGGGCACGACTTCCGCGAAGAGTACCTCGGCCTGTCCGTGCTGCATGAACGTTATGCCGGCGTGCCGCGCATCGCGCTCACGGCCACCGCCGACGATCACACGCGCCAGGACATCACCCTGCGCTTGCAGCTGGAAGACGCGCGCCTCTTCGTCGCCAGCTTCGACCGCCCCAACATCCGCTACGCCATCGTCGAAAAAGACGACCCACACCGCCAGCTGCTGCGCTTCCTGCGCGACGAGCACGAAGGCGATGCCGGCATCGTCTACTGCGGCAGCCGCAAGAAGGTTGAAGACACGGCCAGCTGGCTCAGCGCCGAGGGCATCCAGGCGCTGCCGTACCACGCCGGCCTGGAACAAGACCAGCGCCGCCGCCATCAGGACCGCTTCCTGCGTGAAGACAGCCTGGTGATGGTGGCCACCATCGCCTTCGGCATGGGCATCGACAAGCCCGACGTGCGCTTCGTGGCGCACCTCGACCTGCCCAAGAACATCGAGGCGTACTACCAGGAGACCGGCCGCGCCGGGCGCGACGGCGCGGCTGCCAATGCCTGGATGAGCTACGGCCTGGCCGACGTGGTGAACCAGCGCCGCATGATCGACGAGAGCGAAGCCGGCGAAGACTTCAAGCGGCGCCCGCGCGGCACGCTGGACGCGCTGCTGGCGCTGGCCGAAGCGCATGACTGCCGCCGGGTGCGCCTGCTCGGCTACTTCGGTCAAGCCAGCGAGCCTTGTGGCAACTGCGACAAC
>JANLYV010000365.1:0-9372 GCA_031365825.1 Rubrivivax sp. | reverse complement strand
CACCAGGATTGATGGCCATCAGCTGGCCCGGGTAGGCCTCGCCCTCGCCCACCACGGCGCCGCGCAGCGTGACGCGGTACAGGCTCGGCTTGAGCTCGAGGTTGTCGCGGATGTGTACCGGCGGCGGCAGGAAACCCACGTCCTGCGCGAACTTCTTGCGCACACCCTTGATGCGCCCGAGCAAGTCGCCGGCGCCGCCCAGGCTGCGCGACTTGTCGACCAGTGCGATCAATCGCAGTCCGACCTCCAGGCCGAGCGTGTCGACCGGCGTCAGGTCGTCCCAGCTGGCCTCGGCGTTGGCCAACGGCAGGTCGCTTTCGCTGGCCTTGCCCTTGGGCCGCGCCGCTTCCTCCTGCATCTTCTTGTGCCGCGTCCAGGCCATCAGGCCGATGCCGCTGGCCATCAGGATGAAGACGAGGTTGGGCATGCCGGGGATCAAACCCAGGCCACCGACGATGCCCGCGGCGATGCCCAGCGACTGCGGCGAATCGAACACCTGGCTGCGGATCTGCGAACCTATGTCTTCACTCTTGCCGACGCGCGAGATGACCATCGCGGCGGCGACCGAGATCAAGAGCGAGGGCACCTGCGCCACCAGTGCGTCGCCCACGGCCAGCAACACGTAGGTCTGCGCCGCCTGCGCCGCGCCCATGTCGTGCATCAGCATGCCTATGCAAAAGCCGCCGACGATGGTGATGAAGAGGATCAAGAGGCCGGGCATGGCGTCGCCACGCACGTACTTGCTGGCGCCGTCCATCGAACCGAAGAACTCGGCCTCGTCGCCGACTTCGACGCGCCGCCGGCGCGCTTCCTTCTCGTCGATCAGGCCGGCGTTGAGGTCGGCGTCGATGGCCATCTGCTTGCCCGGCATCGCGTCCAGCGTGAAGCGCGCGCCGACCTCGGCGATGCGCTCGGCGCCCTTGGTGACGACGATGAAGTTGATGACGACGAGGATGGCGAAGACGATCAGGCCGACGGCGAAGTTGCCGCCGATCAAGAAGTGGCCGAAGGACTCGATCACCTGCCCGGCCGCGCCCGGGCCGGTGTGGCCGTCCATCAGCACCACGCGCGTGGACGCGACGTTGAGCGACAGGCGCAGCAGCGTCGTCACCAGCAGCACCGAAGGCAGCGCGGCGAAGTCCAGCGGCCGCACCATCTGCGCCGCGACCATCATCACGATAAGCGCCAGCGCGATGTTGAAGGTGAAGAGCACGTCCAGCACCACCGACGGCAGCGGCAGCACCATCATCGCCAGCATCATCACGACAAAGAGCGGCAGCGTCAGCGCCTTGGCCGCACGCGCCTGCGGGCCGAGCACGGTGTTGAGGTAGTGCATCAAGCCGTTCATGCCGCTCACGCCTCAGCCTCGGGTTGCAGCGCCGCACCGGGGTCGAGCTGCGGCGGCACCACCGGCTTGGGTGGCGAAGCGAGCAGCGCCGCACGCATCGCGCCACCATGGCGCAGCTGGAAGACCCAGGCCAGCACCTGTGCCACCGCGCTGAACAGCGCCGTGGGGATTTCTTTGTCGACCTCGCCGTGCGCATACAGCGCACGCGCCAGCGGCGGCGCCTGCAGCACCGGCACGCCCGCTTCCCTGGCCACGTCGCGCATGCGCAGGGCCATCAGATCAGCGCCCTTGGCCACCACGCGCGGCGCACCCATGCTGGCTTCGTCGTACTTCAGCGCCACGGCGTAGTGCGTCGGGTTCATGACCAGCAGGTCGGCGCCGGGCACCGCGGCGATGGTGCGGCGGTTGGCCATCTCGCGCATGCGCGCGCGCATCTTCGACTTGACGGCGGCGTTGCCTTCGACGTCCTTGTGTTCCTTCTTCACTTCCTCGTAGCTCATGCGCAGGCGCCGGCGCAGCATCTGGCGCTGCCAGGGCACGTCGATCACGGCGAAGGCCGCCAGCGGCAAGAGCAGCAGCAACAGGCCGCTGCTCACCAGCTCGGCGCCGGCGGCCAGCGCGGCAGGCAGCGGCAAGGCCAGCAGCGAGGCAAACGCGGCCCAATGTTCACGCAGATACATGGCGCCGATAACACCCAAGATAAGCGCCAGCACGCAGGCCTTGACCATCGTGCCCAGCTGCTGCAGCGAGAACACGCGGCCCAGGCCGGCGAAGGGGTCGATCTTGTCCCAGCGCGGCGCCAGCGGCTTGAGCGTGAAGTTCCAGCCACCGCACAGCACACCGGCCAGCAATGCCGCCACGACGATGGCCGCGCCCAGTGGCAGCACGATGGCCAGCGCGCCGAGCGACAACGCCTCGAGCCGAACGCCCATTGCATCGGGCTGGGCCAGCAATGCGGCGTCGAAACGCAGGCCCTTGGCCAGCAGCCGCTGGCTCCAGTCCGCCAGCCACGGTGCGCTGGATGCAAGCAGCAAGAGCCCGGTGGCGAGTGCGGCCAGATGCCCGAGGTCGCGCGAACGCGCCACCTGCCCGTCTTCACGGGCTTGTTTGATCTTGCGTTCGGTGGCGGGTAGTTTGCGGTCTTGGTCGGCCATGGCAAAAGGGCATCAAGCTGCGTGCCTTGCCATGGTGCCGGGCCGCCGCGCCAACTTGAGCGCGATAAGCGGCACAAAGCGCGGGTGTTTCCCGCCTGCTTTGACATGACGGGCGGGTGTTTCCCACCCGCCTTGACTCAACGCGTGTTGATCACGTCGCGATGCATAGGCGCCAGCAGCGCGAGCAGGCGGTTTTGCACGTTGAAGGGAATCGCCTGCGCGTCCATCGAGTTCTGCAGTTGTTCAACCAACGCGTTGAAGTCGGCACGCCGCACTTTGTAGTCGGCATGCGCGTCCTTCATGCTCGCACCGTCGTAAACGCAGGGGCCACCGGTGATGACGCAGACCTGGTCGGTGAGCTGCTTGGCCAGGTGCGCGACCTTGCTTTCCTTGAAGTGCTCTGCCGTGCGCGGGTCGGCCTTGAGCTGAGGCACGAAGTGGTTCATCAGCCGCTCCAGCCCGGCGCGTTCGCCCAGCTCGCGGTACAGCGTGGCATCGGCGCCGGGGCTTTGCGCTGCGGCCATCCCGGGCAGTGCGACGATCAGGCTGAAGACGGCCACGAGGGGCCATGGCTTGGCGATCATGGTGGCCTTTCAGTGCGACAGCTGCAAGGACAGGTAGGCGCCGGTCTGGCGCCGCGCGGCCACGGCCGGCACGATGCGCCCGAGGTCGACCCAGGCGAGCGTGAACGACAGCGACTTGGACGGCGACCAGGCGATGAAGAGGTCACGCCAGTCGTCTTCGCGCAGGCCCGCTCCCAGCAGCGAGGGGTTGAGGTTGTCGGGCTTGAAGCGTACTTCGGCACCGATGGCCAGGTCGCGGCGCAGCAACCAGGCGAGCGAGGCTTCAGGCTGCAGGCGCCAGCCCTTGTGCTGCGTGCCGCCGAAGCCGAGCAGGCCGTTTTGGTTGGCGCGTGTGGCGCGCAGCGTCAGGTTGGTCAAGAGCCCTTGCGCCAGCCAGAGTTTGGTCGCACTGGCATACGCATCGTGCCCGGCCGTGTGCGCGCCCAGCGCGGTGAGCGTGGGTGCCAGGCCACCGGCATTGACGCGCTTGCGCTCCAGGCCCAAGGCCAGCTGCGGCATCCAGCGGTCGCTGTCGAGCACGGCCTCGCCGGCCACACGCAGCTTGGCGCCGACGATGAGCTGCTTCAGGTGCAGCCCTGGCACGCCAAGCGCCGCACCGGTGCCGGCGGCGTTGAAGTCCTGATGCGCGAGCGACAGCTCGAAGCGGTCTTGCCAGCCCAGGGCCACGCCTCGGGCCGTCAACGCGTAGTCGCGGGTCGTGGCGCGCGTGGCGAAGGCGGTGGCGCCCCACTGCCCGGCACTGGCATGGCTGGCAATCAAGGCCCAGGGCGTGAGGCCACCGCCGGCCGCGCCGTCGATGCTGCTTACGCCGCCCGTTAGCACCAGTTTGCCTTGGGCTGCGCTGGCGCCTGGTGTGGCGACTGCCGTGAGCAGGCCGCTGAGTGCGATGAGCAACCTTCTGCGCGGGCGCAGTGTCGTCGGCATGGTCGGGTCGGACATGGCATTCATGGCTCGGCGCAACGGCGCCATGGGATGCACTTTAAGGTTCGACGCCCAAGGCCGATCGCGCGATATGGCCCGCCTTTGGCGTCGATTTGACGTTCAACCCTGCCGGCACCATGCCCCCTGCCCGCCAGCGCGCGGCAAAGACCACCAGCTCGGCCAGCGGCATCGGTTTGGCCATGTGGTAGCCCTGCGCTTCATCGCAACCCAGCAGCGCCAGCGCATCCCAGGCGGCCTGGTTCTCCACACCTTCGGCCACCACTTCCAGGCCCATGTTGTGCGCCAGGTCGATGGTGGATCGCACGATCTTGGCGTCGGCCACGTCGCTCTCCATGTTCATGACGAAGCTCTGGTCGATCTTCAGCTCGTGCACCGGCAGCCGCTTCAGGTAGGCCAGGCTTGAATACCCGGTGCCGAAGTCGTCGATGGACAAACGGTGGCCGGCCGCGGCCAGGGCGTTGAGCGTGGCCTGTGCGCGCAAGGGCTCGTCCATGATGGCGCTCTCGGTGATCTC
Organism: Rubrivivax sp.; assembly: GCA_031365825.1. GTDB lineage: Bacteria > Pseudomonadota > Gammaproteobacteria > Burkholderiales > Burkholderiaceae_C > Rubrivivax. The sequence goes on along the minus strand of JANLYV010000365.1, from coordinate 4,830 downwards.
CAGGCAGATGGCCGCGGCCGGCACCGCGTGCCGCTGCAGGATGGCGGCAATGCGCGCGGGCATGTCGGCGTCCATCAGGTCGCGCGTCGACAGGTTCACCGACACGCGGTGCAGGCCCAGTGCGTGCAGCTCGTGCCAGTGGCTGGCCGTGGCCTCGAGCATCCACAGCGTGAGCTGGCGCACGAACCCGGTCTGCTCGGCGAAGGGGATGAACTGCATCGGCATGACCATGCCGCGCAGCGGATGCATCCAGCGCACCAGCGCCTCGGCACCGACCATCGCGCCGCCGGCCAGCGCCATCTTCGGCTGCAGGAAAAGACGCAGCTCGTGGTGCTCGACGGCATGGCGCAGCTCGGACAGCAACGACAAGGACTCGGCGCTGCCGGTGTCGAAGGCGGGGTCGTACATCAGCGCTGCGTTGAGCCTGCGCTTGGCGGCGTACATCGCCACTTCCGCGCGGCTGAGTAGCGTGTCGGCGTCATGGCCGTGCGACGGCCAACAGGCCAGGCCGATGCCCGCACTCAGGTCCACGGCCTGCTCTTGCAGGCTCAGCGGCAACGCCAGTGCGGCGGCCATGCGCTGCGCCACCACCAGCGCCTGCGCGCTGTCGATGTTGGGCAGCAGCAACGCAAACTCGTCGCCCGACAAGCGCGCCACCATGTCGCCCGGGCGCAGCACCTGCGCCGCAAGCCGCGCGCCCACGGCTTTGAGCAGCAGGTCGCCGAAGGCAAAGCCCATCACGTCATTCACATGCTTGAAGCGGTCAAGGTCGAGCATGGCCACGGCGCCGGCCTGGCCACTGCCGATGGCCTGCGCCAGCGCGGCGCGGAACTGCGCGCGGTTGGGCAGGCCCGTGAGCCGGTCCCAATACGCCAGTTGGCGGACTTCTTTCGCGTGACCGGCGATGTTCACGCGCATGCGATCGAAGGCGCGCGCCAGCTCACCGATCTCGTCGTCGCGCTCCACGTGCTGCAGGCGCTCGTCCAATTCGCCGCGGCCGAGCCGCTCGCTGGCACGGGCCAACGACCACAGCGGCGTGGTCACGCGGCGCGCGATGTACCTGCCTGCCAGCGCAAACAAGGCCAGACCGGCGAGCGTGATCCAGAACAGGTCGCGCTGCAACGCCAAATAGGGCTTCATCGCCTCGTCGATCGAGCCCAGCAGCACCGCCTGGGCCGAAGCCTGGTCGGCAAGCGGGACACGACGCACGCGCATGGTTTCGCCATCGAGCACGACACGATCGCCCTGCGCCGACATACCGGACAACGCCGACTGCTGCGCCACCGGCAAGGTGCTGCCAGCGACCACGGTGGCGCCGTCGCTCTGCGTCGTGAGCAGCGCCACATGGGCGCTGGACTTGTGGTGCACGTTGTCGAGCAGCGCACGGTCGAGTGCGAAGCCCATCAGCACATGGCCGCCGATCTGCCGCGGCAGTGGCGAGCTCACCACCAGGTAGGGCTGCACACCCAGCAACGTGACCGCAGCCAGCAGCTGCTGCGGGCGCTGCTGGCGGATGCGCTCGGCCGCCTGCTGCAGGCTGCGGCGCGCGGCTGGGTCACTCGCCGGGTGCACGGCCAACAGCGTGCCCTGCGTGTCGACGGCGGCACTGAGCCCGGCGTCGATGCGCCCGGCCAGACTTTCCAGCGCCGACTCGATGGTGGGTGCATCGCGCAAGCCCGCGGCCTGCACGAAACCGGCGTCGCGCGCGAGCAGCGACGAGCCCAGCGCCACGCTATTGATGCGGCCATTGAGCTCGCTCGTCCAGATGCGCGCCGCGACATCGAGCTCGCGCTCCATCTGCGCTTCGGCGTTGGCTTTGATGAGCGTGCGCAGTGAGCTCAGCGACAGCAGTTGCAGGATCAGCAGCAAGCCCAGGAACACCGCGGCGATGCGACTGGAGAGCCGCCGCGGCTGCAGGCGTTGCAGCAACATGCCTAGCAGCGCACCGCCCTCGCGCCGCAGTAGCGCCAGTGCGCCGGATGCACGATGCGTGGTCACTTTCAGCTGCCCGCCGCGAGCGGCATCTTGACGGCGGCCGTGGCGCCACTGCCGTTGACCGTTAGCGCCTGCTCCAGCGCTGCCGCGCCGACCGGCAAGGCCGCATGCCAGCTGCGCAGCTTGTAACTGCCCGCGGGCACGTCGGCAAAACGTGCACGGCCTTGGGCGTCGACGATGGCGAAGTGCGGCGTCTCCACCACCAGCACCCAGGCAATCATCTGGTCGTGGATGTTGCAGCCGAGCACGACCACGCCGGGGCGGTCAAACAACACCGGGTTGGCGGGCTTGCCCTTGTAGAGCTTGAGCTCGAAGGTCTTGGCCGGTGAGTAGGAGTAGACGTTGTGCGCGACGCTGTCCATGTTGGGAAACTGCACCGCGGTGTTGACGGTGACCACCACCATGCGTGGCGCAAAACGGCGCATCGATTGCGCCACCTCCACGCCCGTCATCGGCCGCGCGGCGGCCCTGGCTTCGGGCGATTCGAGAAAGACCACCGTCTCGGCCAGCGGCTTGCCGTCGCTGCCCGTGACCAGCACGTCGACGCCGGCGGCATGGCACGGCACAAGGGCCAGCATGGCTGCGGCACATGCGCTCAGCATGAGGTGCAGCCACCGGTTCACTTGAGCAGGCAGGGGCAGGTCGTCGTGGGGTGTCACCTCGGCTGTATCGGCCCCGACGCGCAGGCCTTGAGCGCGATCAGAAGCGCTGGCTGTAGCGCACTGAAAGCAAACCGGTGCGGCCCGGCGCGGGCTCGAAGAAGCGCGCATTGGCTTCGCTGACGATGACGCTGCCGGCAACGCGCCGATCCGCAAGGTTGTCGACGCGCGCCAGCACGTCGAGCGTGGCGCCCTGCAACTCGATGGTCCAGCGCGCACGCAGGGCCATCAGGCCGAAGCCGCGGGCGAAATCGCTGTTGACGTCGTTCACGGCGATGCGGCCCTGCCCGCGCGCTTCGACGCCGAGTTCGACATTGGCCACGGGCCGCCACGCGACTTCGCCATAGCCACTGCGCGCCAAGGTGCCGGCGATGCGGTTGCCCGCGGCCACCGGCAGGTCGGGCGTGGTGCACGGCACGGCGCGGCAGACGAAGAAGTTGTCGCGGTACGTGGCCTGCAGCCAGGTCGCGCTGGCCATGGCCGACCACTGCGTCGAGACACGCCAACGTGCTTCGAGCTCGGCGCCGTCACGCTCGGTGCGGCCGACGTTGCGGAAGGTGCTGCGGCCACCACGGTTGGTGGCGAAGCCGATCTCGTCGTCGGTGCGCGCCTTGAAGGCTGCGGCGTCGAGCGTCAGGCCCAGCGTGGGCTCGCGCCATTTCGCGCCCAGCTCCCATTGCTGGCTGCGCTGCGCCTTCAGCGCACTGTTGAAGCCACTGCCGCCGTCGGGGCGGTAAGCCAGCTCGGCGAAGGTGGGTGACTCGAAGCCGCGCGCTGCGCTGAGGTGCAGCGCCAGGCCTTCGTGCACGCGCCACTGCAGCGCCGCGACCGGGTTGGTGTATGCGTAGGCTAGCGCGCCGGAATCGTCGCCATTGCCGCCGCTGATGTAGTGGTCGGCCGAGCAAAAAGCGACGCGGCCGCTGCGCAGGCCCAGGCTCGCCACCCAGGCCGGCGCGAACTTGAACTCGCCCTGGGCGTAGCCGTCTTGCGTGCTGACGCGGTTGCGTTCGTCGCGGCGCAGCTTGCCGGTGACGCCCAACAGTTGCGCGGCGCCACTGCCACTGAAATTCTCGAAGCCACGGCGGTCTTCGTGGTTGCTGTCGAGCGCGATGCCGGCCACGAGCTGCGCACTTCGCTCGTTAGCGAGTGACCAGCGCCAGACCAGGCGGCCATCGATGCCGCTGTACTGGCGGTCGAAGTCGATCACGCCGCCGGGCTGGCGTTCGGTCAGCGTCGGGTTGGCAGCATTGAACTGCGTCGCCACCGGAATGGCCTGCCATTGCGTCACCGAACGCGTGCCGCCGTACAGCGACATCTGGCTCTCGGCCAGCGCGCCGGCGTTGTCGAAGCGGTGGCGCCAGCTCAGGCCCAGTTGTTGCTGGCGCGTGTTCTTGCGTGTGTTGAAGCGGTCGGCCTGGCCCGGCGCGGTTTGCGGCAGGGCCTGCGTGGTGGTCTGGTCGGGGTCTTGTTCGAACTGCGCGCGTGTCAGGCCCAGCGGGTCGAGCGCGGGCTGGGCTATGGCGTTGAACACCAGCACGACGCGATCCGCCCCTCCCTGCCAGCCCAGGCGAACGTTGGCCAGCGTGCGCTGCGCTTCGCTTTGTGGACGAAAGCCGTCGATCTCGAAGCGGCTGAGCTGCGCGGCGAGCGAAAACCCGCCCGCCAGCGGTGTGGCCACGCCGGCGCGAATCTGGCGCAAACCATCGCTGCCCACATCGGCGCCGAGTGACCAGCGCGCTTCAGAAGGCGAACTGCTAACGAGCGAAATGACACCACCCGAGCTGTTGCCGTAGAGCGCGGAAAACGGCCCGCGCAGGACTTCGATGCGGCTCGCACCGGCGAGGTCGAAGTGCGATACCTGGCCCTGGCCGTCGGGGCCGCTGGCGGGGATGCCGTCGCTGTACAGGCGCATGCCGCGCACGCCGAAACTGGCGCGCGCGCCGAAGCCGCGCGACGAGATCTGCAGGTCTTGCGCCTAGTTGCTGCGGTTGGCGACCACGATGCCCGGCACCCGCGCCAGCGCTTCCGACAGGTTGACCATGGGCCCGGCGCCACGCAGTTGTTCGGCGTCGACCACGCTGATGGCCATCGGCGCATCGAGCACGCGCTGCTCGGCGCCGCTGACGCTGATGATCACGCGCTCGTCGCGCCCGTCACGTACCTGGCCATGCGCCAG
>JANLYV010000355.1:0-2577 GCA_031365825.1 Rubrivivax sp. | reverse complement strand
CGCCTCCATCTCGGCCACCTCGGGGCCCATGATGTACTGGCCATGGTCGAGCACGCGCTGGATGCGGGCATCGATGCTCGTCTTCAGCGCCGCGTACTGCGTCTTCAGGTCGGTGAACTGCATGTGACCTCGTCGCCGCGCAGGCGGTAAACCTCACCGGTGGTGGCGCAGCGTGCTTGGCCCTCGCCGCGCGCCGGCAACGCCAGGCGCTCGCCGTGCCGGCTCATCCAGCCGATGCGTCGTGCCGGCACGCCGACCATCAGCGCGAAGTCGGGCACGTCGCTCGTCACCACCGCACCCGCACCGACGAAGGCATAGGCGCCGACCGTGTGACCGCACACCACCGTGCAGTTGGCGCCGAGCGTGGCGCCGCGCTTCACCAGCGTGCGCCGGTACTCGTGCTTGCGTGGCACGGCCGCGCGCGGGTTGAGCACGTTGGTAAAGACCATGCTCGGGCCGCAGAAGACGTCGTCTTCGAGCGTCACCGCGTCATACACCGAGACCTGGTTCTGGATCTTCACGCGGCTGCCGATGAGCACATCGTTGCCGACGTACACGCCCTGCCCCAGCGAACAACCCTCACCGATGCGCGCGCCGGCGCAGACATGCGCGAAGTGCCAGACCTGTGTGCCTTCGCCGAGGATTGCGCCGGCGTCGACGATGGCGCTGGCGTGGACTTGTGCGGGCATCAAAACACCAGCGGCAAGCCGACGCGCACGCCGTCGCGCGCGCTGCGGTAGGCGGCGATGATGACTTCGAGCGAACGCAGGCCTTCGTAGCCGTCGACCTCGGCGTGGCCTTCGCCGCGCAGCGTGCGGATGACATTGTCGTAGTACAGCGGGTGGCCGGGGCCGTAGACCGAGGGCGCGGCGTAGCTCGCACTCATCACCTGCTCGTCTTCGGGCCGTACCTCGTCGAAAGCCCAGTGCTGCACTTCGTTCACCGCCACGCCGCCGATGCGCACCGTGCCGCGCTCGCCCAAAAGCGTGATCGAGCCTTCGAAATTGCGGCCGTGCGTGAGCATGGTGACGTTGATCGAGGCCAGCGCGCCGCGGCGCAGGCGCAGGCTCATCACGCCAGTGTCTTCGGCCTCGATGTCGCGGCCCAGCGTGGCGGTGTAGGCGTGCACGCTGTCGACCGGGCCTATGAGCCAGTCGAGCATGTCGACGTAGTGGCTGGCCTGGTTGAGGAAGGCGCCGCCGTCCATGTCCCAGCGGCCGCGCCACGGCGCTTCGTCGTAATAACTCTGCGGCCGCGTCCAGAAGACGTTGACGTTGCACATCACGATGCGGCCGAAGCGGCCCTGGGCTATCGCCGCCTTCAAGCGCTGCATCGTCGGGTTGAGGCGGTTTTGTTTGACGACGAAGAGCTTGACGCCGGCGTCGCGGCATTCGCGCACCATCGCCATGCCTTCGTCCCACTTGGTGGCCATGGGTTTTTCGCTGAGTACGTGGCGGCCGGCGCGCGCGACCTGCATCGCCTGGCGCGGGTGCAGGCCGCTGGGCGTGGCCAGCACCACCACGTCGGCATCGCTGTGCGCGAGCAGCGCGTCCAGCGATACGAATCCCTGCGCCCCGGTCTTTTGGACCGCCGAGGCCAGCGCGTCAGGTTTGACGTCGCATACCGCCACCAGCTGTGCGCGATCGGCGTGCTGGCGCAAGGCTTCGACGTGGTTCACGCTGATACGGCCACATCCCACCAAAGCGAAGCGGATCGGGCGGTCGGTGATGGGCAGCGCGGGCTTCATGAGGCGGCCGATTCTACGGAGGGGCTACGAGGCGGCCACGAGCAGGCTTGACGCGCAGCAGCCACCTAAAATTGGCCGATGCAACCGAGCCCGACATGACCTCCAACACGCCTGCAGCGCCGCCCGTCGACGAAAACCAACTGATCGCCGAGCGCCGCGAAAAGCTCAAAGGCATCCGCGCCGCCGGCGTCGCTTTCCCCAACGACTTCAAGCCCACGCACCACGCCGCCGACCTGCACCAGCGTTATGGCCAGCTCGACAACGCCGAGCTGGAGCCGCAGGCGGTCAAGGTGGTGGTCGCCGGCCGCATGATGCTGAAGCGCGTGATGGGCAAGGCCGCATTCGCCACGCTGCAGGACGGCTCGTTCGGCGCCACGCATGGCCGCATCCAGCTCTACGTCACCCAAGACGCGGTGGGCGCCGACCAGCTCGCTACCTTCAAGCACTGGGATCTGGGCGACATCCTCGGCTGCGAAGGCGTGCTCTTTCGCACCAAGACCGGCGAGCTCTCGGTCAAGGCGACCAAGGTGCGGCTGTTGACCAAGAGCCTGCGCCCGCTGCCCGACAAGTTCCACGGCATGACCGACCAGGAACAGAAGTACCGCCAGCGCTATGTCGACCTGATCACCGACGAGGCCGCGAGGTCGCGTTTCGTCGCCCGCAGCAAGGCGGTCAGCTCGATCCGCAGCTTCATGGTCGAGCACCACTTCATGGAAGTGGAAACGCCGATGCTGCACCCGATCCCGGGCGGCGCGAACGCCAAGCCGTTCGTCACGCACCACAACGCGCTCGACCAGCAGATGTTCCTGCGCATCGCGCCCGAGCTGTAC
>JANLYV010000315.1:0-2276 GCA_031365825.1 Rubrivivax sp. | reverse complement strand
TGCGCGAGCTGATCGTGCAGATTCGCGAGGCGCAGGCGAAGCCCGACGCCGCGGCGCTCGGCGCGTGGTGGAGCCAGATCGGCGAGTGGCGTGGCCGCGACTGCCTGAAATATCGCAACAGCGACGACGTGATCAAGCCGCAGTACGTGGTCGAGACGCTGGCCCGCCTGACGCGCGGCAGCGATGCCTATATCACCTCCGACGTCGGCCAGCACCTGATGTGGGCAGCGCAGTACTACCCGTTCGAGGAGCCGCGGCGCTGGATCAACTCCGGCGGCCTGGGCACGATGGGCGTGGGCCTGCCGTACGCGATGGGGATCAAGCTGGCGAAGCCGGATGCGGATGTGTTCTGCGTCACCGGCGAGGGCTCGATCCAGATGTGCATCCAGGAGCTGTCTACCTGCCTGCAGTACAAGACCGCGGTGAAGATCGTCTCGCTGAACAACCGCTACCTGGGCATGGTGCGTCAGTGGCAGCAGCTGGACTACGGTGGCCGCTACTCGCACAGCTACATGGACGCGCTGCCCGATTTCGTCAAACTCGCCGAGGCCTATGGGCATGTCGGCCTGCTGGTCGAGATGCCGGGCGACGTGGAGGGTGCGTTGAAGGAAGCGATCCGGCTGAAGGACCGCACCGTTTTCCTCGACATCCGCACCGACCCCACCGAAAACGTCTGGCCGATGGTCAAGGCCGGTCAAGGCATCTCCGAGATGCTGCTGGGCTCCGAAGACCTGTGAACGACTGAAGCCCCTGTCGGCGGCCCGCGTTACCCCGCGGCCTGTCGGACTGGGGTCCAAGTGGGGATCAGCCTCGAAGCGATTTTTTCCACCTCGAATGCGTGGCCAAGGGCCGCGGGGTTACCGCCCCCGGACCCGAAGCGCGCGCAGGACGAAAGAACATGAAACACATCATCGCCGTGCTCCTCGAGAACGAGGCTGGCGCCCTCTCGCGCGTCGTGGCCTTGTTTTCAGCCCGCGGCTACAACATCGAGAGCCTGGCGGTGGCGCCCACCGAAGACCCGTCGCTTTCGCGCATGACCATCGTGACGAACGGCAGCGACGACGTGATCGAGCAGATCACCAAGCACCTGAACCGGCTCATCGAAGTCGTCAAGGTGGTCGACCTCACCGAGGGCAGCTTCACCGAGCGCGAGCTGATGCTCATCAAGGTGCGCGCGGTGGGCAAGGAGCGCGAGGAGATGAAGCGCATGGCCGAGATCTTTCGCGGCCGCATCATCGATGTCACCGAGAAGAGCTACACCATCGAGCTCACGGGCGACACCACCAAGCTCGATGCATTTCTGGTCGCCATCGACCGGGCCGCGATCCTCGAAACCGTGCGCACCGGTGCCAGCGGCATCGGGCGCGGCGAACGGATACTCAGAGTTTAGCAAGCGGGCCCTGCGGGGCCCTTGTAGGTCTTAACGGAGAGAACCATGAAGGTCTATTACGACAAGGACGCCGACCTCAGCCTCATCAAGGGCAAGAGCGTCGCTATCATCGGCTACGGTTCGCAGGGCCATGCCCACGCGCAGAACCTCAACGACAGCGGCGTCAAGGTCACCGTCGGGCTGCGCAAGGGCGGCGCAAGCTGGAACAAGGTCGAGAAGGCTGGCCTGAAGGTGGCGGAAGTTGCCGACGCGGTGAAGGAGGCCGACGTCGTGATGATCCTGCTGCCTGACGAGCAGATCGGCGCCGTCTACAAGAATGACGTCGAGCCGCACATCCGCAAGGGCGCCTCGCTGGCGTTTGCGCACGGCTTCAACGTGCACTACGGGCAGGTCGTGCCGCGCGACGACCTCGATGTCTGGATGGTCGCGCCCAAGGCGCCGGGACACACCGTGCGCAACACCTACACCCAGGGCGGCGGCGTGCCGCACCTGATCGCCGTGCACGCCGACAAGAGCGGCAAGGCGCGCGACACGGCGTTGAGCTACGCCGCGGCCAATGGCGGCGGGAAGGCCGGCATCATCGAAACCAACTTCCGCGAAGAGACCGAGACCGATCTCTTCGGTGAACAAGCGGTGCTCTGCGGCGGCACGGTGGAACTCATCAAGGCCGGCTACGAGACGCTGGTCGAAGCCGGTTATGCGCCCGAGATGGCGTACTTCGAGTGCCTGCATGAGCTCAAGCTGATCGTCGACCTGATCTATGAGGGCGGCATCGCGAACATGAACTACTCGATCAGCAACAATGCCGAGTACGGCGAATACGTCTCGGGCCCGAAGGTCGTCACCAGCGCCACCAAACAGGCGATGAAGCAGATCCTGCTTGATA
>JANLYV010000306.1:0-3828 GCA_031365825.1 Rubrivivax sp. | reverse complement strand
CCTTCCAGCGCAAGCTCGGCGTAGGCTTTTTCGGCGGTGAAGGCTTCATCATGCAAAGGCTCGACGGTGATGGCCTGGCCTTCATCCACGCCGGTGGCAGCCTGCTCAAGCGCGAGCTGAAGACGGGTGAGTCGCTTCGCGTCGACACCGGCTGTGTCGTGGCCTACACGCCTTCGGTGTCGTTCGATATCCAGTACGTCGGCAAGATCAAGACCGCGCTCTTCGGCGGTGAGGGCCTCTTCCTCGCCAGCCTCAGCGGCCCGGGCACGGTGTGGCTGCAAAGCCTGCCGTTCTCGCGCCTGGCGTCGCGCATCTTCGCCGCCGCACCGCAGCGCGGTGGCTCGCGTGAAGAAGGCTCGGTGCTGGGTGGCTTCGCCGCCGGCGGGCTGCTAGGCGCGGTGCTGGGCGGGGACGATGAGTAAGCGGACCGATGCCAACGGCGCCGCGCTGTTGCTGCTCGCCGCCATGCTGTGTGGCCAAGGCGCGCGCGCGGCCTCGGTGCAGCTCGAAGAGCTGACCTGGCCCGAGCTGCAACAGCGCATCCATGCCGGCACCACCAGCGTGCTCGTACCGCTGGGTGGCACCGAGCAGAACGGCCCACACATGGCGCTGGGCAAGCACAACGTGCGCGTGCGCGCGCTCGCCGCGCTCATCGCCGAACGCCTGGGCAACGCCGTCGTGGCACCGGTGCTGGCCTATGTGCCCGAAGGGGCGATCGCGCCGCCGACGCAGCACATGCGCTGGCCCGGCACGATCTCGATTCCCGACGCCGCGTTCCAGGCCACCCTCGAAGGCGCTGCGCGCAGCCTGAAACAACACGGCCTGTGCCAGGTGGTGCTGCTGGCCGACCACGGCGGCTACCGCGCGAGCGTGTTGGCCGTCGCCACCCGGCTCAACCGCGAGTGGCAGGCCACGCCCTGCCGCGTGCATGCGTTGCCCGAGTACTACCAGGCGGCAAGTGTCGACTACGCCAAAGCGTTAGCCGCCAAAGGTTTTAGCGCGGCCGAGATCGGCAGCCACGCCGGCCTGGCCGATACCTCGTTGACCCTGGCCGTGGCGCCGGCACTGGTGCGAAGCGAGGCCCTGGCATTGCCGCAGCGCGGCCACGACGGCGTGGCTGGTGACCCTGCGCGCGCCAGCGCCGAGCTGGGCCGGCCCGGCATCGCGCATATCGTCGAGACCACGGTGGCGGCAATCCGTGCAGCCACCGCCGTCAGGCCGACGCGCTAACAACCAAAAGGAGGATGAACATGACACCGCCTAAACCGCGTACGCTTCTCACGCTGGCGCTGGTCACCGCGCTCGGTGCCGTGATCAGCGTGGCCACCACGCGTGTCGGCCCCGCGGCGGCACAGCCGGCCGCTACGCCGGCCACGGCCACCAACGTCTACAGCGGCAGCGCGCCGGACAAGATCAGCCCGACACTGGCCGGCGACCTGGAGCGCATCTACGTGCCCAACCTGCGCGGCAACGATGTCTACGTGATAGCCCCGCAGCAGATGAAGGTGGTCGACCGCTTCAAGGTCGGCATCGGCCCGCAGCACATCGTGCCGGCGTGGGACCTGCGCACGCTGTGGGTCACCAACAATGCCGAAGGCCGCACCGACGGCAGCCTGACGCCGGTCGACCCGAAGACCGGCAAACCGGGCAAGGCGATCCCGGTGGACGACCCCTACAACATGTACTTCACGCCCGATGGCGCCTCGGCCATCGTCGTCGCTGAAGCGCGCAAGCGCCTGGATTTCCGCGACCCGAAGACGATGGCGCTGCAGTATTCGATAGCCACGCCGGGCTGCCCCGGCATCAACCACGCCGACTTTGCGGCCGATGGCAGCTTCGTCATCTTCACCTGCGAGTTCTCGGGCACGCTGGCGAAGATCGACCTGGCCAAGCGCCAGGTGCTGGCCTACCTCAAGCTGACGATGCCCAACACGCGCCTAAAGGAAGTGCCGGGCGCAGCGCGCACCGCGCCGGGCAAGGTCTGGGAGCCGGGTGAAAGCGAGATCTGCACGGTGACCAAAGGCATGCCACAGGACATCCGCATCTCGCCCGATGGCAAGCGTTTCTTTGTTGCCGACATGCATGCCGACGGCGTGCACATCGTCGACGGCGAGTCGTTCAAGAAGGTCGGTTTCATTCAAACCGGCCTGGGCGCGCACGGCCTGTATCCCAGCCGCGACGGCAAGCGGCTGTATGTGGCCAACCGCGGCTCGCACAAGATCCACGGCTCGCGCCTGGGCAATGGCGGTGTCGTGGTGATCGACTTCGCCAGCGAGAAGATCGTCGCGCGCTGGCCCGTGCCCGGCGGCGGCAGCCCCGACATGGGCAACGTCAGCGCCGACGGCAAGTGGCTGTGGCTGGCGGCGCGCTACGACGACGTGGTCTACCGCTTCGACACAGCCAGCGGCGAGGTCGCGCAGATCCAGGTCGGCAAGGAACCGCATGGACTGACCGTGTGGCCACAGCCTGGGCGTTATTCGCTGGGCCATACCGGCAACATGCGCTGAGCATGCGGCCTGTGCTCGACGCCTTCTGGCGTGCGGCGACCTACTGCCTGCACCCGCGCGTGATCCTGTGGTCGATGGCGCCACTGCTGCTAGCCGGGGGCGCCGTGTTCGGGCTCGGCTGGCTCTATTGGGAAAGCACCATCGCCGCGCTGCGCGCCACGTTCGAGCAGTGGTCGCTGCTGGCGGGTTTTTTCGTCTGGCTCGATCGCATCGGCGGCGGCTGGCTGCAGGCCTTGATGGCGCCACTGATCATCGTCACGCTGGCCGTGCCGTTGATCGTCGTCGTGGCGCTGGTGCTGGTGGCGACGCTGATGACGCCGGCCATCGTCACGCTCGTGGCCGAGCGGCGTTTCCCCACGCTCGAACGCCGTCATGGCGCGGCCTGGTGGCAAGGCCTGTTGTGGTCGCTGGCCTGCACGGCCGTGGCGCTTGTGGCACTGGTGCTGAGCCTACCCTTGTGGTTCGTGCCGCCACTGATCCTGATCGTGCCGCCGCTCATCTGGGGCTGGCTCACCTGCCGCGTCTTTGCGTTCGACGTGCTCGCCGCGCATGCCTCGGTGCAGGAGCGGCGGCACATCGTGCACGAGCAGCGCTGGCCGCTGCTGGGCATAGGCATCGTCTGCGGTTACCTCGGCGCCGCGCCTTCGCTGGTATGGGCCTTCAGCGCCGCCACGCTGGTGCTGGCGCCGCTGTTGGTCGTCTTTTCGCTGTGGCTCTACACACTGGTGTTCGCCTTCGCCGCCTGCTGGTTTGCCCACTTCGCGCTGGCCGAGTTGCAGCGCCTGCGCCAGTTGCCGGCGCCAACCGTGCTGGTGCACGCTGAACCTGCGGCGCCCGTGCCGCCATCAACATGAACATCGGTCTCATCATCGTCGGCGACGAAATCCTCTCGGGCAAACGCGAGGACAAACACCTGGCCAAGGTCATCGCGCTGCTGGCCGCGCGGCAGCTGTCACTGTCGTGGGCGCGTTATGTGGGTGACGACCGCAGGCAGATCACGCAGGCGCTGCGCGACGCCTTCGCCAGCGGCGACCTGGTGTTCTCGTGCGGCGGCATCGGCGCCACGCCCGACGATCACACGCGCCAGTGCGCCGCGGCGGCATTGGGCGTCGAGCTCGCGCTGCATCCGCAGGCGCGCGAGCTGATCCTGGAGCGCATGCGCGACATTGCCGCTGAACAAGGCAAGCCGTACGAGCCCGACCGCGACGACAACCGGCACCGGCTCAACATGGGCGTGTTCCCGCTCGGCGCCAGCATCATCCCCAACCCGTACAACAAGATCGCCGGCTTTACGGTCGCGAACGTGCACTTCGTTCCGGGC
>JANLYV010000293.1:0-14339 GCA_031365825.1 Rubrivivax sp. | reverse complement strand
GTGATGAACTTCATCCTGGCGCGCTGGCTTGTCACAAGCCCGGCCGGCAGCGATGCCTTCAACGCAGAGCTGGGCCGCCTCACGCTGCTGAGCTACCCCATGATCGCTGTGCCGTCGTTGGCGATGATGGTGGCGCTGCTGTTGTGGCTGGGCCGCTGCTCAAAGGAGTTGGCCGGGCTGGACCTGTTCGAGATGATGCGCGCGCCCCTGAAGAACTGAGGGCCATGCACGCGCAGGACGCCCCTTTTCAGCCCGCCGCAGCAGCTGCCGGCACCAAAGCTGCCGCGTCCGAGGTGACGGCTCGCGTGCGCTTCGACCAGATCCAATCGCACTTTCAGCTGACACCACAGCCGGTGATGGCCGGCATGGTGTTTGCCGCGCTGCTGGCCTGGGCCGTGGTGCCCACGGCGGGGCCGGTGGTGGCGGCATGGTGGCTGGCCGGCAAGCTGGTGTTCGCCGCGGCGCGGCTGGCGCAGACCCGGCTCTTTTCAGGCGACGCAGCACGTCGACAACACGCCGAACGTTGGTACTGGCGCTACTACGTCCTGATGCTGCTGGACAGCATCGCCTGGGGTTTGATCGGCGCCTTGTTCATGCCCTCGGGCGTCGTGCCGCTGGACACCGTGCTCGTCGCCGCGGTCCTCGGTGTCGCCGCCTCCGGTGTCTTCACCTTGATCGGCAACGTCTTCTCGTCGGCCTCGTTCCTGGCGCTGGTGCTGACGCCCACCTTCGTGCAATTCGTGTCGAGCAGCGAACGCTGGAGCTGGCTAGGCGGCCTAGGCGTGGCGATCTATTTCGCCGTGATGGTGTTCGAGTCGTGGCGCGGCGAGCGGCTCTTCCTGCAGATCACCAGGCTGCGCCGCGAAAACGAATGGATCGCCGAAGAGCGGCGCCAGGCGCTGGTGTTGGCTGAACAAGGCAGCGCGGCGAAGACGCGCTTCCTGGCCACCGTCAGCCATGAAGTGCGCACGCCGCTGAACGGCATCCTGGGCATGACCCAACTGCTGCAGCAGACCCTGCTCGACGCCACGCAACGCCAGCAGCTCGAGGTGGTGGCGCAATCGGCGCGGCACCTGCGCACCATCATCGACGACATCCTCGACATGGCGCGCATCGAATCGGGCCGCGTGAACCTGATGTCTGCACCCTTCCACCTGGCGCAGACGGTGGGTGAAGTCACTGCCGTGCTCGCACCGCTGGCGCAAGACAAGGGCCTGGTCTTTTCGACGCAGCTCGACAGCAGCCTGGCTTCGCACTGGGTGGGTGACGCCGCGCGTATCCGCCAGGTGCTGCACAACCTGCTGGGCAACGCCATCAAGTTCACGATGCACGGCGGCGTGAGCCTGAGCGTGAGCCCCGCTGCGGCCGGCCTGCGCTTCGTCGTCAGCGACACCGGACCGGGCGTGCTGCCGCACGCGCAGCGGCGCATATTCGAGCCTTTCGAGCGCGCCGGCCACGATGCCGCGCCTGCCGGCACGGGCTTGGGCCTGTCGATCTCGCGCCAGCTGGCACGCGCCATGGCCGGTGACGTGCACTGCGCTGCGAGCTCGGCCGCGGGCTCGAGCTTCGCGTTCGACCTGGCCAGCGAAGCCGCACCCGCGCCACTGGGCGAGAACGCCAGCGCCCCGTCAGCGGCGCCGGCGCGCGCGTCGGGGCCGGTGCTTCTGGTGGAAGACAACCCGGTGAACGCCATCGTCGCCGGCGCCATGCTCGAACGCCTGGGCCTGGTCTACGAACATGTCGACAGCGGCGAGAAGGCGTTGGCGCGATTGAGCGGGGCCGGCTTCGCGCTGGTGTTGATGGACTGCCAGATGCCGGGCATCGACGGCCTGGAGGCGACGCGGCGCTGGCGCGCCATCGAAGCGGCCGAGCCCCGGCGCGGGCGCACGCCGGTGGTGGCCGTCACCGCCAACGCCACCGCCAGCGACCGCCAGCGTTGCCTCGCCGCAGGCATGGACGACTACCTCTCCAAGCCGTTCGAGATCGCCGTCTTCGGCGAGGTCGTGGCGCGACACCTGGGCCCAACGCCGACGCGCTGACACCTGCCGCTGACACCACATCTTGACCGTTAGCTTGCGCCTCGCCCAGATCCTCTTCAGCCAGGGCTTCGGCACGCGGCGTGTCTGCGCCGGCCTCATCGCACAAGGCCTCGTGCGCTGGCAAGGCGCGGTGCTGCACGACCCACAACAAGAGTTGCCTACTGCCGGCTTGGTGTTGCAGGTGCAGGGGCGCGACTGGCCCTACCGCGAGCACGCGCTGCTGATGCTGCACAAGCCCGCAGGCTACGAATGTTCGCAAAAACCGCGCCATCATCCCAGCGTGATGAGCCTCTTGCCCGAGCCGCTGCGCCGGCGCGGCGTACAGCCTATCGGGCGGCTCGACGAAGACACCACCGGGCTCCTGCTCTTCACCGACGATGGCGGGCTGATCCACCGCTGGACGTCGCCCCGGCACCATGTGCCCAAGGTGTATGAGATCGGGTTGCGGCATGCCGCGAGTGACGTGCAGATCGCCGCGCTGCTGGCCGGCGTGGTGCTCGACGACGAGCCCGCGCCGGTGCGCGCCGCGGCCTGCGTGGCCACGGGCGAACGCGCACTGCAGCTCACGCTGTTGGAGGGGAAGTACCACCAGGTCAAGCGCATGGTGGCCGCGGCCGGCAACCGCGTCGATGCCTTGCACCGCAGTCAGTTCGGGCGCCTGGTGCTGCCGGCCGATCTGGCGCCGGCGCAGTGGCGCTGGGTGGATGCAGCCGAGGTGGTTTGAGGCGCCATGGTGCGACCACTGCGCTGCCGATAATCGGCCGATGCAGATCGACCGCGCGACAAGGCCCCCGGGCACCACCGAACATGCCGTGACCATAGGCAACTTCGATGGTGTGCACCGCGGCCACCAGGCGATGTTGGCGCTGTTGACGAACGAAGCGCGGCACCGCGGCGTGGCGTCCTGCGTGCTCACCTTCGAGCCGCACCCGCGCGACTACTTCGCGGCCCGCGCCGGGCAGCCCGAACAGGCGCCGCGGCGCATCGCCACGCTGCGCGACAAGCTGGCCGAGCTGGAGCGCTGCGGCATCGACCGCGTCGTCATCGCGCGCTTCGATGAACGCTTCGCCGCGCAGTCGCCGCAGGCCTTCATCGACGACGTACTGCGCAAGCGTCTGCGTGCGCGCTACGTCTTGGTGGGCGATGACTTTCGCTTCGGCGCGAAACGTGCCGGCACCTACGCCATGCTCGACGAGGCGGGTGCCCAGGGTGACGCCGCAGGCTTCGACGTCGCACGCATGATGAGCTACGAGGTGCACGGCACGCGTGTCTCCAGCTCGGCCGTGCGCGAGGCGCTGGCCGCCGGCGACATGCCGCGCTGTGCGGCGCTGCTGGGCCGGCCGTATAGCGTCAGCGGCCATGTGCTGCACGGCAGGAAGCTCGGCCGCGAACTCGGTTTTCCAACACTGAACCTGCGCTTTGGGCACGCGCGGCCAGCGGCGATGGGCATCTTCGTCGTGCGCGTGTTCGGCTTGTCAGACGAGCCCTTGCCCGGCGTGGCCAGCCTGGGCGTGCGGCCCACCTTGGACGACGGCGGCCGCGTGCTGCTCGAGAGCCACTGCCTGCAATGGCCGGCCGCGCTCGGACGCGATGGTGCCTACGGCCGCTGCGTGCGCGTGGAGCTCGTGCACAAGCTGCACGACGAGCTTGACTACGGCTCAATCGAGGCCCTGCGTGACGGCATCGCGCGCGACACCGCCGCGGCCCTGGCCTGGTTCAGAACGACCAGGCCACACTCCCCGTGACGGCCACGCTGCCCGGCTTGAAGCTCAGCGGGCTGTCGGCCGCCGGGCCTAACAGCCGAGTGGCGCTGACACCGGCCAGCGTCACCCAGCGCGGACCGAGCTCGCTGCGCAGGTTGGCGAAGAGCGTGACGTCGCGCAGGCCCGAGCCGGGCTTGAACGGCGCATAGGCGGTGTGCGCCGCTTGCTCGGGCGTGATGCCGAAGTAGGTCTGCATGTAGCGCGCACCGGCCAGCGAGGCGCTGCCGCCGAAGATCCAGGTGGTGCTGGGTGACCAGCGCTGCTCGCGCGACAGGCTGATCTCGCCGAGATGGCCGCCGCCGCGGCCGAGCGCATCAACGCTGAAGGCGCCTCCGACGCGCCAATGTTCGTCCGCCAGCCAGCGCGCCGCCAATCGCGCCCGCACCGTGGCGCGGATGCTGCCCAGGCCCGACAAGGCGCCGCTGGTGGATTCGCTGCGGCCGCCGTCGAAGCGCAGCCCCAGGCTGACTTTCAGCGCGCCATGCGGGCTCAGGTCCACACCCAGACCCCGCACCACTTCTTCGTTATTACGTGCGATGAAACCGCCGGCGTTGGTGACGCTGAAACGGCCGTAGCGCAAGTAAAAACCCGGCAGCAGCTTGGTCTTCCTGTCGGCGGCGCCGGCATAGGCCGGGGCGTTGGACAGCAGCGGCCCGATGGCGCCTTCCCACTCGCTCGCCTGCGCCTGCACGAAGCCGGCGCGGCATAGAAGCGTCAACCAGATGGCGCAGCGGGCAGTGTCGGCAACGCGCATCACGATCATCAAAAGGCCCGGCCGGTAGAATGAGGTCATGCGATTGTCACCCTGCCAGAGCCAGCACGGCAAAGCGCGAGCGCGCTGGCAGGCGGCCACGCGGCGCCAGGCGACACGCGATCGAATTCGGCGCTCGCCGTTTTGACCGTCCCGCCGGCGCCGGCCTGAAAGCCTAGCGCGCCGCCACTCTCAGCGAATTGCGCCGCCCCGCGCCACCAGGCCATGAACCCAACGTCTCCCGATGCTCAAGCCGTGGATTACCGCGCCACCTTGAACCTGCCCGACACGCCCTTCCCGATGCGCGGCGACCTGCCCAAACGCGAGCCCGCCTGGATCGCGGCCTGGAACGATGTCGACCAGGCCGGCGGTCTGTACCAGCGCCTACGCGACGCACGCCACGGCGCGCCGCTGTTTGTGCTGCACGACGGCCCGCCCTACGCCAACGGCCAGCTGCACATCGGCCACGCCGTCAACAAGATCCTGAAGGACATGGTGGTGAAGTGCCGCCAGCTCGCAGGCTTCGACGCGCGCTACGTGCCGGGCTGGGACTGCCACGGCCTGCCGATCGAAAACGCCGTCGAAAAACTTTACGGCCGTGCGCTGCCGCGCGAGCAGGTGCAGGTCAAGAGCCGCGCCATTGCGGTCGAGCAGATAGCGCAGCAGATGCAGGACTTCCAGCGCCTGGGCGTGCTCGGCGACTGGGGCCGGCCCTACCGCACGATGGACTTCGCCAACGAGGCCGGCGAGATCCGCGTGCTGAAGCGCCTGGTCGAGCGTGGTTTCGTCTACCGCGGCAGCAAGCCGGTGTACTGGTGCTTCGATTGCGGCTCGTCGTTGGCCGAGTTCGAGATCGAGTACGCCGACCGCAACTCGCCGACGGTGGACGTGGCGTTTCCTGCCGCGGAGCCCGAGAAGCTGGCGGCCGCATTCGGTCTGCGGTCGCTCGCCAAGCCCGCCTTCGTGGTGATCTGGACGACCACGCCGTGGACCATCCCGGCCAACCAGGCGCTGAACCTCAACCCCAAGCTCGAGTACGCGTTGGTCGACACCCCCAAAGGCCTGCTGCTGCTGGCCAGCGCGCTGGTGGAGAAGTGCCTGGCACGCTACGGCCTCGAAGGCCGGGTGCTGGCCACGACCATGGGCGACAAACTTGCGGGCCTGAACTTCCACCATCCGCTGTCAGCGTCGCATGAAGCTTATGCACGCTTGTCGCCCGTGTACCCGGCTGACTACGCCACGGCCGAAGACGGCACCGGCATCGTGCATTCGGCGCCGGCCTATGGCGTCGAAGACTTCAACTCCTGCATCGCGCACGGCCTGACGCACGACCAGATCCTCAACCCGGTACAGGGCAACGGTGTCTATGAAGACGCGCTGCCGCTCTTTGGCGGCCTGGACATCTGGAAGGCCAACACGAAGATCATCGACGCACTGCGTGACGCCGGCCATCTGCTGCACAACGCGCGGCTCGAACACAGCTACCCGCATTGCTGGCGCCACAAGACGCCGGTGATCTACCGCGCCGCGGCGCAATGGTTCGTGCGCATGGACGACGGCGAGGGTGTTTTCACCGTCGACAAGGCGGCCAAGACCTTGCGCCAGACCGCGCTCGAAGCCATCGCGCAGACGGGCTTCTATCCCGAGAACGGCCGCGCACGGTTGCGCGACATGATCGCCAACCGCCCCGACTGGTGCATCAGCCGCCAGCGCAACTGGGGCGTGCCGCTGCCCTTCTTCCTGCACAAGGTGACGGGCGAATTGCACCCCGACACGCTAACGCTGATGGCACGCGCAGCCGACCTCGTCGAACAAGGCGGCGTAGAAGCCTGGAGCAAACTTGAAGCCAGTGAGCTGCTCGGCGCCGGCGCCGAGCCGTACAGCAAGAGCAACGACATACTCGACGTCTGGTTCGACTCGGGCTCGACGTTCGCGCATGTGCTGCGCGGCTCGCACGCCGGCCCGGCCGGCGACCCCGGCTACCACGCCAGCGGCCCCGAAGCCGACCTCTACCTCGAAGGCCACGACCAGCACCGCGGCTGGTTCCACTCGTCGCTGCTGATCGGCTGCGCGCTCGAAGGCCGCGCGCCCTACCGTGGGCTGCTCACGCACGGCTTCACGGTCGACGGCCAGGGCCGCAAGATGAGCAAGTCGCTCGGCAACTTCGTCGAGATGCGCACGGTGACGGCCAAGCTCGGCGCCGAGATCATCCGGCTGTGGTGCGCCGCCACCGACTATTCGGGCGACCTCTCGATCGACGACAAGATCCTGGCGCGCGTGGTCGACGCCTACCGCCGCATCCGCAACACGCTGCGCTTCCTGCTGGCCAACACCTCGGACTTCGACGCTGGCAAAGATACGGTGCCCTTAGCCCAGATGTTAGAGGTCGACCGCTGGGCGCTGGCGCGCGCGGCCCAGCTGCAGGCCGAATTGCTGGCGCACTACGAGGTGTTCGAGTTCCACCCGGTGGTGTCGAAAGTGCAGAACTTCTGCTCCGAAGACCTGGGCGCGTTCTACCTCGACGTACTCAAAGACCGGCTCTACACCACCGCCCCCGGCAGCCTGGCGCGGCGCAGCGCGCAGACAGCGCTATGGCAGATCACGCACGCCATGCTGCGCTGGATGGCGCCGTTCCTGAGCTTCACCGCCGAAGAAGCCTGGGCCACCTTCGGCAGCACGCCGTCGATCTTCACCGAGACCTACTGGGCCTTCGACGCGCCAGATGACGCCTTGCTCGCGCGCTGGGCGCGGCTGCGCGAGATCCGCGACCTGGTGAACAAGGACATCGAAGCCGTGCGCACCGCCGGCGGCGTGGGTTCTTCGCTGCAGGCCGAGGTGACCATCGCCGCTACCGAGGCCGACCGCGCCCTGCTCGAGAGCCTGGGCGAAGACCTGAAGTTCGTCTTCATCACTTCGCGCGCCACCGTGGTTTCGGGTGAAGCGCTGCAGCTCACCGTCACGCCCTCAAATGCCATCAAGTGCGAGCGTTGCTGGCACTGGCGCGCGGATACCGGCGCCGACGCCGCGCACCCGAGCATTTGCGGCCGCTGTGTCAGCAATCTCTACGGCGCGGGCGAAGTCCGCAAGGTCGCCTGATGACCGGCAAGATGGCCGGCAAATCGAACGCACCCAGCCTGGCCCTGTGGCTGGGCCTGGCCGCCATCGTCATCCTCGCCGACCAGGTGACGAAGACTTTGATCATCGGCAGCATGCAGCTCGGCGACATGCGCGCCGTGACCGGCTTCTTCAGCATCGTGCGCGCGCACAACGCCGGCGCGGCGTTTTCATTCCTGTCGGATGCCGGTGGCTGGCAGCGCTGGTTCTTCGTGGTGCTGGGCTTCGTCGCCTCGGGCTTCATCGTCTGGCTGATGCGCGGCCACCCGACGCAAAAGCTCTTCTGTTTCGCGGTGAGCATGATCCTCGGCGGCGCTTTAGGCAACGTCATCGACCGGCTGCTGCACGGTTATGTCGTCGACTTCCTGCAGTTTCGCTTCGCCTTCCTCGAGCCACTCTTCCGCGGCGGCTACTTCCCCAGCTTCAACCTGGCCGACAGCGCCATCACGCTCGGTGCCATCTGCCTCGTGCTGGATGAGATCCTGCGCGTGCGGCGCAGCTGAACATGCTTCTCAGCGTGGTCATGCCGGCGCTGGATGAAGCTGCGGGCATCGAGCACAGCCTGCGTGCCCTCGCAGCGCTGCGGCAAGCCGGCGTGGAAGTCATCGTCGTGGACGGCGGCAGCGCTGACGCCACCTTCGCGCTGGCGCGTCCGCTGGCCGACCAGGTGCTCAGCAGCCACCGCGGCCGCGCGCTGCAGATGAATGCCGGTGCCGCCGCCGCAATGGGCGACATGCTGCTGTTCCTGCACGCCGACACGCGGTTGCCGGCCGAGGTGCTAACGCTGATGCAACGCGCAGCAGCGGATGCACGCCATGCCTGGGGCCGCTTCGATGTCGACATCGATGGCCGCTCGCCTTGGCTCAAGATCGTGGCCTTCATGATGAACCAGCGCTCGCGCCTCACCGGCATCGCCACCGGTGACCAGGCGATCTTCGTGCGGCGCACGGCTTTCGTGGCGGCGGGCGGCTTCCCGGTGCAGCCGCTGATGGAAGACATCGAGCTGTCGCGCCGGCTGCGCCGCATCAGTGCACCGCTGTGCCTGCGCGCGCGCGTGCGCACCTCGGGCCGGCGCTGGGAGGCGCGCGGCGTCTGGCGCACCATCGTGCTGATGTGGCGCTTGCGCCTGCTCTACTGGCTGGGCACACCGGCCGAGCAACTCGCGGCGAAGTACCGATGACGGCCATCATCGTCATGGCCAAGGCGCCGCAGCCGGGCCTGGCCAAGACACGCCTGATGCCCGCGCTGGGGGCCGCTGGTGCGGCGCAGCTGGCGCGTCGCTTTCTGCACGAGACGCTGCGCGCGGCGCTGGCCGCCGACATCGGCCCGGTGACGCTGTGCGGCACACCTGACGCGCCGCTGCACTTTGCCTTCGAAGACCTGCTGCGCCGCCTGCCGCTGCAATGGGCAGCGCAAGGCGAAGGTGACCTCGGCGCGCGCATGGCGCGCTCGCTGGCGCGGGCGCTACGGCTGCACGACAGCGCCCTGCTCATCGGCACCGATGCCCCGACGCTGGACGCCGCCTACTTGCGTAACGCCCAACATGCACTGACAAGCCACGACGCCGTGCTCGCACCCACGGCCGATGGCGGCTATGCGCTGGTCGGGCTGCGCCGCATGCACACCGCGCTCTTCACGCACATGCCCTGGAGCGGCCCCGAGGTGATGGCGCGCACGCGTCAGCGCCTGCTCGACCTGGGACTGAGCTGGGCTGAACTGCCGCTGCTGCACGACATCGACGAGCCGGCCGACCTGGTGCACGTGCCGCCTGCCTGGCTGCGCGACGCCGGCGCCGTGTTGCCAGCGCTGAACGACGCCCTGCACCTTGCCTTGCGCGACGCGCTGCGAAGGCAGTTCCCGCAGTGGTCCGGGTGCGCCATCGAAGCCCTGCCCGACAAAGGCCTGGCGCATGTGCATCTACGCCTGGTGGGCAGCGGCCTGCTCGCGCGCGTGCCCAAACAAAGCCAGATGGGGCTGGACGCGCCCTCGCATCTGGCCTACGAAGCTGCATGCTTCGAGCGCGCCGCACCCTGCGGCCACACGCCGCAGATTCACGGTGTGCTCGCGCCCACGGCCGCGCTGCCGCGTGGCGCGCTGCTGGTGCAGGAAATCGTTGGCCGGCCTTTGTGGCTGGCGCAGGACCTGGACGCGATGCTGCAGGCCTTGGCCGCGCTGCACGCGTTGCCCGTGCCGGCCCCGGCCGCGCGTGCGCCGCTGCTGGACCCTGCCGACCCGCTGGCGGCGTTGCTGGCCGAGATCGACAGCCAGGCGCAGCACCTCGACGCCGCCCTGCTCGCACCGCTGGCGCGCGAGCGCATCGACGCCGAGCTGCTGCGGCTGCGCACGCTGTGTGCCTCGTCGCCGCGGCCGCTGAAGCAGCTGATCTGCTTCGACGCCCACCCTGGCAACTTCCTCGTTGAAGCCTCAGGCCGCGCCGTGCTCGTCGACCTGGAGAAGGCACGCTATGGCGCAGCGCCGCTGGACCTGGCACACGCCACGCTCTACACCTCCACCACCTGGGACGTGGCCAGCAGCGCGGTGCTGACGCCGCAGCAGGTAGCTAACGCTTATGAAGCGTGGACCGCCATGATGCCACCGGCGATGGTGCAGCGCGAGTGGCTGGTGCCGCTGCGCCGCGCGATGTACCTGTGGTCCATCACCTGGTGCGCCAAGTGGCGCGGGCTGGCGACGCAGCACGCCAGCACCGTGGCCG
Source organism: Rubrivivax sp. (assembly GCA_031365825.1). GTDB lineage: Bacteria > Pseudomonadota > Gammaproteobacteria > Burkholderiales > Burkholderiaceae_C > Rubrivivax. The sequence continues at coordinate 3,959 of JANLYV010000293.1, read as the reverse complement.
AGGGTGAAGACTGGTCGGGCGAACTCAGTGATGCGGCGCTGGTGGCGCATGTGCGTGGCCGCGTCGACCACTACCTCTCGCCGACGATCGTGCAGCAGGTCTGCGACGACACGCTGGCGATCGAACGCGCACTCGCCACGTAGTCTCGCGGCGAAGTCCCGCAGCGTCGTTCAACACGCGTCGCGCAGCTTGCCCAGGAAGTCGGCAAAGACGGCGTCGCGGCGCACGGCGTAGGCCTCGCGCATCAGCGGCCGAGCGCCCGCGGCGAGCCAGCGCTTGTCGTCGCTCAAACGCGGCGTGCGCACCAGCTCGCTCGGCACCCACTCGGGCTGCAGCATCCAGGCCACACAGATCAAATCCCACATCACCCATGAGTGGGCGAAGAAGCTGGCTATGCCCTGCAGTTCCCACAACGGGTTGTGCGTGAAGAGCTGGTGCAGGTAGGCGCCGATGGCCCCCATAGGCTGCACCCAGCGTTCCATCTCCGGCAACGAGAGGCGCAATTGCGCGCCGACGTGGTAGCCCGGCAAGTAGACCAGCGGCACGCCGCTATCGAGCAAGACGCGCGTGGCCACCAGGTCTTGTTCGAGGTTGAAGGAATGGTTGGGCTGCGGTGCGTGCGAAGGGAAGCCGCTGGTCCAGACGACGACGATGCGCTGCGCGATGCGCGGCTCGATCAGCAGCGCGTTGGCGATGTTGGTCGGGCAGCCCAGCGCCAGCACGTACAGCGGCGGCGCCGACTCGGCCGTGGCCATCGCGCGATCGATCAGGTCTTGCGTGGCCGTGCTGGCCACAGGCGCGCCGGTGCTGGCCAGGTAGTCGATGGCGCCGCGAAACACGCGGGCAGCCGAGCTGATGTCGAGCAAGGCGAAGATCCGCTCGATCTCCTCGTAGCTGCGCTGCATGCCTATGCCCGGCGCGGCAAAAGGCCGCGGATCGCGCAACTCGCGCCCGATCAAGTGCCGCCGGTGGGCGAAGCTGAACGGCGTGGCGTAGACCGCTTCGACGCGCAGTTGCGCCGGCGAGAGCAGTGCCCAGGCGAGCGCGAACTGGTCGTCGATCTCGTTCGCGGCATCGGTGTCGATCACCACGCGCGCCGGCGTCGCAGGCAGCGCCAGGCGCGTACGTCTCCACGCGTCGTCTTGATCCAGCGCAAGTTGCATGGCGGCGGCAGCTTCAAAAGGGGACGGCAATGTAGCAGCCACATCGTCAGCCCCGAGCGCAACTCATGGCATGCTCGGCTCACCGTGAACTTCGACGACCACGACACGATACCGGGCATACCGGTGTTGCCGCTGAGCTTCAGCGACCTCGGCCACCTCGATTGGCTCAACGTGCCGGCATGGGTCTTCAGCCTGCACCAGCTGCGTATCTGCTGGGCCAACCCCGCAGGCCTGACCTACTGGTCGGCCGACTCGCTGCAGGAACTGGGTGAGCGCGATTTCAGTGACCTCTCGGTGGCTGCGCGCACGCGGCTGCAAACGGCGATGGCCTTGCATGCGCAAGGGCGCACGGTACGTGAGGTGTGGACGCTGTACCCACGCGGCACGCCAGTGACGTCGACGCTGAATTCACGCGCAGTGCGCATGCCCGGCAACATGCCGGGCGAGATGGCCATCCTCTTCGCCAGCGAGCCGCTGGCGGCGAGCTACGACGCGGCGGCCCTGCGCGGCATCGAAGCCATGCTGCACACCTCGGTGCGCGTGGCGTTGCACCGCATCGACAACGGCGAGCCGCTGATGCGCAACCCGGCCGCGGTGTCGGCTTTCGGCCCGGTGGACGGTGCGAGCGGCGGCCAGACGCTGCAGCAGCTGTTCGTGCAGCGCGAGCTCGGCCGGCGCGTGGTGACGCAGGCCAAACGTGGTGCCACCTTCTTCGGCGACGCCGAACTGGTGACGCAGCTCGGCCGGCGCTGGCATGCGCTCGACGCGCGCCCGGTGCGCGACCCCGTCACCGGCGACACGGTGGTGCAGATCAACGCGCGCGACATCTCCGACCTGAAGGCCTACCAGCGCGCGCTCGAAGCCGCGCGCGACGCGGCCGAAGGCGCCAGCCGCGCCAAGAGCGCTTTCCTGGCCAACATGAGCCACGAGATCCGCACCCCGATGAACGGCGTGCTCGGCCTGACCGAGCTTGTGCTCGACACGCAGCTGGACGAGCGCCAGCGCCATTTCCTCGAGCTCGCGCATGCCTCGGCGCGTTCGCTGATGGCCATCATCAACGACATCCTCGACCTGTCGAAGATCGAAGCCGACCGGTTGACGCTGGAGCCGGCGCCGTTTGCGCTGCGCACGCTGCTGGCCGAGGCGCTGGCGCCCCATCGCATCGAGTGCGAAACCAAACAGCTGCAGCTGGAATGCGTGGTCGACGACAGCGTGCCGCAAACGCTGGTGGGCGATGCGCTGCGGCTGCGCCAGATCGTCAACAACCTGGTCGGCAACGCCGTGAAGTTCACGGGCCAGGGCAGCATCGTGGTGACGGTGACGCCTGCGGCAAGCGACGCCGGCCAAGGCTCTGCCGCCGTCCATGCCGGTCCGGGCACGATGTCGCTGCGCATCGCCGTGCGCGACAGCGGCATAGGCATGAGCGCGCAAGAGCTGGAGCACGCCTTCGAGCCGTTCACGCAGGCCGACACCACCATCACGCGGCGCTACGGCGGCACAGGCCTGGGCTTGTCGATCGTGAAGCGGTTGGCCCAGGCGATGGGCGGGGAAGTACGCGTCAACAGCGAGCCGGGCAAAGGCAGCGTGTTCGAGGTGAGGCTGCCACTTGGCCTGGAAGGCACGCATACGGCAAGCGGCTGAGAGCTTGCCGGCGAGCCCTCTGCCCCATCGTCGCAGGGGCGCCTGCGAAGGTTCGCAGCTGCGGCAGTCGTGGCGCAGGACTGCACACGCACTCAGTGCATCGCCGCGATTGCGTTCATGCACCCATGTAGGCGTTCTCCGACGGTGCAATGCGGCTCCTGCTGCTTGTGAATGTAGGAGCAGCGGCCCAGTCTGATGCCGGTCCAAACGCATGCTCGAACCTGTCTTCTGTCAATGGCTTCCGCCCCACCCCCGACTGCCAGCCTTGCGCAACCCCAGCCACAGCAGCTCGTGCTGGCTGGCAGTTGGACGGCAGTGGGCCTGGGCCGCATGGAGCAAGACGCTGCAGCGCTGAAGGTGCCGGCCGGGCAGCCGGTGGTGGCCGATGGCGCACAGATCGATTCACTGGACAGTGCCGGCGCCTGGCTCGTGCAGGCGCTGCTGCTACGCCTGCAGACGCAAGGCAGCGCGGCATCCTTGCGGGGCTTGCGTCCACAGTTCCAGGACTTGATGGACAGCGTGGCGGCACACATCAGCGCGAAAGCCGGTCTGCCCGCGGCTGCTACCCAGGTGCCCGCCGGCCCGGTGCATCGCCTGGGGCAGGCCACTGTGGAGGCGGCCACCCAGTCGCTGGCGGCGTTGACGATGTTGGGCGAGGTGGCCGCGGCGGCGGCGGCTTGCATCTGGCACCCATCGCGTTGGCGCTGGCGTCCTGTGCTTTTCAACATTCGCACGGCCGGCTTCGATGCCTTGCCCATCGTGGGTCTGCTGGCATTCCTGCTGGGCATCGTGGTCGCGTACCAAAGCGCCAACCAGTTGCGACAGTTCGGCGCCAACATCTTCATCGTGGATGTGGTCGGCCTATCGATGCTGCGCGAGTTTGCGCCGATGATGACGGCCATCATCATCGCCGGGCGATCGGGCTCGGCTTATGCCGCGCAGATCGGCACCATGGCCGTCACCGAGGAGATCGACGCCATGCGAACGCTGGGCATACCGCCGCTGGAGTTGCTGGTCCTGCCCAAGCTCATCGCGCTGGTGATTGCACTGCCGCTGCTGACCTTTTTCGCCGATGTGATGGGCATGTTCGGCGGCATGCTGATGGCCCGTTCGCAACTGGGCGTCGGTGCTGAAGAATTCGCTGACCGCCTGGTC
>JANLYV010000275.1:0-4126 GCA_031365825.1 Rubrivivax sp. | reverse complement strand
CCAACGGATGGTTGGCGTCCCCTAGGGGATTCGAACCCCTGTACCGACCGTGAAAGGGTCGTGTCCTAGGCCTCTAGACGAAGGGGACCAGAACGCTTCATTGCCTGAACATCGCTTGTGTGGTGGAGGTAAGCGGGATCGAACCGCTGACCTCTTGCATGCCATGCAAGCGCTCTCCCAGCTGAGCTATACCCCCTCGGTTTTCGCCTTCGTCCTTGCGGATTTGTGCGACCACCAGCGCTGTTCAAGCGAGTCCGGGAGTATAGCTGGGAATTCGATCGGCCCGCAAACGCGCGAGCACGGTGTCGCGAGGGAAAAGCGCCAACACGGCATCGATCGCGGGTGTGTCTTTGCGGCCGCAGACGAGCACACGAACGGCCGGCGCGAGTTGCGGCATCTTCAAGCCGAAATCGCCAAGGACCTGCTTCATCGCCGCGGCGATGCCGGCCTTGTCCCACGGCACCGCGGCATCTGCCAGACGTTCACCCAAGGCATGAATCGCCGGCTTGACGGCATCGGTGACCAGCGCCGCCAACTCGTCGGCCTTGGGCTGCACCTCGATCCACATCATCTCGATCCAGTCGGCGAGCTCGACCACCGTGGTGCAACGCTCCTTGTAGAGCGCGCATGCGGCCACCAGCGCCGTCGATTCGGCCCGGTGGCCACGGCCGGCCAGCTGTGCCGCAGCAAGCGTTGCAAGCCGTGCGTCGTCGGCACGCTTGAGGTACTGGCCGTTGACCCAGGCGAGTTTGGCGCTGTCCCACATCGCCGGGCTCTTGGCCAGGTGCGAGCCATCGAACCATTGCCGCATCTGCTCGCGCGTGAAGATCTCGTCGTCGCCATGGCTCCAGCCCAACCGCGCCAGGTAGTTGAGCATGGCCTCGGGCAGGTAGCCGGCGTCGCGGTAAGCCGTGACGCTGACGGCGCCGCGGCGCTTCGAGAGCTTGTGCCCATCGTCGCCCAGGATCACCGGGCAGTGGCCGAACTCGGGCAAGGCTGCGCCGAGTGCGTGGAAGAGGTTGATCTGCCACGGCGTGTTGTTGACATGCTCGTCGCCGCGGAAGACATGGGTGATGGCCATGTCCCAGTCGTCCACGACGACGGCGAAGTTGTAAGTCGGCACGCCATCGGTGCGGGCAATGATCAGGTCGTCGATCTCGCGGTTGTTGATGTGGATCCGGCCCTTGACGAGGTCGTTCCACACGACGTCACCTTCTGGCGGATTGCGCAGTCGAATCACCGGCTTCACGCCGGCCGGTGGCTCGGGCAGCGTCTTGCCGGGCTCAGGCCGCCAGCGGCCGTCGTAATGCGTTTTTTCGCCGCGCTGTCGCTGCGCTTCACGCATCGCGTCGAGCTCCGCCGGCGTGCACCAGCAGGGGTAGGCATGCCCACTGGCCAGCAGGCGCGCGGCGGCGTCGCGGTAACGGTCGAGCCGCTGCATCTGGTAGTGCGGCCCTTCGTCCCAGTTGAGGTCGAGCCAGTGCATCGCTTCGATGATCTGCTGCACCGCTTCGGGCGTCGAACGTTCGACGTCGGTGTCTTCGATGCGCAGCACGAATTGCCCACCATGGTGGCGCGCGTAAGCCCAGGAATACAACGCCGTGCGCGCCGTGCCCAGGTGCAGGTAGCCGGTGGGCGACGGGGCGATGCGGGTGCGGACGGTGGTGGTGCTCATGGCATCTCAGGCCTCAGCCAGGCCACGCTGGAGGTCGTCGGTGATGTCATCCACATGCTCCAGCCCCACCGCCAGGCGCACCAGGCCCTGGCCGATGCCCGAGGCCTGGCGCTGCGCTTCGGAAAGCCGGCCATGCGAGGTGGTGGCCGGGTGGGTGATGATCGATTTGGTGTCGCCCAGGTTGGTGGCAATGCTGAGCACACGGGTGCTGTCGATGACGCGGAATGCGGCAGCGCGCGCGGCTTGCGGATCATTCTTTGGGTCACCCGCGCGCATGTCGAAGGACAACACCGCGCCGCCCAGTCCCGACTGCTGTTGCATCGCCAAGGCGTGTTGCGGATGTGACGACAGGCCCGGGTAGTACACCCGAGCCACGGCGGGTTGCTGCTCGAGCCAGCGCGCCACGGCCAAGGTGGATTCGCTCTGCGCCTTCATGCGCAGGCCCAGTGTTTCCATGCCCTTGAGCACGATCCAGGCATTGAACGGCGCCAGCGTCATGCCGGCGGCGCGCAGCGTGGGCCCGAAGACGTCGCAGATCAGCCGGTCGGGCCCACACAGCGCACCCGCCATCACACGGCCCTGCCCATCCAGAAACTTCGTGCCGGCGTGCATCACCAGGTCGGCACCCAGAGACAAGGGCCGCTGAAGCACGGGCGAGCAGAAAGTGTTGTCGACCGTCAGCAGCGCGCCGGCGCTGTGGGCCAGGTCAGCCAATGCCCGTATGTCGCACACGTCGGTCAGCGGGTTGGTCGGTGTCTCGGCAAACAGCAGCTTGGTACTGGGGCGCATGGACGCGCGCCACTCGGCCAGATCGGTTTGCGAGACAAAGCTCGTTTCGACGCCGAACTTGCCGAACTCCTTGGCGAACAGGCTTACCGTCGAGCCGAACACCGAGCGCGAACACACCACATGGTCGCCGGCCTTCAGCAGACCCATGATGAGCAGCAGGATGGCACTCATACCGGTGGACGTGGCGACTGCGCTTTCAGCACCTTCCATCGCCGCCAGCCGCGCCTCGAAGCTGCGCACCGTCGGGTTGCTCGTGCGCGAGTAGGTGAAGTCCTCCATCTCCGCGAATCGCCGCGCCGACGTTTCGGCATCGGGCTGGACGTAGGCGCTGGTCAGGAACAACGCCTCGGAGTTTTCGCCGTGCTGGCTTGGCGCCAGCCCGGTGCGCACGGCCAGCGTTTCGGGGCGCAGGCCTTCGGGCAAGCGCGCTCGGGCGATGCGCGCGTCCTCGGGATGCTCAGGCCGCGTGAGGCCAGCTTTGGGCGTGTTCACGCGCGCTCCTGTGCACTTTGCAGCGCCAGCCGTGAGCGGTCGGCGTCTTCATCCTCGTCGCCCTGGGCACGACGTTGCGATTCGAGCTTGGCAAAGTCTTCAAGGCTCACGTCGCCGGTGATGTAGCGGCCATCAAAACAACTCGCTTCGAAGCCGGCGAGCCTTGGGTTCAGTGCCCCAACCACACGCTTCATCGCGTCGACATCCTGGTAGATCAAGGCATCGGCGCCGATGAACTCCCGCACCTCTTCCTGCGTGCGGCCGTAGGCCACGAGCTCTTCGCGCGTGGGCATGTCGATGCCGTAGACGTTGGGGAAGCGCACCGGCGGCGCGGCCGAGGCCATGTAGACCTTGCGCGCGCCGGCTTCGCGCGCCATCTGCACAATTTCTTTGCTGGTGGTGCCGCGCACGATCGAGTCGTCGACGAGCAGCACGGTGCGGTCGCGGAACTCCACGCCAATCGCGTTGTGCTTCTGGCGCACGCTCTTCTTGCGCACCGCCTGCCCCGGCATGATGAAGGTGCGCCCGACGTAGCGGTTCTTCACGAAGCCTTCGCGGTAGGGCTTGCCGATCTTCTGGGCTAACTGCATGGCCGAGGGGCGGCTGGATTCAGGGATGGGAATGACGACGTCGATCTGGTTTGGCGGCATGGTCGAGATGACACGCTGCGCCAACGTCTCGCCCAGGTTCAGGCGCGCCTGGTAGACCGAGATGCCGTCCATCACCGAATCGGGCCGTGCCAGGTAGACGAACTCGAACATGCAGGGGTTGAGGCTGGGCTTGTCGGCGCACTGCTGCGCATGCATGCGGCCTTCGAGGTCGATGAAGATGGCCTCGCCCGGCGCCACGTCGCGCAGCAGGCGGTGGCCCGTACCTTCGACCGCCACCGATTCGCTGGCGACCATCATCTCGCCGCTCATGGGGCCGGTGCCCTCGCCCAGCACCAGCGGCCGGATGCCGAAGGGGTCACGAAAAGCCAGCAGGCCGTAGCCCGCGATGAGCGCCACCACGGCGTAGGACCCTTTCAGCCGCTTGTGCACGGCGGCCACGGCACGGAACACGGCGTCGGGCGTGAGCGGCAGGTCGCGCGCGGCCTTGTCGAGCTCGTGCGCGAGGATGTTGATCAGCACCTCGGTGTCGCTGGTGGTGTTGATGTGGCGCCGGTCGATG
>JANLYV010000244.1:0-3643 GCA_031365825.1 Rubrivivax sp. | reverse complement strand
GGGCAGGCCCTTGGGGTCGGTGTTGATGGCATAGCCGAACAGCACCAGCTGCAACACCGGTACCCCGATGGCCATGGCGAAGGTCATGCGGTCGCGCAGCATCTGCTGGAATTCCTTGATGAACACCGCCAGCGTGCGTTGCAGCGAAAACCTCACGCTCATGGTGTTGCCTTGGCCACGAAGTTGTCTTGCGCGGTGGCGATGAGGCTGATGAACACGTCTTCGAGGTTGGCCTCGATGCGCGCGAACTGCAGCGTGGCGCGTGAGCGCAGCGGGGCGATGGCGGCTTCCAGCAGCGCGGCGTCGCGCCCGGCGACGTGCAACGCGTTGCCAAAGGCGGCCACGCTGAGCACGCCCGGCGCGGCCTTGAGCGGTTCGACCAGCGGGGCCAGATTGCTGTCAGCCGTGCTGCCTTGCACCGACCACACCTGCAGTCCGGCGTCGTGGATGATCTGTGCCGCCGTGCCGCGCGCTAACAGTTTACCGTAGGCGATGTAGATCAGCTCGTGGCAACGCTCGGCTTCGTCCATGTAGTGGGTCGACACGAGCACCGTGATGCCCTGCGCGGCAAGCGTGTGGATCTGGTCCCAGAAGTCGCGCCGCGCCTTGGGGTCGACGCCGGCCGTGGGCTCGTCCAGCAAGAGCAGCTTGGGCTCGTGCATCAAACATGCTGCCAGCGCCAGGCGCTGCTTCCAGCCGCCCGAGAGCGAGCCGGCGAGCTGCTTCTGGCGCTCGGCCAGGCCCAGCCGCGCCAGCGTGCGGTCGACCGCTTCGCGCCGCTGCGGCAGCTCGTACAAGCGGGCGATGAAGTCGAGGTTTTCGCGCAGGCTCAGGTCGTCGTACAGGCCGAACTTCTGCGTCATGTAGCCGACCTCGCGCCGGATCTGTGTGCCTTGGGTAGCGAGCGACAAGCCCAGACACTGGCCCTCGCCGGCGTCGGGTTTCAAGAGGCCACATAACATTCGAATGGTGGTGGTTTTGCCGCTGCCGTTGGGTCCGAGAAAGCCGCAGATGCGCCCTGGGCGAATCTGCAGGTCGACGCCGTCGACGACGGCGCGGCCGTCGTAGCGCTTGGTCAGGCCACGCACGTCGACGGCGAAGGCGGCGCTACTCACGGAGAAGCCAGCAGCCGCACATCCAGCGGCTGACCCGGATGCAGCCGCGCGGCGTCGGCCGCGGCAGTGCGCGCTTCGACCATGAACGAAAGCCGCGCACGCTGCGCGTTCGAATAGATCACCGGCGGCGTGTACTCGGCCTGCGTGGCAATGAAGTCGATGCGCGCGTGGATGGCGGCGCCGCAGCCGTCGCAGCTGAGGCTCACTGCCTGCCCGGTGCGCAAGCTGCCCAGCGCCGCCTGCGGCACGAAGAAGCGCGCCTTGACGGCACCTGGCGGCAGCAGCGCCAACACCGGCTGCCCCGCGGCCACCCATTCGCCGACGCGAAAGTAGGTGTCGCTGACACGTGCGTCGGCCGGGGCCAGCTGCTGCTTCTGCGCTTCGCGCCAGCGTGCCTGTGCCAGCGCCTGCTCGGCCGCCGTGGTGTTGGCGCCGGCACTGCGCCTCTCGTCGTCACGCGCCGGCAGCCGTGCCACGCGCAACGCGGCTTGCAACTCGTCGACACGTGCCTGTGTTTGCCGCGCCGCGGTGCGCGCGTCGTCCACCTGCGCCGGTGAGACGAAGCCCTGCGCCTGCAGCTGCGTCTGCCGCTTCAGTTCGTTCGCGGCGAGGGCGGCCTGGGCTTGGGCTTGCGCCAGCTGGGCCTGCACCACCGCCAACTCGTCACCGCGCCGGCCACTGGCGATGTTCGCGGCGGATGACCTGGCGCCGGCCACGCGCGCCGCGGCTTCTTCGCTGGCGGCGTGCTCCTGCTCAGCGTCCAGCGCGAACAGCGGCGTGCCGCGCGTGACGTCGTGGCCGCGTTGCGCCGTCAGGCTGGTGAGACGGCCGGCCAGTGGCGCGGCGATGGTGACGTACTCGCCTTCGACATAACCTGACCAGCCGGGCTCGGGCGCCCTGGTGCAACCCAAGAGCAAGGCGGTGGAGGCCAGCGCCAGCGCGCCATGCCACTTTCGCGCTGGTGCTGGTGCGGCCATCAGCAGGGCGAGGCCGGTGCCGCCAGCCGCGCGATGGCCGCGGCGGCGCGTTGCCGGGCCGCGGCGATGGCCTGCGCTTTGGTATTGACGACGCCACCGACGCTGACCGTCACGGTGGTCGAGCGGATGAAGGTTTCCCACCACACGACGAGGCACCAGTTGCGGCAACAGAAGTCCCATTGCACCTGGATCTGCGGCTGCCACGCGCCGCCGCCGGCGATCAAGGCGACGCAGCCCACCAGGGTCGGCACGGGGCGGCCGGGGAAGGTGCAGTCGTCGTCGCAGGCGACGTACCAATACTCGTCGAAGTAGGCCAGCACATGCAAGAAGAAGCGTGACTTGCGCTCGAACAGATGGGCCAGGCTGGCGATCAAGAACGGCATCGCGTCGAGCTCGCAGGCCAGCGCCTCGGCTTCGAGGCCGGGCCGCGGCAGTGCTGGGCCGAACCACGACGGCTCTGCGGCCACGGGCATGTTGGCGCGGGCGTCGACGAAGGTGCTTGACGGCGCCGCCGCGCAGCCACAGTGCGAGGCTGCGGGCAGTGCGACCACGGCGCTGCCAAACGGCGCCGACACCCCCGCGGCTTCGCGCAGCCGCTCGGCGCTAAGGGCCAAGGCGAAGATCACCTCGCCGCTGACATGCAGCAGCGCCGCCACTTCGGCCCCGGCGGCCGGCGGTGCGCCACGCGGTGCGTGAATGCTTTGCGCCGCGTGCAGCAGCGCATCAGACAAGGCATCGAGTTGATCGGCCGCGGCCGCGGCGACATGGCAGCTATCGCCCGCGGGTTTTTTCGCCAGGCGGCGCCAGCTGTGTGCCAGACCGTGCAGGGCCGTGGCCGCCTGCGTGGCGAACTCGGCGTGGGCCTCGCCGGCGTCACCTGCAATGCGCACGGCCAGGCCGTCCATGGCCCGGGCCATGTGTTCGAACTGGCGCTCGGGCGCGCGGCCCTTGAGCTGGGCTGCGCTCTTGAAAGCCGCAGCGACGACGGGTAGCACGGCCTTGCGTTGCGCCGGCGTGGTGGCGGCGGCGACGGGCGCAGCGGCAGACTTCTTGGTGCGCATGCGGCTCTCCTGGTCGGGCCCAGGCCGGGCCCGCGCCGAGACTACGCTTGTGACGCCTTCGCCGCCATACCCGGGCGCGTTGTCTCAATGTTCGGGCGGCTCGGGCATCCGTTGTTGCCCCATGGTGCGCCGGCGCGTGGGGCGGCAGCATGCGAGGCTGAATTCCAACCTGAAAGCCGAGCATGCGTTTTGCGTTCCTGTGTCTTGCCGTCGCGACCATGGCGGCCCCCGTGGCCGCACACGCCCAGCCTTGCCCCGAGAAGAACCTGATGTACTGGCAGGCGTTCCCGCCGGGCGGTGAATCGGACATCGCCGCGCGCCACCAGCAGGTGGTGATGAAGAAAAAGTGCGCGGCCATCGACATGGTCATCCAGTACAAGGCCGGCGGCGGCGGCGCGCTCTTGTGGGGCCAGCTCAACACCATGGCCGGCGACGGCCTGAACATCGCCGGCGTGAACCTGCCGCACCTGGTGCTGCAGCCGATGGAAGG
>JANLYV010000235.1:0-8612 GCA_031365825.1 Rubrivivax sp. | reverse complement strand
TCACCCGGCTGGCGCTGTTCAACACGCTTTTCTACACGACAGTGGCCAGCGTGCTGAAGTTTGTGTTGGGCCTGTGGCTGGCGCTGCTGCTGAACAAGAACATCCGCTTCAAGACCTTCTTCCGCGCCGTCATCCTGCTGCCCTACATCGTGCCGACGGCGCTGTCGGCCATCGCCTTCTGGTGGATCTACGACTCGCAGTTTTCCATCGTGTCGTGGACGCTCGTGAAGATGGGCGTGATCGACAAGTACATCGACTTCCTCGGTGACCCCTGGAACGCGCGGCTGGCCACCATCTTCGCCAATGTCTGGCGCGGCGTGCCCTTCGTGGCGATCACGCTGCTGGCTGGCTTGCAAACCATTTCACCGTCGTACTATGAAGCCTCGGCCATCGACGGCGCCACGCCGTGGCAGCAGTTCCGACACGTCACGCTGCCGCTGCTGACGCCCATCATCGCGGTGGTGATGACGTTTTCGGTGCTCTTCACGTTCACCGACTTCCAGCTCATCTACGTGCTCACGCGCGGCGGCCCGCTGAACGCGACGCACCTGATGGCCACGCTGTCGTTCCAGCGCGCCATCTCGGGCGGCGCACTGGGCGAAGGTGCGGCCATTGCCATCGCCATGGTGCCCTTCCTGCTGTCGGCCATCCTTTTCAGTTACTTCGGGCTGCAGCGCCGCGCCTGGCAACAAGGCGGGAAGGACGAATGAGCGCAGCCGGGCCGCTCCCAAGGCGCTCGCTCCCCCTCGGGGGGACCGGGCGCAGCCCGACGGGGGTCCAATGAAGATCGGACATGCAGCTGAGGACACAGGCGGCATGGGCTACCTGGACACCGTGCCGCGCAAGCTGGTGACGGTGTATGTGCCACTGCTGGCGTTTCTGTTCGTGCTGCTCTTTCCGTTCTACTGGATGGTCATCACGTCGGTGAAGCCCGACAACGAGCTGCTCTCGCGCGACGGCAACCCGTTCTGGGTGATCAAGCCAACGCTGGCGCACTTCAAGAAGCTGCTGTTCGACACCGCCTACCCCGAGTGGTTGTGGAACACGGTGTTGGTGTCGGTGGTGGCCACCGCCTTTTCGCTCTTTGCATCGGTGCTGGCGGCCTACGCCATCGAGCGGCTGCGCTTTTCGGGCGCCAAGCAGGTGGGCTTGTCCATCTTCCTGGCCTATCTTGTGCCACCGTCCATCCTGTTCATTCCGCTGGCGGCCATCGTCTTCCAACTGGGCCTGTTCGACACCCGCTGGGCGCTGATCCTGACCTACCCCACCTTCCTCATCCCCTTCAGCACCTGGTTGCTGATGGGGTACTTCCGCAGCATTCCGTACGAGTTGGAAGAATGCGCGCTGATCGACGGCGCCACGCGCTGGCAGATCCTCACCAAGATCGTGCTGCCGCTGGCAGTGCCAGGGCTCATCTCCGCCGGCATCTTCGCCTTCACCTTGAGCTGGAACGAATTCATCTACGCGCTGACCTTCATCTCGTCCTCAGAGAACAAAACCGTACCGGTGGGTGTGGTCACTGAGCTCGTCGAAGGCGATGTCTACCACTGGGGCCCGCTGATGGCCGGCGCGCTGCTCGGCTCATTGCCAGTGGCGTTCATCTACTCGTTCTTCGTCGAGCACTATGTGTCGGGGTTGACGGGGTCGGTGAAGGAGTAAGCGACTCAGGGACTGGGGTGCTGCCGCGCCTTTAGGCGCGGCGCCGGCGCACTCAGCGAAGGCAGCTTCTTGCGTGACGCCAACACCTGCTCGATATCGAGTTGCGCGCTGTCGATCAACACCAGGCAGGCCTTCTCGGCCGCTGCCGGTGAACGCGCGATCACCGCGTCCAACACCGCACGGTGCAGCGGCAGCGAACTGGCTGGCCCGTCGGGGCGCGAGGTGCTGATCTCGAAGCTGGTGCGCAGCAACGCCCCCAACGCTTTGCTCATCTGCACCACCATGCGGTTGTGGCAGGCGTGCAGCAGGCCTTGGTGAAAACGCAGGTCGTGGCTGACGTAATCACCGCCGTGTTCGATGGCGTCCTTCATGCCGGCGTAGGCGAGCTCGATGCCGGCGATGTCGGCCTTGGTGGCGCGCTGCGCGGCCAGGCGCACCCCGGCGGGTTCGACGGCACGGCGCAGCTCCTGCAGGTCGCGCAGGAACTCGCGCGACAGGCCCATCTTCGACTTCCACTGCACCACCGCCGGGTCGAACCAGTTCCAGTTGTCTTCGGGCAGCACCCGCGTGCCGACCTTGGGGCCGGTGCTCAGCAAGCCCTTGGCCACGAGTGATTTGACGGCCTCGCGCACCACCGTGCGGCTGACACCCAGCTCTTCGCACAAGGCCGGTTCAGGCGGGATCGCAGCGCCGGCCGGATAGCTGCCACCGACGATGGCTTCGCCCAGCCGGTCCAACGTATTGCCGTGGATGTTCTTGATGACCATGGGGAGCGACTAGCCGCGTACAAACAGTGTTAGCAACGGCTCGGCACCGAGCTGCCGGCTCCGGTGGCCGTGCACGTTGGCGTCAAAGGTGACACCTGCCGGCAGCACATCGGCGGAGTAAAAGTGCTGCCCGGGCACAAAGATGCGCGAGCTGCCGTCTTGCAGGCCGATCTCCATCTGGCCGCCGAGGATGACGACCCATTGCAGCTCGCCGGTGCAGTGGAACTCACTGCGAAAGCCGACAGGGCTCATGCGCAACTGGTAGCCACCGCTGGGCATCAAAGGCGACAACATCGCCATCGACTTGCCTTCGCCCAAAGCGACGGCTTCTTCACGAAAGCGCGCACGGCCGTCGCGGTCAGTGAAGAGAACGACTTTGTTGAACGCGCTCATAGCGTCGACGTCATGCCGCCATCCACCACCAGCAGGTGCCCGGTGACGAATTGCGCGGCGTCGCTGGCAAGGAACACGGCCGCAGGTGCAAGGTCTTCGACCTGGCCCCAGCGCCGCATCGGCGTGCGGTTGATGACCCATTGGTTGAAGGTCTCATCGGCCGCAATCGCCGCGGTGAGTTCGGTCTGGAAGTAGCCCGGCGCGATGCCGTTGACGGTGATGCCGAACGGCGCCAGGTCCAGCGCCATGCCTTTGGTCAACATCTTCAACGCACCTTTGCTGGCGGTGTAGGCGGCCGTGCCCGGGCGGCTGACCTCGCTCATCACCGAGCAGATGTTGATGATGCGGCCCCGTTTGCGTTGCACCATGCACTTCGAGACTTCCTGGCTGACGTAAAACGCGCTGTCGAGATTGGTGCGCATCACGTGGTGCCAGTCGGCATGGGCCAGTTCCTGGATCGGCCCGCGCTTGGTGGTGCCGGCGTTGTTGACGAGGATGTCGATGCCACCGATGCGACTCTCGATTTCCGCAATGCCAGCCTTCACCGCTGCCGCGTCGGTGGCGTCGAAGGCACGCGCATGCACGGTGTGGCCATCGGATGACAAGCCCGCGGCGGTCTCGGCAAGGCGCTCGGCGTTGCGCGCGTTCAGCACCACCGTGGCGCCGACCTGGGCAAAGCCTCGTGCCAGGGCCAGGCCGATACCGGTGGACGAACCCGTCACCAGCGCGATGCGGCCGTCGAGGCGGAAGGTGTTGGCGTCGATCATGGGTGGGCCTTCTCAAGCTGGGGATCCGCCATATCCGCACAAAGCGCAGCCACGATGTCTTCGGGCGCGTTGGCGATATCGGCCATCAGTGCAGACTCATCGGAGCCCGGCACTTCTAGCGTTAGCAACTGACTTTGCAGCAACGACGCCGGCATGTAGTGCCCATTGCGCTGCGCCATGCGTGAGGCCAGCAAGTCCGGCGCGCCGTGCAGGTAGACGAAACGAAGCGCCGGCCAAGCTTCACGCAGCCGATCGCGATAACGGCGTTTGAGTGCGGAACACGAAATCACCAGCCCACCCTCGCCGGCGTCGCCTATGGCCTGCGCCACCGCCGCCAGCCAGTCGTCGCGGTCAGCGTCGGTGAGCGCGGTGCCGGCGGCCATCAGTTCGATGTTGCGCGGTGGATGCAGCTCGTCGCCCTCGACATAAGGCAGTGCCAGCGCCTGCGCCAGCAGGCGCCCGACCGTGCTCTTGCCGCTGCCGCTGACACCCATCACCACCAGCCGCGGCGCGGCCTCAAGCGAGCCGTTGTCCACTGAGGCCATCGAAGACATGGGCTTTGGCGGCATCGATCTTCAGGTGCACGATGTGATCGGGCATGGCGCTGGTGCGGCCATGCAGCACGACGGTCAGGCTGTGGCCACCGACATCGACCAGCAACTCGGTCTCTGCGCCCGTGGGCTCGACGACCACGACGCGTGCGGCAATGCCGTCGCTGGCGAGTTCAAGATCACCGGGCCTGATGCCGTAACTCACTGCAAGGCCTTCGGTCGCGCCCGCACCCACACCCGCGCCTGCCGCGAACGGCCAACGCTGGCCGAGCGCTTCCACCGCGGCGCCGCGCACATGTCCCGGCAACACATTCATCGACGGCGAGCCGATGAACTGCGCCACAAAGAGGTTCTGCGGCCGGTCGAAGAGTTCCAGCGGCGTGCCGATTTGTTCGACGATACCGTCGTGCATGACGACGATGCGGTCGGCCATGGTCATGGCCTCGATCTGGTCGTGCGTGACGTAGACCGTGGTCGTCTTCAAACGCTGGTGCAAGGCCTTGATCTCAGCGCGCATGGCCACACGCAATTTGGCGTCGAGGTTGGACAAGGGCTCATCGAACAAGAACACCTTGGGGTCGCGCACGATGGCGCGGCCCATGGCCACGCGCTGGCGCTGGCCGCCCGAGAGTTCACGCGGATGGCGGTCGAGCAGCGCATCGAGGTTCAAGATGCGCGCGGCGTTGTTGACACGCTCGTCGGTGGTCTTCTGGTTGGCCTTGCGCAGCCGCAACGAGAAAGCCATGTTCTCGCGCACCGTCATGTGCGGGTACAGCGCATAGCTCTGGAACACCATCGCAATGTCGCGGTCCTTGGACTCGAGGTCGTTGACGACCTTGTCGTCGATGAGGATCTCACCGCCGCTGATCTCCTCCAGCCCGGCGAGCATGCGCAAGAGCGTGCTCTTGCCGCAGCCCGAGGGGCCGACCAGCACGACGAACTCGCCGTCGGCAATGTCGAAGCCGATGCCGTGGATGACCTTGACCTTGCCAAAGGCCTTCTGGATGTTGCGAAAACAGACCGAAGCCATGCGCGTGCCTGCCTTGTTAGCTCGTGGGCTCAGCTCTTCACCGCGCCGGCCGTCAGGCCCGACACCATGTAGCGCTTGAACGCGTAGTAGATGGCCGCCGGTGGCAGCGCGTAAATGAAGCCCGTGGCCATCAAAAGCTCCCAGGGTGAATCGTCGGCCGCCAGGAAGTTGCCCAGCGCCACGGCCAGCGTGAGGTCGGTTTCGTTGGACAAGAGCAGGAAGCCGTAGAGGTACTCGTTCCAGGCCAGCAAGAGCGCATAGGTGCCCACCGCCACCAGCGAGGGCACCATCAGCGGCACGTAGACCATGCGAAAGAGCTGCAGCGGCGTCGCGCCGTCGATGCGCGCGGCCTCATCCAGCTCCCACGGCAGTTTGTCCGAGGCTTGTTTGAGCACCCAGATGCAATACGGCGAAGCGATGGTGACCATCGCCAGCACCAGCGACCAGCGGTTGTTCAAGAGGCCGTAGTTGGCCATGGTCTTGTACATCGGCACGGCCAGGAACGCGGCCGGGATGAAGTAGGTGAACAGCGCCAGGTTCATCACCGTGCGGCCACCGCGCACCTTCAGCCGGCTGATGGCGAAAGCGGCCGTCGTGGCCACAAGCAAGGTGAGTAAACCCACTGCGATGGCGATCATCAGCGAGTTGCCCAGATGCAGCCAGAAGTGGTTCAGGTAGAAGTGCTTCTGCTGGAACACGGTGTCGAAGTTCTGCAGCGTCGGGTGCTTCGGCCACAGCCGGCCCGAGGTCGCCGAGTCGCGCTCGGAGATGGCGAACAGGAACATGTGGTAGACGGGAATCAGCGTCCACAGCAGCACCGGAATGCCGATCAGCAGCAGCTTGGCTTCGGCCGCAATCGCCTTGGCCCTCACTTGCTCAACCTCTTCATCATCACGAACACCAGCGGCAGCACGAAGGGCAAGGCGACGACGATCGAGGCCATCGCCAACTCGATCTGGTCGAGCCGCAAATAGCGGATGCCCAAGGTTGCAAGCACGTGGGTCAGATCGGCCGGCCCGCCGCCGGTGAGCAGGTAGACGCTGTTGAAGTCACCCAGCGTGAAGATCATCGACAGCACGGTCGACGTCAGGTACAGGCCGCGCATCGAAGGCCAGGTGATGAAGCGGAATTTCTGCCAGCCCGTGGCGCCATCCACGCTGGCGGCTTCGTACTGTTCGTTGGGGATGGCCAGGCGCCCGGCGATGAGGATCAGCGTCCAGAACGGCAGCGACTTCCAGATGTGCATCAGCATCGAGAAGCACAGCGCCAGCGTCGGGTCGTTGAGCCAGTTCGGGCCGTCCAGCCCGGTCAAACGGAAGATCGTCTGGTTGATCACGCCCCACTCGGGATTGAGCATGAAACGCACCGAAAGGATGGTCGGAATCGACGGCACGGCCCAGGGCAGGATGAACAGCGCCGAGAGGATCTTGATCCACCAGCGCGTCTTCACGAAGAAGCCCGACAGCGCCAGCGCGACCATCATCTTCAGGTTCACGGCGACGACGAGGAACACCACCGTATTGATGGCGGTGCGAAAGAAGATCGGGTCTTCAGCAAGCTTGACGAAGTTCTGCGGGTCGCGCGCCAGCCACAGGCCGTAGCCCACCGGGTAGACCACGAAGACCACGAACACCAGCAGGTAGGGCAGCACCCTGGCGCGGCCCCAGAACTCCCACTGCGTCAGGGGTTTGTTGGCCTTGGGTGCGGCGGCGGCGATGGTGGTCGTGTTCATGGCATTCGGCCCCCACCCCGACCCTCCCCCTCATCGGTGGCGGGCTGGGATAGGGGTGAATGGTGAAGCGGCTCTAGCTCAGTTCGCCACCGTCTTGATGCGCGCAATCATCTCGTCCGTCGCGCGGTCGACGGCCCACTTCTCGCTGAGGATGCGGTTCATCGCCTTGGCCCAGACGTTCTCGTTGTTCAGCACCGTGAACTTGTAGTTCTTGGTGAATTCGAACGGTGTGGTGCCGGCCATGAACTGGTTGTAGACGGCCAGGCGGTGCGGGTCGCTCTTCCAGAACGGGCTTTGCTGCGCGTTGCGGGTCACCGGGAACCAGCGGCCGAGCGAGCCTTCGACGTAAGGCGTGAGGTTGGCTTCATCGAGCATGAAGGCGACGAACTTCTTGGCCATGTCCTTGTTCTTCGCGTCCTTGAAAATAACACCCGTCTTGACCGCAGCACGGTACGTCATCTTGCTGCCGTCGGGCTTGTTGGGGAAGCCTGCCGTGGCGATCTTCTCGGTGTAGTTGGCCTTGGCGACATCACGTTGCGCTTGCGTCAGCTCCTTGTTGTTCATGTCGTCGAGCCACTTCGCGGCGATCGAGATCGTGGCGTTGTGCGTCATCACAATCGTCTTGTTGTGAAAGGCGACGTTGTTGTCCGGATCCTTCCAGTTGGTCGACGACGGCGGCGTGCAGCCCTTGCCGTAGACCGCGGTGTAGTCGGTCAGCGCGTTGATCAGGCCCTGGCGCACGGCGGGGTCGTCGACCAGCACCTTGCCCGAATCGCTGACGAGTTTGATGTTGTAGGCGTCCATGAAGGTCAGGAACGAGAAGAACGAGTCGCTCGAATCCACACCCATCGGGAAACCGGTACCGAAGGCGCGGTTGCCGCTCTTCTGACGGTAGGCCGGCTGCACCTTGTCGCACCAGAAGCTCCAGTAGCCTTTCCAGTCCTTGGGGATATCGCTGTCCTTGAAGCCCGCCTCGGCCAGCATGTCTTTCCAATACTGGATGTGCATCGTCTGCTGCTTGATCGGGAACGCATAGTAGGCACGCTTCTGGTCGGCGTTGTTCCACAGGAAGGTGGTCGACAGGGCCGCCGGTTCGAACTTCGCGCGCAGCGGGTCGATGATGCTGGACACGTCTTCGAGCTTGCCGTCATACGCCCACTTGGCCGTGACCTGGAAGTCGTAGACGTCGCCGTACGCCACGTCGGGTGGGTTGCCTGCATCGAGGGCCGCCACCGACTTCGGAATCATTTCCTGCGGCGCGTACAGCGACAGGTCGATCTTCACGTTCTTGTGTTTGGCCTCGAATTTCTTGATGGCGGCGAACAGTGCGTCGTCTTCCGCCTTGTAGAAGCCCTTGCCCCACCAGACGGTGAGTTTGTCCTGTGCCAGAGCGAATGGAGCGGCGAAAACGCCAGCCATGGCGAGCGCCCATGTGATCCAGGTCTTGCGTTGCATCTGCGTGTCTCCTTGCGGTGAGTCCGACTGCGGTCCGGGTCGTGGCGACACGGCGTCGCCATGGTGTTATCGTATGATGATTGGGTTTTGCGAGTCCCTGGGGATAACCCGGAATGCTGGCGCAGCACGGGGTTGCAAACCCATAATCGGCCATCCTCCAGCCAGCCCGGCCCGTGCCGCCCGCCATGACCGACAAGCCCCGCAAGAAACCCCAAGACCTGCGCAGCCAGCAGTGGTTCGGCCGCCAGGACCGCGATG
>JANLYV010000198.1:0-16210 GCA_031365825.1 Rubrivivax sp. | reverse complement strand
ACGCCTTGGCTTCGCCACCGAACTTGGCCGCCAGCACCGAGGTGATGGCCGCCGTCAGCGTGGTCTTGCCGTGGTCCACATGCCCAATCGTGCCCACGTTCACGTGCGGCTTGGTGCGTTCAAATTTGCCTTTTGCCATTTCTTAATCTCCAGATAAAGAGCGTTGCCAGTGATCGATTTAAGGTCTCCAGACATTGCACTCGCCACTGGCAGCGGTGCTCCGAGGTTGAAGACCGGAGGAATTATTTTCCGCGCGCGGTGATGATCGCGTCGGCGACGTTTTTCGGCGCCTCGCTGTAGTGCTTGAATTCCATCGTGTAGGTGGCGCGGCCCTGGCTCATCGAGCGCAGCGTCGTCGAGTAACCGAACATCTCCGACAGCGGCACCTCGGCCTTGATGACCTTGCCACCGCCGGGCATGTCGTCCATGCCCTGCACCATGCCGCGACGCGAGGACAGGTCGCCCATCACGCCACCGGCGTAGTCTTCCGGCGTCTCGACTTCCACCGCCATCATCGGCTCCAGGATCACCGGCTGCGCCTTGCGGCAGCCGTCCTTGAAACCGAGCGAGGCCGCCATCTTGAAGGCGTTCTCGTTCGAGTCGACCTCGTGGTACGAACCAAACGTGAGCGACACCTTGACGTCGACCACCGGGTAGCCCGCGAGCACGCCGTTGGGCAGCGAGTCTTCGATACCTTTGCGCACCGCAGGAATGAATTCGCGTGGCACCACGCCGCCCTTGATGGCGTCGACGAACTCGAAGCCCTTGCCCGGCTCCTGCGGTTCGATCTTCAGCACGACGTGGCCGTACTGGCCCTTGCCGCCCGACTGGCGCACGAACTTGCCTTCGATGTCGCTCACCAGCTTGCGAATGGTCTCGCGATAGGCCACCTGCGGCTTGCCGACGTTGGCCTCGACACCGAACTCGCGCTTCATGCGGTCGACGATGATTTCCAGGTGCAACTCGCCCATGCCCGAGATGATGGTCTGGCCACTCTCTTCGTCGGTCTTGACGCGGAACGACGGATCTTCCTGCGCCAGGCGGCCCAGGGCGATGCCCATCTTTTCCTGGTCGGCCTTGGTCTTGGGCTCGACGGCCTGGCTGATCACCGGCTCCGGGAAGATCATCCTTTCGAGCGTGATGATCGACGACGGGTCGCACAGGGTTTCGCCCGTGGTCACGTCTTTCAGGCCGACGCAGGCGGCAATGTCGCCGGCCAGAATTTCCTTGATCTCTTCGCGCTGGTTGGCGTGCATCTGCAAGATGCGGCCGATGCGCTCTTTCTTGCCGCGAATCGGGTTGTAGACCGAGTCGCCCGACTTCAACACGCCCGAGTACACGCGCACGAAAGTGAGCTGGCCGACGTAGGGGTCGGTCATCAGCTTGAACGCCAGCGCGGCGAAATGCTCGTCATCGGCGGCGCGGCGCTCGGTCGGCTTGTCGTCGTCATCGATACCAGGCACCGGCGGGATGTCGATCGGCGAGGGCATGAAGTCGATGACGCCGTCAAGCATGCGCTGCACGCCCTTGTTCTTGAAGGCGGTGCCGCAAAACATCGGCTGGATTTCGGCGGCTATCGTGCGCGTGCGAATGCCGTGCTTGATCTCGACCTCGGTCAGTTCGCCCGACTCGAGGTACTTGTTCATCAGCTCTTCGCTGGCTTCAGCTGCGGCTTCGATCATGTTCTCGCGCCACTTCAGCGCGTCTTCCAGCAGCTCAGCGGGAATTTCCTGGTAGTCGAACTTCATGCCTTGCGAAGCCTCGTCCCAGTAGATCGCCTTCATCTTGATGAGGTCGATCACGCCGGTGAAGGTGTCTTCGGCACCAATGGGCACGACGATGGGCACCGGGTTCGCCTTCAGGCGCACCTTCATCTGCTCGTAGACCTTGAAGAAGTTGGCACCCGTGCGGTCCATCTTGTTGACGAACGCCAGGCGCGGCACCTTGTACTTGTTGGCCTGGCGCAGACGGTTTCGGACTGCGGCTGCACGCCGCCCACGGCGCAATAGACCATGCAGGCGCCGTCGAGCACGCGCATGCTGCGTTCGACTTCAATCGTGAAGTCGACGTGGCCGGGGGTGTCGATGATGTTGATGCGGTGTTCGGGCAAGGACAGGTCCATGCCTTTCCAGAAGCAGGTGGTCGCGGCCGAGGTGATGGTGATGCCGCGCTCCTGCTCCTGCTCCATCCAGTCCATCGTGGCAGCGCCGTCGTGCACCTCACCGATCTTGTGGTTCACACCCGTGTAAAAGAGGATGCGCTCGGTGGTGGTGGTCTTGCCAGCATCGATGTGCGCGGAGATACCGATGTTGCGGTAGCGCTCGATGGGGGTCTTGCGGGCCATGATGAGACTCCAAATGCAGGGGCCGCCCTCGGGCTAGTACTAACCCGTAAGAGCGGCCGAGAATCGAAAAGGGGTGTTTAGAAGCGGAAGTGCGAGAACGCCTTGTTCGCCTCGGCCATGCGGTGCACTTCATCGCGCTTTTTCATCGCGCCGCCGCGGCCTTCGCTGGCTTCCAGCAATTCGTTGGCCAAGCGAGCGGCCATCGACTTCTCACCCCGCTTGCGCGCCGATTCCTTGAGCCAGCGCATGGCCAGGGCTTGACGGCGCACCGGGCGAACTTCCACCGGCACCTGGTAGTTGGCGCCGCCGACGCGGCGCGACTTCACTTCGACCATCGGCTTGATGTTGTTCAGCGCGACCATGAAGATTTCCAGCGGGTCTTTGCCCGCCTTCTTTTCTACTTGTTCGAGCGCGCCGTAAATGATGGCTTCGGCCACCGCCTTCTTGCCCGATTCCATGATCACGTTCATGAACTTGGACAGGTCGATGGAGCCGAATTTCGGGTCCGGCAGGATCTCGCGTTTGGGTACTTCGCGACGACGTGGCATGGGAGTCTTCCTTCTCTGATTTCAGTTGGCACCGGTGTCTTCACGCCGGGCCGCGAAAGGCCATCACGGCCCCTCACTTACTCGGCCGGCGCGACATGCGCCGACCGTTGCGCCGCAGGAGTGCACTGGCACTCCCCCGGCGATCAAAGCCCTTAGGCCTTCTTGGGACGCTTCGCGCCGTACTTCGAGCGCGATTGCTTGCGGTCCTTGACCCCTTGCAGGTCGAGCGAGCCGCGCACGATGTGGTAGCGCACACCCGGCAGGTCTTTCACGCGGCCGCCGCGTACCAGCACGACGCTGTGCTCTTGCAGGTTGTGACCTTCGCCGCCGATGTAGCTGATGATCTCGAAGCCGTTGGTCAGGCGCACCTTGGCTACCTTGCGCAGGGCCGAGTTCGGCTTCTTCGGCGTGGTGGTGTAGACACGGGTGCACACGCCGCGCCGCTGCGGGCTGTTTTGCATCGCAGGCGACTTGGACTTCGTGGCCTCGACTTCGCGGCCATGGCGCACGAGTTGATTGATGGTTGGCATAGGTAGCTCGTTCCCGATTGAAATCACACTGTTTTAGGGAACGCCTGGTGGCGACAGAAGGGCCTGGCCGTGGGCGCCTGGTGATCAGCGCTTGGTGGCGCGCTGGCGGCTGCTTGAGCCCGCTTCACACCACGATCCACCTGCGAAGGACGGTACTCGCAAGGCCGGGTCGAGGCATGCGAACTGTCTGGACAGTGTTCCGAAAAGCCTTCCATTATATTCAGCAGCAGCAGGGCCGGCAAGCCGAATCGCCCGGCTGCCGCACTAAGCCCCTTGTCGCCACGCTCCACACCGCCCCATTTCGCGCACGCGAACATCGTGCTCGACACCAACGCCGCGTTGGATGCCTTGCTGTTTGACGATGCTTCGATGCGCGCGCTGATGCTCGAGGTGCGCGCGGCTCGTCTGCAATGGGTCGTCACTCCGCGTATGCGCGACGAGTTTTTGCACGTGCTGGCGCGGCCGATGCTGGCGAAATACATCACCGATGGTGAGCGCACGCTCTCGGACTTCGATCGACTGGCCAACGTCCGTGACGAGACGACGCCAGGCCGTGACCCAAGGCTCGTGTGCCGCGATCCCGACGACCAGGTGTTCATTGAACTTGCGCTGCGTGAGCGCGCCAGCTGGCTCGTGACGAGGGACCGCGACCTGCTGTGCCTGGCCGCCCGCGCACGGCGCCTGAACCTGCAGATCCTGACACCCCCTGCCTGGATCGCGCGCCAGGCACCTGCCGTGTGAAGGCACGGTCCGCGTGTCAGCACAACAACTGCTTGCGCGCGCGGTGCAGCCGCACAAAGAGGTTTTCTTCGCTGATGGCCAGCAGCGCGCAAACGTCGTCGGTGCTGCGGTCTTGCAAGACCCGCAGCTCCATCACGCGGCGCAGGCCTTCGGGTAGCGCCTGAATGCGCGACAGCGTGCGCCGCAGCTGCTGTCGATGTTCGACGAGATCCTGCGGCCCCGCATGCGGGCACACCAGCGCCAACGGCGTGTGCTCGTCGTCATCCTCCTGCATCGCCTCCAGGCTGCAGTGCGCGGCGCGCTCGCGCACCAGGTCGACGATCTTGTGCTTGAGGATGGCCACCAGCCAGCTGCGCAGGGCCGAACGCCCGCCGAAACTGGCACGACCCGTCATCACGGCTTCGAAAACGTCGTGCACCAGGTCTTCGGCCAAGGCCGGGTCGATGACGCGGCGCATTGCGTAGTGCACCAGGTAGCTGCGATGGACCACCAGGGCTGACCAGCCGACGACGCCGGGCAAGGCGTCCGTCAGGGGCTGGGCGATGGGTGCGGCTTGCGTCGTGAATTGCATGGTGCGGCTCGGGGTGCGTGATCGATGGCCAGACTGTCGCGCCCGCAGCTCGCAGCAAGATCGCGCCACATCACAGGCAGATAACATCGATCGCGAGTGAGCACGTAAGAAGCCAAGACCACCACGCGACTGCCCGGCATGGCCCACCGCATCCTCGTCGCCGAAGACCAGGTCGATATCCGCGACCTGATCACACTGAACCTGCAAGGTGCGGGGTACGAGGTGCTGGCCGTGGCCGATGGCCAGGCGGCGCTGGACACCCACCTTGAAAGCGCCAGCGACTTGCTGGTACTCGATCTGATGATGCCGCTGCTCGACGGCCTGGAGGTGTGCAAGGCGCTGCGCGCCAGGAGGCAGCACACGCCGATCCTGATGCTCACCGCCAAGTCGACCGAGCTCGACCGTGTGCTCGGCCTCGAACTCGGCGCCGACGACTACCTGACCAAGCCGTTTTCGATGGCCGAACTGCTGGCTCGCGTGAAGGCCTTGTTGCGCCGCGCCGAGATGCTGCGCGCCGCGCCCTCTGCGGCCGAGGGCGAAGTCGTGCGCAACGGTGACATCGCGATCCTGCCGGCACGGCGCGAAGCGCGCGTGCGTGGCAAGGCGCTGGAGTTCACCGCGCTCGAGTTCGACCTCTTGCTGCACTTCGCCCGGCGCCCCGGCCTTGTGTACTCCCGCGCGCAGTTGCTCGACGCCGTCTGGGGCTACAGCCACGACGGCTACGAGCACACCGTCACCACCCACATCAACCGGCTGCGCGCCAAGATCGAAGCCGACCCGATGTCGCCGCAAGTCATCCTCACCGTGCGCGGTGCAGGCTACAAGATGCGCGATGCGCCGCCGTGACGTCAGCGTGAAGGCGCGGCCATGACCGTGCGCCTGCGCCTGGCGCTGACGATCTTCCTCACCGGCGCGCTCACGGCGCTGGGCGTGGTCATCACGCTCGCTGGTGCCTTCGAGCGTTTCGAGCACGAGCGCACCTACGACCGGGCCAACGCCTTCCTCGACCGCGTGCTGGCCAACTACAAGGACGTGCTGGCACTGCAGGAGCGCGAAGGCGAGCAGTTCGTGCCCTGGCTGAAGAGCCTGCTGCTGTTCGAGCCCGACACGCAGCTGTATTTGCTAACGCCAGAAGGGCGCGTGCTGGCCAGCACCGGCACGATGAAACACGGCGTCGACTTCAAGGTGGCGCTGGCGCCGGTGCAGCAAGCCGCGGCCGCAGCCGCGGGCAACAAACGCGCGCCGTACGTGATGGGCGACGACCCCGAACACATGGCGCATGACGCCGTCATCGCCGCGCGCAGCCTGCGCCGCGCTTTTCAGCCCCAAACCAACGCGGCCGACGGCTACCTCTACCTCGTGGCGCAGCAGCCGCGGCTCGGAGGCGGCCGGCTGGAGCTGCTGCGCTCCAGTCTCGCCGGCCCGGCGACGCTCGGCGTGCTGGCGGTGATCGTGCTCACCACCTTGATGGCCGCCTGGATCGTCGCCACCGTCACCCGGCCCTTGCGCGTGCTCAGCGGCGAAGTCGCCACCGCCGCACGCGATGGCTTCAACGCCTTGCCCGCGCCGCCGACCACGCCCGTGCGCCGGGACGAATTCGGCCAGCTGCACGAGGGCTTTCGCCAACTGCAGGTGACGCTGCGGCAACAGTGGGCGCGTCTCATGGAGATGGACCAGTTCCGCCGCGAGGGCGTGAGCAACCTGTCGCACGACCTGCGCTCGCCGCTCACCGCCACGGTGGCGTGCCTGGAAACACTGCAGCAGCGCTGGCACGGCGACACCACGCGTGGCGATGATCTGCGCCTGGTGGAGGTGGCACTGCGCAACACGCGCAATGCCGCGGGCCTGGTGCGTTCGCTGAACGACCTGGCCGTGCTCGACGAGCCTGCGTACAAGCTCGACGCCATGCTCGTCGACGTGAGCGAAATGCTCGACGACATCGTGCTGCGCTTCGCCGACCGCGCCGTGCAGCACGGCGTCGAGCTAACAAGCAAAGCACCGGGCACCCCGGCACCCTTTGCGCAGCTGGACATCGAACTCTTCGAGCGTGCCATCGCCAACGTCGTCGACAACGCGCTGAAATTCACGCCGCGCGGTGGCTACGTGAGACTGTCGGCGTCGGTGCGCGGCACCGAGGTCCTGGTCCAGATTGCCGACAACGGCCGCGGCATCGCACCGGCCGATCTGCCGCGCCTCTTCGACCGTCACTTCCAAAGCCGCGAAAGCACCGCTCCGGCCAGCAGCGAAGGTGGCAAGGGCCTGGGGCTGGCCATCGTCAAGCGCATCGTCGAACTGCACGGCGGCAGCGTCGATGTGCGCAGCGAGCACGGGCGCGGCACTGCGGTCGAGATTCGCCTGCCGCGCGCCTGAAGCCTCGCTATCCTCAGGCCTCATCGTTTGGGGACGTCCACATGAACCAGCGCAAGACCGCCATCGTCACCGGTTCGGCCACGGGCGTCGGCGCCGCCACCGCCCTGGCGCTGGCCCAGCGCGGCTACAACCTGTTGATCAACTACAGCAAGAGCGTGGTCGAGGCCAGGGCGTCTGAAGCCGCCTGCCGTGCCGCCGGCGCCGATACGCTGCTGGTGCAAGCCGATGTCGCCGACGACGCCGCCTGCCGCGCGATGGTGGCTGCGGCCGTGGCGCGCTGGCGCGGCATTGACGCGCTGGTCAACAACGCCGGCGTCACCACCTTCAGCGGCGCGGCCAACTGGGACGCGCTCAACGCCCAGACCTTCCAGACCATCCTGGGCGTGAACGTGCTCGGCACGTTCCAGATGGTGCGCGCCTGCGTGCCCTGGCTCAGGCTGACCCAGGGCGCGATCGTCAACGTCTCGTCGATTGCCGGCGCGCTGGGCATAGGCTCGTCAGTGCCCTATGTCGCCTCCAAAGGCGCGGTCAATTCGATGACGCTGCACCTGGCGCGCGCGCTGGCGCCGGACATCCGTGTCAACGCCGTGTGCCCCGGTTTGATCACCACACGCTGGTTCACCGAGGGCGTAGGTGAAGAGGCCTATCAAAAACTCAAGGCAGGCTACGAGCGCACAGCACCACTGGCACGTGCCTGCAGCGCCGAAGACGTGGCCGAGGCTGTGCTCTGGCTGGTCGACGGTGCCCGTACCGTCACCGGCGAATTGATCCTGCTCGACTCCGGTATGCACCTGGGTGCGGCCTCGGCCCTGGCGCGGGCGCCCGTCTGACCACGGCGCTCAGGGCAAGGTGATGATCACGGTGTCGTCCATCACCAAAGGGTCGCGCCCCGCCACACCACCGCCGAACACCGCCTGGCGCGGCTCCAGCGCAAGCTCGCGGTAGCCGCCGTCGTAGTCCCAGGTGCTGACGTAGACCTTCACGCCCTTCAGCGACTTGAGCCCGCCCAGCGCGGCCGCGGGCAGCGTGAAGCTCACACGCTGGCTGGCGAGCTCGGTGCTGATCACGGCCGCCGGTGAAGTCACCGTACCTTCGTCGTTAGCTGTCGCCCCGGCCGAGCTGAAGAGAGCGTTCGACCAGCCATGCGCGCGCAGCCGGTAGTGCCAGCGCATGCCCGCGGGCAGCGTGGCGTGCTGGCGCGGCATCGACGCCACGCCGCCCTCGCGCCCCGGCACCTCGATGAAGATGGTGAAGGCCACATGGTCGAAGCCGTTGGGCGGGTTCCAGCTTCGCGTCACGGCGTTCATCGTCAGCTCGATGCGCATTGCGCCGCCGGCACCGAACACGCGCGTGCGGCGGATGTCGAGCTGGCGGTTCGCGCCCCAGCCCGGGTCCAGCGGGTAGCGGTAGCGGCCTTCGCGCCCGAGTGCGCCGCGGTCGTCTCCGGCGGGGTCTTCGATGTCGGCCAGCAGCGCCCAGTCGCGGCGCACGGTGAATTCGAGCGCCTCCGAGGCCTGCTCGCCGGCCCAGGCGACGGCGCGGTGCGGCAGCAGCGGGTCGACCATCGACGAAGTGTCGACGTTGGCCGACCAGCGGCCGTCGGCGCCCGGTGTGATGGCCAGCGCCTCGTGCAAACGCCCATCGACCACCAGGCGCACCTGGGCAGCACCGCTTGCCGTGCCGCTGAGCACGAAGTCGCCGGCCAGCGCCCGGCTGGCGGGCGCATGGATCACCGGACGCGCGGCGGCAGGTGTCCAGGCCGCGCGCGGAGCAAGACGCCAGACCCAGCCACTGCGCGCCGGCATGCCGAAGCTCACACCCCCGTTCACATCGGTCGTTAGCACGGGCGCCTGGCCGTCGATGGCCAAGAGCGGTTCGAGCCGCGCCGCGCCGGGCAGCGCAAGGTTGTCGACCAGCGTTGCATGCTCGGCGCTGTTGAAGGCCACGAGCAGCCGCTCACCCGCCGGCGCGCCATCACCGCCTTCCATCAGCCATACCAGCGCGCCCGGCGCGGCGGCGTTGTCGTGCAGCACACGCGGCGCGCCGCGCGAGAGCACGCGGTGCTCGCGGCGCAGTGCCGTGGCGGCGCGGATGAAGCGGTACAGCGGCGCGGTGGTGTCGAAGTGGTCGCGCCCACCGGAGCCGTAGCCGGCCGCGAACATCGCGGCACGCGGCTCGGTGAAGGCCTGTTCGGTGCCGTAGTAGATGACCGGGATGCCGGGCAGCGTCATCAAGGCCAGCAGCGCCTGCTTCAAGGCTGCGTCGTTGCCTCCGGCAAGAAAACGGTCGACGTCGTGGTTGTCGACGAAGCTCGGCATCAGGTGCACGGCCGGGTGCACGGCCATCATGCTGCGGATGCGAAACGCCATCTCACTCGTCGGCGCGCCGCGCGCGAAGACCTGGTTCAGGCTGCCGTACAGCGGAAAGTTCAGCATGCCCGGCAGCAGCGTCGTGCCGTCGGCGGCGCGCATGTAGCGCTCGATCCTGCGCATGGCCGCGGTCTCGCCGCTGGCGTCGAGCGCGAAGCCTTCACCGAAGACGTGGAAGGCGTTGCGCCCGGTGCGCCTGGCGGCCTCGATCACGCCGGGGTATTTCCAGCTGCGGCGGTAGAGAAAGTCGGCGTAGAAGTCGGGCGGCACATAGAACGCGGTGTCGACGCGAAAGGCATCGACACCGACCTCGGCGATCCAGTAGCCGTGGCTCTTGCGCAGCGCTTCGCGCACGGCCGGGTTCTCGCTGTTCAGATCGTCCAGCCCCGACATCTGAAACGTCAGCACCTGGCTCGCATCGGTGAAATCGCGCACCTCGGGCGTCCAGTGGTAGATGCCGGCTTGACGGTGCGCCGGCTTGCGCGGGTCGTTCTGGTTGAAGGGCGACTGGCTCGGCGCCGTGACGCCGTTGGCGTCGGCGTTGGGCGTGTAGAAGCGCGCCGGATGGTTGGCGTCCCAGCCGCCGTGGTAGCCGAAGTAGTCGGCCGTGTGGTTGACCACGATGTCCTGCACCAGGTACATGTCGCGACGGTGCAGCGCGTCGGACAGGCGCTGGTAGTCGTCCAGCGTGCCGAGGTGCTTGTCGAGCTTCATGAAGTGCTCGGGCCAGTAGCCGTGGTAGCCGCTGAAGCGCGCCTTCGGGTCCCACCAGCGATTCGCCACCGGCGGCGTGATCCACAGCGCCGTGGCACCCAGGCCTTGCACGTAGTCCAGCCGCTGCATCACGCCACGCAGGTCACCGCCGCTGTATTTGGTGGCGTCCTTGGGGTCGTACTCATCTGCGCGCTGGTGGTTGTTGCCGGGGTCGCCGTCGGCGAAGCGGTCGGTCATGACGAAGTAGATGACCTGGTCGCGCCAATCGGGGCTGGGTACGTGCAGCTTCAGGCCGCGCTGTGCGTGGCTGTTGGCTGTTAGCACCCACAGCACGCAGAGCGCGAACCTCGCGGCCAAAGACTTCACGGCCGTTGCACCACGAAGACCTGCACCGACTGCGGCGAAAGCAGCATCTGGCGGGCGCCGTCGTCACCGATATGCACGGCCGCGCCGCCTTCCGGATAAGCACTCACCAGCCTGGCGCCGCCGGGCAGCCCCGCCAGCGCCAGCGTGGCAGGCGCCTCACCGTAGTTGATGGCCACCAGCGTGTGTTCGCTGCCCAGACGCCGCTGCCAACTGGCCACCAGGCCCTGCGCTGTGGCGGATTCGAAACTGCCGCGGGCGATCGACGCATGGCGGTTGCGCAGCCCGATCATGGCTTTGTAGAAGGCGTGGATAGAGCCCGGCTGCTGCCGCTGACTTTGCGCGTTATTCGTCGCCAACCTCGGCGCCACCGGCCGAAACGGCGTGCCCGTGCTGAAGCCTGCCGTGCGCGGGTCTGGCGTCCAGCTCATGGGCGCGCGGATGGGTGCGTCGCCGCTGCCGCCCGGCACGACGGGAAGCCCGGGCTGGCCGACTTCTTCGCCGTAGTAGATGAAAGGTGTGCCCGGCTGCAGCAGGTAGCCGGCGGCGGCGAGCCTGTACTTGGCAACGTCGCCGTCGAGCTGGTCCCACAGCCGGCGGCCGGCGAAGATGTCGTGGTTGGACAGGAAGGTCGACAGGCCGTGCGGTGCCGTCATGAAGTGTTCAGCGACGATGCGCACCGAAGCCGGCTTGCCACGCGCGGCTTCGACGTAGTGGTGCACGAAGCCGAAAGCGAAGGCCGCGCCGCAGACTTCGGCGCGTGCATAGGCCGCCGGCTCGGCTGTGGCTTCGCACACCACCCAGCGCCTCGGGTAGCCCTTCACCAGTGCCTGCAGTTCCAGCGTGAGCGCGCGGCTCTCGGGCTGGTCGTTCCAGTGCGTCGCGTCGTTTTCGATCATGTGCGGCACGGCGTCGAGGCGAAAGCCGTCGAGCCCGCGGTTCAGCCAGAAGCGCAGGCTGTCGAAGTGGTACTGCCGGGCCGCAGCACTGCGCAGGTTGAAGTCGGGCATGTGCGGGCCGAAGGTGCCGAAGTAGAAGTCGCGTGCATCACTCGGTGGCTTGGGCAGATCCTTGACCTCGCCCTTGAAGAGCCAGGGCTCGGCGCCGACGTGGTACCACGGGACCTTGCCCCAGATATCCCAGCCCGGCGGCGATTCGTCGGCCCACAGGAACCAGTCGCGCCAGGGCGAGGCTTTGTCCTGCCGCGCGGCCACGAACAGCGGATGCGAGGCC
This sequence comes from Rubrivivax sp., assembly GCA_031365825.1. GTDB lineage: Bacteria > Pseudomonadota > Gammaproteobacteria > Burkholderiales > Burkholderiaceae_C > Rubrivivax. The sequence goes on along the minus strand of JANLYV010000198.1, from coordinate 4,427 downwards.
GCGCTGTGGTTGATGACGTAGTCGACGATGACGCCGATGCCGCGCCGGTGCGCCTGCGCGATGAGCTCGTCGAAGTCGGCCAGCGTGCCGTACTGCGGCTCGATGGCGCGGAAGTCGGTGGTGGCGTAACCATGGTCGTGGTCGGCGCTGGTGGTGATGGGCATCAACCAGATGCCGCGCACGCCCAGGTCTTGCAGGTAGTCCAGGCGTGAGGTCAGGCCGCGCAGGTCGCCGATGCCGTCGCCGTCGCTGTCTTGATAAGCGCGCACGAAGATTTCCATGAAGGCGCCGTGATGCCAGCCCTCGGCCAGCGGGCTGGGTTGGATCCGGGCCGGCACGGGGCTGATGTCGATCGGCGGCGCGGCACAGGCCGCCAGCAGCATGGAAAGCGCCAGCGCCAGTGCGGGGCGCAAGAGTCGGTGCAGTTTCATGGGCCGAAGTCTAGAGACATGGCCGACGCCGAGCGCGTGAGCCGCTTGAGGATCATGTAGATATCTCAACACAATGTGTTGACTTCACTACAGACCGTCGCGTACATTGCCGCCATGCGCTGCCACCTGCTCATCCTGTCGCTGCCCACCGAGAACGCCACGGCGCGCATGCGCGCCTGGCGCGCGCTGAAGGCTTGCGGTGCGGGCGTGATGCGCGACGGTGTGTACGTGCTGCCGGCCACGCCGGCGCATCGGCAGTTGCTGGCGGACGTGGCTGCCGATGTGCGCGAGCACGGCGGCACGGCGCGCGTACTCGACATCGACGAGCGCGACGACGAGCTGGCGCCGCTCTTCGAGCGCAGCGCCGAGCACGCCGAGCTCATCGCCCAGGCCAACACCTGGCGCGCACAGCTCGACGATGCGCGCCGCGCCGAGACGCTCAATGCCACGCGCAAGCTGCGCAAGGGTTTCGAGCAGCTCGTGGCCATCGACTTCTTTGCCGGCGCGGCGCAGGCCCAGGCGCGCGCCGCGCTCGAAGCGCTGGAAGCCGAGGTCGCGCGCAGCGCCTCACCGGGCGAGCCGCACGCCGCGCGGCGCGGCATCAAGGCGCTGCGCAGCGCCGACTACCAGGGCCGCACCTGGGCCACGCGCGCGCGGCCCTGGGTCGACCGTCTGGCCAGCGCCTGGTTGATCCGCCGCTTCATCGACCGCAAGCCACGCTTCCTGTGGCTGGCCGACGGCAAGGCCTGCCCAGCCCGGGCTATCGGCTTCGATTTCGACGGCGCTACCTTCAGCCACGTCGGCGCCCGTGTCACCTTCGAAACCTTGTTAGCCAGCTTCGGCCTCGAAACCCCGGCACTGCTGCGGCTGGGCGTGCTGGTGCACGGCCTGGACGCCGGCGGCGTGCTGCCACCCGAAGCCACCGGTGTGGAAACGGTGCTGGCCGGCCTGCGCGATTCGATCGCTGACGACGACCAGTTGCTGACAGCCGCCAGCAGCGTGTTCGACGCCTTGCTGGCCAGCTTCGAGAAAAACCACAGCGCATGAGTCCCACCCCCGCCCTGCCACCCACCGACGCCCCCGCGCCGGTGAGCTTTCGCCAGGCCCTGGCCTTCTGGCTCAAGCTCGGCTTCATCAGCTTCGGCGGCCCAGCCGGGCAGATTGCCATCATGCATAGCGAACTCGTCGAGCGCCGCCGCTGGATCAGCGAGAAGCGTTTCCTGCATGCGCTGAACTACTGCATGCTGCTGCCCGGGCCCGAGGCGCAACAGCTCGCCACCTACATCGGCTGGCTGATGCATCGCACCTGGGGTGGCATCGTTGCCGGTGCGCTGTTCGTGCTGCCTTCGCTCTTCATTCTCATCGCGCTGAGCTGGATCTACCTGCGCTTCGGCGAGCTGCCTTTGGTGGCCGGTATCTTCTACGGTATCAAGCCGGCAGTGACGGCGCTGGTGCTGCACGCCGCGCACCGCATCGGCACGCGTGCGCTGAAGAACCGCTGGATGTGGGGCATCGCCGCCGCCGCCTTCGTCGCCATCTTCGTCTTCGATGCGCCCTTCCCCGCCATCGTGTTGGCCGCGGCACTCATCGGGCACTTCGGTGCGCGTGTTGCGCCGCAGGTCTTCGCACTCGGCGGTGGCCACGGTGCTGCGCAGGCGAGCTACGGCCCGGCCTTGATCGACGATGACACGCCAACGCCTGCACACGCCCTGTTCTCACGTTCACACCTGGCCTGGGTGCTGGGGGTCGGCATGGTGTTGTGGCTGGCCGCGATGGCCGCCCTGGTCGGCACGCAAGGCTTCGAAGGCACGCTCACGCAGATGGGCTGGTTCTTCACCAAGGCCGCGCTGCTGACTTTCGGCGGCGCCTACGCCGTGCTGCCCTACGTCTACCAAGGCGCGGTCGACCACCACCACTGGCTCACAGCGCCGCAGATGATCGACGGCCTGGCGCTGGGTGAAACCACGCCGGGGCCGCTCATCATGGTGGTGGCCTTCGTCGGCTTCGTCGGCGGCTGGGGCAAGGCGGTGCTCGGGCCCGACGCGCTTTTCCTCGGCGCCGCACTCGCCGCCAGCGTCGTCACCTTCTTCACCTTCCTGCCCTCGTTCGTGTTCATCCTCGCCGGCGGCCCGGTGGTGGAGGCCACGCACGGCAAGCTCGGCTTCACCGCGCCGCTGTCGGCCATCACTGCGGCGGTGGTCGGGGTGATCCTCAACCTGGCTCTGTTCTTCGCCTACCACGTGTGGTGGCCCAAGGGCTTTGCCGGGCCGCTCGACATCGTTTCGGCGCTCATCACCGTGGCTGCGGCCGTGGCGCTGTTTCGCTTCAAGCTCGGCGTGATGACCCTGCTCGGCGCCTGCGCGGCACTGGGCCTGGCCGTCACGCTGCTCGCCCCTGCCCCACACTGAAAGGAACCTCATGGACGCCCTCATTCAGAAGCTGCCTTTCGACGCCCGCACACTCGGCGGCTTGTCGGAAAAACTGCTCACCAGCCACCACCAGAACAACTACAGCGGCGCGGTGAAGCGGCTCAACGCCATCCGCCAAAAGCTCGCCGCGCTGCCCTTCGCCGCGACACCGGGCTTCGAGCTCAACGGCCTGAAGCGCGAAGAGCTGGTGGCGCACAACTCGATGGTGCTGCACGAGCTGTACTTCGCCAGCCTGGGCGGCGACGGCAAGACCATGGAGCCGGCCTGTGCACTCGCACTCCACGCCAACTTCGGCAGCGTCGAGCGCTGGCGCGAAGAGTTCGTGGCCATGGGGCGTGCGCTGAGCGGTGGCTCGGGCTGGGTCTTGCTAACGTTCAACGTACGCGAAGGCAGCCTGACCAACCACTGGTGCGCCGACCACACCCACGCCCCGGCCAGCGCCGTGCCGCTGCTGGCGCTGGACATGTACGAGCACGCTTACCACATGGACTTCGGCGCCAATGCCGCGGCCTATGTCGACGCTTTCATGGCGCATATCGACTGGGCCGCCGTCTACGCGCGCTACCAGGCCGCCGTGCATGCGGCCAGCGCGGCCTTCGCGGCACCGTCGGTCGAAGGCGCGATGGTGCTCGACGTGCGTCGCGCTGGCGTCTTCGACCAGGCCAAGACGATGATCCCCGGCGCCAGCTGGAAAGACCCAGCCGAGGTGGCGACGTGGGCGCAAGCGCTGCCGCGCGACACGGAAGTGATCGTCTACTGCGTCTACGGCCACGAAGTCGGCCGCGCCACGGCCATGCGCCTGCGCGCGGCCGGCCTCAACGCGCGCTACCTCGAAGGTGGCATCGACGGCTGGGCCGGCGCCGGCAAACCCCTCACCCCGAGAGCGAAGGACGCACCATGAAGTGGATCACCCGCGAACGCCCGAAGATCGACCGCATCGCTTGCCCGTGGTTGATCCAGCGCTTCATCGACCGCGAAGCCGAGTTCCTGTATGTGCCCAGCACCGACGTGCTGCGCATCGCCAGGGAAACCGGCGCCACGCCCTACGACATCCCCGGTGTGGAGATGACGCATGTGGGCGACGACTGCAGCTTCGACACCTTCGTCAAGACCTACCGGCTCGACGACCCGGCCCTGCGCCAGCTGGCCGCGATCGTGCGTGGTGCCGACACCTCGCGGCTATCCCTCACGCCGCAGTCGGCCGGGCTGTACGCCATCTCGCTCGGTTTGTCGGAGCTGTACCGCGACGACCATCAGATGCTGCGCCACGGTCTGGTGATGTACGAGGCGCTGTACGCGTGGTGCCTGTCGTGCCAAGGGGAGACGCACAACTGGCCGCCGAAGATGGCGTGATCGATACCGGGCTCCACCTGTCGGTCAGGGCCGGAGTCAACTCGAATGATCGTCTGCCGCAGCGGGTGATTGGCTTCGTGGCGCCGAAGCAGCTTGGCGGCAAGGCAAAGTGGCGGTGACGCAGCGTGGCGGCAAAGCCGAGGCCGCTCAGGCCGGCGCGGGCGCGTCACCATGGGCGGCGCCAGCGCCAGCGCATGTCGCGCCGCCGTCACGT
>JANLYV010000196.1:0-4159 GCA_031365825.1 Rubrivivax sp. | reverse complement strand
ACGCCTTGGCTTCGCCACCGAACTTGGCCGCCAGCACCGAGGTGATGGCCGCCGTCAGCGTGGTCTTGCCGTGGTCCACATGCCCAATCGTGCCCACGTTCACGTGCGGCTTGGTGCGTTCAAATTTGCCTTTTGCCATTTGGTGCGCTCCTGGCGGTTCGTTGAGACAAATGCCGGCCACTGATGCAGTGGTCAGCTGGATTCCTTGGTGCCCATGGCGCGGATCGAACGCGCGACCTCCCCCTTACCAAGGGGGTGCTCTACCACTGAGCCACATGGGCCTGATTGCGACATCAGTACGGGTCTGGCGGCGGCGACAACCACCTGATGCCTGGCAACCACCAGACCCGTAACGACGAAGATTTTTTCTTGCTGCCTCTGGAGCGGGAGACGGGAATCGAACCCGCGTCATTAGCTTGGAAGGCTAGGGTTCTGCCATTGAACTACTCCCGCGTGGCATCACCTCGAACAACCTCTTGCCAGATGCGCTACCCGGTTCACCTGGCCCGGCTCGGCGGACGGATTCGACTGGTGGAGGAGGCTGGATTCGAACCAGCGTAGGCGTAAGCCAACAGATTTACAGTCTGCCCCCTTTAGCCACTCGGGCACCCCTCCGAAGAGCCCGTGACTATATCACTACGCGCCGCCGCCCCAGACCCGCGGGTCTTGCAAGGCCCACCAGTCAACAAGCGAGGCGGTGGCGGCAAAGTGGCTGCCGTCGGCCATGAACTCGCGGCGGTAGTCGTTTGACGGATGGCGGGCGGTGAGTCGCTTCACGCCAGCACGAGCATGGAGCGCAGTTTCAGCAAAAGACCTCGCCTGGCTGCCCCAGAGCAGGAATGTCGGCGGCGTCGACTGGTCCACGAGAACCTGAACGATCTGCGAGGTGAGCGCCTGCCAACCAAGCTGGGTATGGCTGTTGACGCTGCCGACTTCGACGGTCAGCGTCGGGTTCAGCAGCAACACGCCTTGTTCGGCCCAGGTGTCCAGACGGCCGCTCTTCGGGCGCCTCCAACCCGGACGATCGGCCTCCAGCACATCGAAGACGCGACGCAGCGACGGCCGCGTGCTGGTCGGTGCCGAAAAGGCCAGCCCGTCGGCATGCCCGCCACCGGGGTAAGGGTCCTGGCCGAAGACCACAACCCGTGCTGCGTCCGGCGCGACCAGACGTAGCGCCCGGAACGGATCGGCAGGTGCAATGGCCCGCTCGCCCGATGCCGCACGAATCGCGGCTATCAGCGCCTGCTGCGCACCATCGGTCCAGCCAGGAAGCACGCGGCGCCAAGCCGCCGGCAGCGTGGCGAACGCCGCCGCCAGGTCATCTGCGGTCATGCGAAGAGCGTGGCCAACGCCGTGCCCGGATCGTCAGCGCGCATGAACGCCTCGCCCACGAGGAAGGCATGCACATCGCGAGCACGCATGCGTTGCACATCCGCCCGCGAGGTGATGCCCGACTCGGTCACCAGCAGGCGGCCGGCGGGCAGCAGCGGCAGCATGCCCAACGTCGTGTCCAGCGTGACCTCGAAGGTCCGCAGGTTGCGGTTGTTGATGCCGATCAGCGGCGTCTTCAGTTTGAGCGCACGCGCGAGTTCGCCGGCGTCGTGCACTTCCACCAGCACCGACAGTTCGAGCGAATGCGCACAGGCCTCCAGCGCCGCCATGTGCGCGTCGTCAAGGCAGGCGGCAATGAGCAGGATGGCGTCGGCCCCCATCGCTCGCGCCTCGAACACCTGGTAGGCGTCGACGATGAAGTCCTTGCGCAGGACCGGCAGCACACAAGCATCGCGAGCCTGCTGCAGGTACGCCACCGAGCCTTGAAAGAAGCGCTCGTCGGTGAGCACGCTCAGGCACGCCGCACCGTGGCGTTCGTAGCCCGCGGCAATGTCTGCCGGCACGAAATGCTCGCGCAACACGCCCTTGCTCGGGCTGGCCTTCTTGATTTCGGCGATGACCGCGGCCTGCCCCGCATCCACGCGGCTTCGCAGCGCCGTGCCGAAGTTGCGCACATCGCGCCGCGCCCGAGCTTCGCGTTGCACCGCCTCGAGCGGGCGCACCGCTTTCGCGGCCGCGACTTCCTCGCGCTTGACGGCGACGATGCGATCGAGGATGTCAGACATCTAGGTCACCGGCCGGTATCGATTGCTCGCGCTGACGAACTGGCTGAGTTTGGCTAACGCTTTACCCGACGCCACAGCCTCACGCGCGCGGCGCACCCCTTCGATCACCGTCCCGGCCATACCAGCGCAATACAGCGCCGCGCCGGCGTTGAGCAGTACGACATCGCGCACGGGCCCGTCTTCATTGGCCAGCGCACGCTGGATGCACTGCACCGACTCCTGCGTATTGGCCACCTTCAGCACACGCGAGTCGTAGACCGGCAGGCCAAAATCGCTGGGGTGCACGACGTACTCCTTGACTTCGCCGTCGCGCAACTCGCCGACCATCGTTTCACCCGAGAGCGAGATCTCGTCCATGCCGTTCAGCCCATACACCACCATCACATGCTCGCTGCCCAGGCGCTGCAGCACGCGCACCATGATGCCCACGAGGTCGGGGTGAAACACGCCCAACAGCTGGTTCGGTGCGCCGGCCGGGTTCGTCAAGGGCCCGAGGATGTTGAAGATCGTGCGCACGCCGAGTTCCTTGCGCACCGGCGCGGCGTGCTTCATCGCGCTGTGGTGGTTGGGCGCGAACATGAAGCCGATGCCGGTCTCGGCCAGGCATTGCGCCACCTGCTCGGCGTTGAGCCCGATGTAGGCCCCCAGGGCCTCCATCACATCGGCCGAACCCGAAGTCGACGAGACGCTGCGCCCGGCGTGTTTGGCCACCCGCGCACCCGCGGCGGCGGCGACGAAGATCGACGCCGTGGAAATGTTGAAGGTGTGCGAGCTGTCGCCGCCGGTGCCGACGATGTCCACCAGGTGGGTGCGGTCGGCCACCACCACCGGCGTCGCGAACTCGCGCATGACCTGCGCCGCAGCAGCAATCTCGCCAATGGTTTCCTTCTTCACGCGCAGACCCATGGCGAAGGCGGCAATCATCACAGGCGACATCTCGCCGCTCATGATGCGGCGCATCAGCGCCAGCATCTCGTCGTGGAAGATCTCGCGGTGGTCGATGACGCGCGTCAGCGCTTCAGTGTTGGTGATGGACATGGCAGGTTCCTCATAGCGTGGCGCGCAACACGCCGATGGCTTGGTCGATTTGCGGCGTCGACACGTCCAGGTGCGTCACCAGGCGCAGGCGATACAGGCCCGTGCACCAGACGCCAGCCGCATGCAGGCGTTCGACGACACCCGCGGCCTTGTCCGCACGCAGGTCGACGAAGACGATGTTGGTCTGCGGCGCCTGCACCGTCACGCCGTCCAGCCCCTGCAGGCCTTCGGCCAGGCGCCGCGCGTTGGCATGGTCGTCAGCCAGGCGGTCGATGTGGTGATCCAGTGCGTGTAGCGCCGCGGCGGCAATGACGCCAGCCTGGCGCATGCCGCCACCCAGCATCTTGCGAATGCGGTGCGCACGGGCGATGAAATCTTTCGGGCCCACCAGCGCCGAACCTACCGGCGCACCCAGGCCCTTGCTGAAGCAGACCGAGACGGTGTCGAAGTGCTCGGCGATGCGACGCGCTTCGTTCTGCCCGCTCGTGCCGTGGCGCGCGCTGGCCACCGCCGCATTGAACAGCCGCGCGCCGTCCAGATGTGTGGCCAGCCCGCGCTGGCGCGCCAGCTTCGTGGCGCTTTCGATGTAGGGCAGCGGCAGCACCATGCCGCCCCAGGTGTTCTCGAGCGCTAACAGCCGAGTGCGTGCAAAGTGTGCATCGTCGGGTTTGATGTTGGCTTCGATGTCGGCCAGCGCGATCGAGCCGTCACTCTGCTGCGCGATGGGTTGCGGCTGGATGCTGCCCAGCACCGCCGCGCCGCCACCTTCCCAGCGGTAGGTGTGGGTCATCTGCCCGACCAGGAATTCATCGGCGCGCTGGCAGTGGCTCATCAGCGCACACAGGTTGCTCTGCGTGCCGCTGGGCACGAAGAGCGCGGCTTGCTTGCCCAGCATCGAGGCGATGCGCTCCTGCAGCGCGTTGACCGTGGGGTCGTCGGCGAAGACATCGTCGCCGACCGCCGCCGCAGCCATGGCCGCGCGCATCGCTGGCGTCGGCCGCGTC
>JANLYV010000194.1:0-4168 GCA_031365825.1 Rubrivivax sp. | reverse complement strand
GCGGTTCGCGCTGCCGGCCTCGACTGGTCGGCCGAGCAGGTGTACCTTGCCATCCAGAACAGGTGGTCAGCGGTTCTTGAGAGCATCATCAATCTCCCCGTTAGTTTTCCAGCACCCAGGTGTCCTTGGTACCACCACCCTGGGACGAGTTGACGACGAGCGAGCCTTGCTTCAGCGCCACGCGCGTCAGGCCGCCCGGCACCATCTGCACTTCTTTGCCCGAGAGCACGAAAGGTCGCAGGTCGATGTGGCGCGGGGCGATGCCGCTGTCGACGTAGGTCGGGCAGGTGGACAGCGCCAGCGTCGGCTGCGCGATGTAGTTGCCGGGGTTGGCCAGCAGCTGCGCGCGGAAGTCCTCGATTTCCTGCTTGCTCGCCGCCGGCCCCACCAGCATGCCGTAGCCACCGGCGCCGTGCACTTCCTTCACCACCAGCTCGCCCAGGTGGCCGAGCACGTACTTCAGGTCTTCGGCGTCGCGGCAGAGGTAGGTCGGCACGTTGTTGAGGATGGGTTCTTCGCCGAGGTAGAACTCGATCATCTTGGGCACATACGGGTAGATCGACTTGTCGTCGGCGATGCCGGTGCCGATGGCATTGGACAAGGTGATGTTGCCGCGGCGGTAGACCTCGAGCAGCCCGGCGCAGCCCAGCGTCGAGTCCTTGCGGAAGGCCTGCGGGTCGAGGAAGTCGTCGTCGACGCGGCGGTAGATGACATCCACCCGGCGCGGGCCCTGCGTCGTGCGCATGTAGACGAAATGGTCGCGCACGAAGAGGTCCTGGCCTTCGACCAGCTCCACCCCCATCTGCTGGGCGAGGAAGGCATGCTCGAAGTAGGCGCTGTTGTACATGCCCGGCGTGAGCACCACGACGTTGGGTTCGTTCACGCCACCGGGCGCCACGGCGCGCAGGGTTTCGAGCAGCAGGTCGGGGTAGTGCGCCACCGGCGCCACGCGGTGCAGGCTGAATAACTCCGGAAATAAGCGCATCGTCATCTTGCGGTTTTCGAGCATGTAGCTCACGCCGCTGGGCACGCGCAGGTTGTCTTCGAGCACATAGTAGTCGCCGCTGCCATCCGCATTGCCGGCACGCACGATGTCGATGCCCGCGACATGCGAGTAGACGTCGCCGGGCACGGCCACCCCCATCATCTCCTTGCGGAACTGGGTGTTGTGCAGCACCTGCTCGGCAGGCACGATGCCGGCCTTGAGGATGGCCTGCTCGTGGTAGACGTCGTGGATGAAGCGGTTGAGCGCGGTCACGCGCTGGCGCAGCCCGGCCTCCATCTGCACCCATTCCTGGCTCGGGATGACGCGCGGGATGAGGTCGAAGGGAATCAGCCTCTCGGTGCCTGCGCCTTCCTCGTCCTTGGCGCCATACACCGCGAAGGTGATGCCGACACGGCGAAAGATCATCTCGGCCTCGTCGCGCCGCGCGTGCATCAGCTCGGTCGGTTGCGACTTGAGCCATTGGTCGTAGACCCGGTACTGCTCGCGCACGGCCTGGGTCTGGATCGGCCCCTGGGACTGGCTCTGGCTCTGGCCTTGGCTCTGGCTCTGAACCTGGGCCAGCATCTCGTCGAAAGCGGCTTGCATGATGCTTGTGTCCTCTCGTGATTCAAACCAACTTGCGCCGATGCACGTTCACTCCACGCGGCGCGTGGTCACCGCCACGCGCAGCGTGTGTTTACCACCGCCGCGGATGACGCCGCGCAGCGGTGTGACGTCGCCGAAGTCGCGGCCCACGGCCACACGCACATGGCCTTCATGCGGCACGACGTTGTTGGTCGGGTCCAGGTCGAGCCAGCCGTCCTCGGGCACGCCCGGCGTGCCCGGGCACCACACCTGCACCCAGGCATGCGAGGCGTCGGCACCCACCAGCTCGGGGCCCTGCGCGTCAGTCAGCAGGTAGCCGCTGACGTAGCGCACCGGCACGCCCCACATGCGCAGCGCGCCGGCCATCAGGTGCGCGAAGTCCTGGCACACGCCGCGGCGTTGGGCGAAGGCCTGGGCCAGCGGCGTGTCGACCTCGGTGCTGGCGGTTTCATACGTGAAGTCGGCATGCACGCGTTGCATCAGCTCGATCGCCACCTGCGCCACCGGCCGCGCCGGAAAGAAGCTCGGCGCGGCATAGTCTCGCAGCACTTCCAGCCTCGGCACGAAGGGCGAAGGCTGGGCAAAAGCCAGCGCCGGCTCGTAGGCGGCCTGGGCGACGTAGCGCAGCCGGCCGGCCAGCGCATCCCAGGGTTCTGAGCGTTCAGCTAACAGGTTAGCGAAGCGGGCTTGCAGGCGCACGCGGCTTTGCGCCGCCACCAGCAACGACTGGTGCGGCCGCGTCAGGCTGAACCAGCAGGCGGTGTTGCCGCGGGTGTCGGGCGCGCTGCTGCGGCGTTCGACCTCTGGGCTGATGTCCAGCGTGAAGGCCAGCAGCTCCTGGTGCGCGTCGTGCAAAGGCTGCAGGTGCGCCAGGTGGTGCGCCAGCGACACCGGCGCGGCATAGGCGTAGCGCGTCTCGTGGCGTACGTCGAGCAAGGTCGTCACAGGTGCTGCTCCTGCCCCTGCGCCAGCGTGAAGTAGCGCATGCCGACGTGGTCGGACAGGGCGCCTGCGGCGTGCCCGAGCTCATGGCAAATCTGCAAAAGCCGCGCGCCGATCTGTGCGTCGCTGCGGTCGCGCAGCTCTTCCAGCGTCAGGCCCGCGCCTTCGGCCGGCAGCAGCGCCAGCATGGCCTGGATGGCCTCGGCGTCGCCCGGCAGCTTGCGCAGCTCGGTGCGCAGCCGGCGCAGCACACCGCCGAATGCGCGCGGGTTGGCGGTGTCCAGCACCAGCAGGTCGGCCAGTGCCAGCAGGTCTTCGCGGCGCTGGTAGCGGGCGCGGAAGGTGATGGTGCTGTCGAAGAGCTCCAGCAGCAGCTCCATGCCGGCGGCGCCGGCGAGCGCCTGCGCCTCGAGGAAAACCTGCAGCCGCAAGGTCACGCCGCTCAGCCGTTCGATCATGCGGCCCACGGTCAGCAGCCGCCAGCCGTGGTCGCGCGTCATGCGGTCGCTTTGCGTGCCGGTCACCGCCGCCAGCTCGATCGCCAACCGGTCCAGCACGGGCAGCACCTGCGACAGTGTCGGTGCCTGTGCGTCGGCTGCCTCCAGCGCAGCGGGGAAGGATTCGCTCATGGTGCGGATCAGCCCCCACTGTTCCGACGACAGCCGCTCGCGCAGCGCCTGCGAGGCCCGCGCCAGTGCTGCGAGGTTGTAGGCCACGCTGGCCGCGTTCGGGTCGGCCAGCCCCATCAACACCGAACGTTCGAACAGGTGCGCTGACTGCACCAGGCTGGGCACGCCCATCGGCGCCAGGCCGGCGCGCACGGCCAGCGTCGACACGGCCTGCAGCACATGGTCGTCGGCATCGGTGTCGGCGTCGATCAGGTTCAGCGTGGCGCGCGCCAGCCGCACCAGCTGCTCGGTACGCTCGGTGTAGCGGCCCAGCCAGAACAGATTCTCGCCGGTGCGGCTGCTGACCGGGCGGCTGCGCGCCGCCACATCGTCGACGTGCAGCCGCTGCGGCAGCATCGAGAACGTATCGACCTGGCCGTCGGTCAGCACCCAGGTGTCCAGGCTGGTGCCGCCGCGCTGCATCGAGACACTGGCATCTTCGCGCTGCGCCACACGCGTCATGCCGCCCGGCAGCACGTGCCAGCGACCGTGCGCGTCCGAGATGGCGTAGACGCGCACCATCGCGGGTCGCGGCAACACGGTGCCCGCACTCCACAGGGGCGTGCGCGAAAAACGCAGCCGGCCCTGCACCGTCCAGGCGTCGGGGTCTTGCGTGATGTGCGCCAGCCGCTGCTCGCGCCAGGCGACGCGGTCTTGCAGCTGCCAGGCGCGGCCGCTGCGCGGGAAGGTGCCGCGGATGATCTTGTCGTCCAGCGTGTGCTGCACGTCCTGCCAGCTCGCCGCTTCGCCGCACCACCAGGTTGGCAGCGAAGGCATGACCAGCGGCTCACCCAGCAAGCGCCGCGAGATGCCGGGCAGAAAACCCTGAATCGCCGGCGATTCGAGGAAGGCGCTGCCCAGCGCGTTGGCCATGACCACGGTGCCGGCGCGCGCCGCCTGCATGAGGCCAGGCACGCCCAGGGCCGAATCGGGGCGCAGTTCGAGCGGGTCGCACCAGTCGTCGTCG
>JANLYV010000192.1:0-2060 GCA_031365825.1 Rubrivivax sp. | reverse complement strand
CACCAGGTGCGGCGCGCGGCCTTTGTGTCGGTGGAGACCCATGGCAACCAGCGGGCGGTGATCGACGCCTTGGGCCAGCAACTGGTGCAGCCCGACTTCTCGGCCGCCGGCGATCTGGCTGAGGCCACCCAGCAGGTGACGCGCGCGCTGCGCGAGCAGGCCACGCTGATCGTCGTGGACAACCTGGAAAGCATCCTGCTGCCGCCGTATCTGGAAACGCCCGAGGCGCTGAGCGAGGAGGCCGGCCGGGAGTTGGCGGCCATCCTGGCGCTGTGCCAAAGCCTGCTGCAGATGGGCGAGACGCGCTTGGTCTTCACCAGCCGCGAGGCGCTGCCGGCGCCTTTCGATGCGCCGCGAAACTTGCGCGAGCTGCATCGGCTGGACCGCGAGGATGCGGTCAAGCTGGTCGAGCGCGCGCTGGATGCGGGCGACGGTGCTGGGGCCGGCGCGGCACTGGACGCCGAGCGCGAGGCCATCGAAGCGCTGGTGGAAGCCGTGCACGGCCATGCACGCACGCTGGCGCTGCTGGCGCCCGAGTTGCGCAGCCGGGGCGTGGCGGCCACCCATGCCGCGCTGGTGGACTTGATGGTGGTGATGGACAAGCGCTTTCCCGGCAGCCGGGAGAAATCGCTGTTTGCCAGTGTGGAGTTGTCGCTGCGGCGGCTGTCACCTGCGAACCGGGACAGGGTGCGGGTGTTGGGGGCTTTTCATGGCGGAGTCGATCTGGACGTGCTCGTGGCGATGATGGGGTGGGAGAAGGCCGACGTGGCCACGCTGGCCGGCGAGTTGATAGCCACCGGGCTGGCGACGGCGGACCGCTACAACCATCTGACGCTGAATGCTGCGCTTTGCCCTTGCTTTCGTGGGCAGATGGACGCAGACGAGCTGGAGGCGCTGACGGCGCGCTGGGTGGAGGTGATGGGCGAGTATGTGGATTTCCTGGAGCGGCAACAGAACCAGAACGCCGAAGTTGCGGCGACGCTGACGGTGCTGGAGCTGCCGAACCTGTTTGCGCTGCTCGACAGCCTGCAGCGCACGGGCGATGCCGAGGCGACGATTGGCCTTGCCACTTCGCTTTACAGCCTGCTGCAATCGCTCGGCAAGCCGAGGCTGCTGGAGCGGGTGGGGCAGGTGCGCGACGCTGCTGCGGCGGCGCTGGGCGATGCCTGGAATCACACGCGGTTCGAGGCGACTCGGTCCCGCATCGAGCAGCAGCTTGGCGGCGGGCGCTTGAACGAGGCACTGGAGGGCGCGCAAGCTTTGCTGCAGCGCGCCCGGGTGGGCGGCGCACAGGCGTATTCCGGTGCCGACTACGACTTGGCGAGGGCTTGCTGGCTGCTGGCCCGCGTGCTGAAAACAGCCGGTGAATCGGAGCAAGCCTTGCCGCTGCTGGACGAGGCCCGCCAGCGCTTCGAAACAGTGGCCAAGGAGCGTCCCAACAAGGGTGCGGAACGCATGGCGTCCGTCTGCCTTGCGGAGCAAGGCGACTGCCTTCGCGATCTGGGCCGGCTCGACGAAGCGGCGGCGGCCTATGAAGAAAACATCCAGCGTGCCGAGCAACTCAATGACGCCCGGCAGGTCGCGGTGGGCAAAGGCCAGCTCGGCACCGTGCGCATGCTGCAGCACCGCTACCCTGAAGCGTTGGCGGCCTATGCCGACGCGCGCGAGCGCTTCACGCAGTTGGACGAACCGGGCACCGTCGCCGTGTTCTGGCATCAGACCGGCATGACGTACCAGTACGCCGGCCAGCCTGAAGCGGCGGAGGATGCCTACCGGAAATCGCTCGCGATCCAGGTGCGGCTCGGCAATGTCGCCGGGCAGGCGGGCACGCTGAATCAATTGGGGAGTCTGTATGGCGAGGTGCTGGGCCGCCCAGAGGAAGCCGTGGCCTTTTACCGCCAGGCGGCGGAGAAATATGTGGCAAACGGCCACAGCGCGAATGAAGGCCGCACCAGGAACAACCTGGGCGACACACTGCGCAAACTCCGGCGCTTTGACGAAGCCCGGCAGGAAATCCATCGAGCCATCGAATGCAATGCGCAGTTCGGCCATGCGTCAGA
>JANLYV010000179.1:0-3001 GCA_031365825.1 Rubrivivax sp. | reverse complement strand
GCCCAGCCCTTTCTGGCCGGGGCGTGGCGCGCACTGCGGCAGCGCCGCATGGGCATGGATGTGCCGGTCGCGCTCGGCAGCGTCGTCGCGTTCACCGCCAGCAGTGCCGCCGCGTTCGATCCGGCCGGCCCGCTCGGCGCGGAGGTGTACTTCGATTCGCTGACGATGTTCATCACCTTCTTGCTCGCCGGCCGCTGGCTGGAGATGCGGGTCAGGCACCGCGCCGCCGAGTCGCTTGAGGCCTTGATCGGCCGCCTGCCCGACACGGTGCTGCGCGAAAGCGAGGATGGCAGCAGCGTCGAGCCGGTCAGCGCGCTGCGACTTCGCGTTGGCGACCGGGTGCGGGTGCCGCACGGCCAAGCGTTCTGCGCCGACGGCGTGATCGTGCAAGGCGCGACGCGGGCCGACGAATCGTTGCTCACCGGCGAGGCGATGCCTGTCGACAAGGCCGAAGGCGACCCGGTCGTCGCGGGCAGTTTGAACCTCGGGGCGCCGGTGGCGATACGGGTTGAGCGGGTCGGCGCCGACACCCGCTACGAGGCCATCGCGGCGATGGTGCGCGAGGCCGCCACCTGCCGCCCCGCGCTGCAGCGCAGTGCCGACCGCTGGGCCGCGCCCTTTCTCTGGACCGTGCTGCTGCTGGCGGCGCTGGCCGCAGCCGCGTGGAGCATGATCGATCCGGCGCGCGCGGCCTGGGTGGCTGTCTCGGTGCTGATCGTCACCTGCCCCTGTGCGCTGTCCCTGGCCGCGCCATCGGCCTGGGTGGCGGCCAGCGCGGCGATGGCGCGGCGTGGGCTGCTGCTGCGCCGGCTCGAAGCGATTGAAGGTCTGGCCACGATGCGGCTGCTGTTCGTCGACAAAACCGGCACCTTGACCGAAGCGCTGTCGGCCGATCTGTCCATCGTTCGCACCGAGGCGGGCCAGGCATTCGGCGACGCGGCGAGTTTGCGCGCCGTCGCTGCGTCGCTGGCGGCGTGGTCGACGCACCCGCAGTCCAGGGCCTTAGCCACGACGGACGCGGCCGCGCCATGGGCCTGGACCGACCTGCATGAAGCGGCGGGCACGGGCATCGTCGGCCAGGCGCCCGACGGTGCGCGCTGGTCGCTCGGCCGGGCCGCCGCAGCCCTCGGATCGGACAGGTGTGCGGACGACGCTGCGACCCAGACCTGGCTGTGCCGCAACAGTGCGGCGCTCGCTGGCTTCGCGTTCGCCGAGCGTTTGCGCCCTGAGGCTGCCGCTGCGGTGCAGGCCTTGAAGCGCGACGGCGTTGAGGTGGTGCTGCTCTCGGGCGATGCGTCGGCACGCGTGGCCCGCGTCGCCGCGCTGCTGGGCCTGAGCGAGCAACATGCCGGCCTGACGCCGCAGGCCAAGCTCGCGGTGCTGCGCGCTGCGCAAGCCGGTGGAACCGTGGTGGCGATGCTCGGCGACGGCATCAACGACGCGCCGGTGCTGGCGCAAGCCGATGTCTCGCTGGCGATGGGCGCGGGTGCGCAGATCGCCCGCGCCGAGGCGGACGGCGTGCTGGTCTCGAACCGCCTCGACGATGTCGTGCGTGCCCGGGCGCTGGCCAAGAAGACCCTGCGTGTGGTGCGCCAGAACCTGGTGTGGGCCGCGCTCTACAACGCCGCCTGTGTGCCGTTGGCGCTGCTGGGCGCCTTGCCGGCTTGGGGCGCGGGGCTGGGCATGGCGACGAGTTCGTTGGTGGTCGTGCTGAATTCAATGCGACTGGCACGCTGATGCGGCGCTGGACATGGACATCCTGTACCTGCTGATCCCGCTGTCGTCGGTGCTGGTGCTCGGCATCCTCGGCGTCTTCGCCTGGGCGCTGCACGCCGAGCAGTTCGACGACCTGGCGCAACACGGCGAACAGATCCTGGCCAACGCCGATTGGCTTGATCCGCATCAAGTCGACTGAGCCGGCCGACGCGAAGAATGACCCAAACCAGACGCAGCACAACGATGAGGCATTCGATGGTCGCCAATACAACGTCAGCACAGTCAACACAGCCAGCATCGTCGGCTGCGCCGCTGCTGAACTACACCGACGATGCGGTGCGCGGTTTCGCACTGATGGCGGTGGTCTGGGGCCTGGTCGGGATGTTGGTCGGCGTGGTGATCGCCACGCAGTTGGCCTTTCCTGACCTGACCTACGGCATCCCGTGGCTGAGCTACGGGCGGCTGCGACCGCTGCACACCAACGCGGTGATCTTCGCGTTCGGCGGTTGCGCGCTGATGGCCACCAGTTTCCACGTTGTGCAACGCACCTGCCAGGTGCCGCTGTTCATGCCGAGGCTCGCGAACTTCGTCTTCTTCGGCTGGCAGGCGGTGATCGTTCTGGCCGCGATCACGCTGCCGCTGGGCATCACCCGCGGCAAGGAATACGCAGAGCTGGAGTGGCCGATCAGCCTCCTGATCGCGGTGGTCTGGGTTGCCTACGCGATCGTCTTCTTTGGCACCATCGGCCGGCGCCGGGTGCGCCACATCTACGTCGCCAACTGGTTCTTCGGCGCCTTCATCATCGCCATCGCGCTGCTGCACATCGTCAACGCCGCGGTGATGCCGGTGAGCATGTGGAAAAGCTACTCGGCCTACGCCGGCGTGCAGGACGCGATGGTCCAGTGGTGGTACGGCCACAACGCGGTCGGCTTCTTCCTGACGGCCGGCTTCCTCGGGATGATGTACTACTACATCCCCAAGCAGGCCGAGCGGCCGGTGTACTCGTACCGCCTGTCGATCGTGCACTTCTGGGCGCTGATCTTCACCTACATGTGGGCGGGCCCGCACCACCTGCACTACACCGCGCTGCCGGACTGGGCGCAGTCGGTCGGCATGGTGTTCTCGCTGGTGCTGCTGGCGCCCAGCTGGGGCGGCATGATCAACGGCGTGATGACGGTCTCCGGCGCCTGGCACAAGCTGCGCGACGACCCGATCCTGCGCTTCCTGATCGTGTCCCTGTCCTTCTACGGCATGAGCACCTTCGAGGGCCCGATGATGTCGATCA
>JANLYV010000159.1:0-21494 GCA_031365825.1 Rubrivivax sp. | reverse complement strand
GCAACGGCTCGACGGCCCGGTGCGCGGCAACGGCCAGATCATCCAGGAGCTGGAGTCGCTCTTCAACGGCGCCGGCTGGAACGTCGTCAAGGTGCTGTGGGGCAGCGACTGGGACGCGCTCTTCGCGCGCGACACGCAGCACGTGCTGCTGCGCGCGCTCAGCCGCACCGTCGACGGCCAGTACCAGACGCTGGGCTCGCGCGACGGTGCCTACAACATCGAACACTTCTTCCGCCAGGACCCTGAAGTGCAGAAGCTCGTGGCGCACATGAGCGAAGCCGAGATCGACGGCCTGAGCCGCGGCGGGCACGACCTGCGCAAGCTGCACGCGGCTTACGCCGCGGCGCTGGCGCACAAAGGCCGCCCGACGGTGATCCTGGCGAAGACGAAGAAGGGCTACGGCATGGGCGACGCGGGCGAAAGCCGCATGACCTCGCACCAGGCGAAGAAGCTCGACAGCGGCGTGCTGAAGATCTTCCGCGACCGCTTTGCGCTGCCGCTGAGCGACGACGACGTGTCGCAGCTGCGTTTCTACAAGCCGAGCCGTGACAGCGCCGAGATGCGCTACCTGCGCGAACGCCGCGCCGCACTCGGTGGGCCTTTGCCGTTGCGTAACGGCGTTAGCCCGGTCTTGCCCGTGCCGCCGCTCGCCGCGTGGGGCGACTTCGCCATCCACGCCGACGGCAAGGAAATGAGCACCACGATGGCGGCTGTGCGAATGCTTGGCAACCTGCTCAAAGACCCGACGCTGGGCCCGCGCATCGTGCCCATCGTGGCCGACGAAGCGCGCACCTTCGGCATGGCCAACCTCTTCCGCCAGATCGGCATCTACGCGCCCGAGGGCCAGCAGTACGAGCCTGAAGATCGCGAGACGATGCTCTATTACCGCGAGACGCGAGACGGCCAGTTGCTCGAAGAAGGCATCAACGAAGCCGGCGCACTGAGCAGCTGGATCGCCGCCGCCACCAGCTACAGCGTGCACGGCCTGCCCATGCTGCCGGTGTACATCTACTACTCGATGTTCGGCTTCCAGCGTGTGGGCGACCTGATCTGGGCCGCCGCCGACCAGCGTGCGCGCGGCTTCTTGTTCGGCGCCACCGCCGGGCGCACCACGCTCGGTGGTGAGGGCCTGCAGCACCAGGACGGCTCAAGCCTGGTGGTGGCCGCGACCGTACCCAACTGCCGCGCCTGGGACCCGTGTTTTGCCGGCGAGGTGGCGGTCATCGTCGAACATGCGATGCAGCGCATGCTGGTCGAGCAGCACGACGAGTTCCACTACCTCACGCTGATGAACGAGAACTACGCCATGCCCAGCCTGGCGCTGGCTGTGCGCGAAGATTTGCTGGCGGGCATGTACCGCTTGCTGACGTTCGAAGCACCTGGCAAGCCCGACGCCCCGAGGTTGCGCCTGCTCGGCAGCGGCACCATCCTGCGTGAAGTCATCAAGGCCGCGGAGCAACTGGCGCAAGCGCACGGCCTGCACTGCGAAGTCTTCAGCGTCACCAGTTTTTCCGAGCTGGCGCGCGAAGCACGTGAGCTGCAAAGGCAGGACCGGCTCGAGCCCTTGGCCGTGCCGCGCCTGAGCCACGTCGCCCGGCTTCTGGCAGGTGATGCGCCCATCGTTGCCGCCAGCGACTACGTGCGCGCCTGGCCGCAGCTCATCGCCGAATACGTGCCGGCGCGCTTGGTCACGCTGGGCACCGACGGCTTCGGCCGCAGCGATACGCGCGAACAGCTGCGCCGCCACTTCGAAGTCGACGCCGCCAGCATCGTGCGTGCCGCCTTGGAGGTGCAGCGCCGGCGGTGAACAATGCGTGCCAAGGATCACAACAAACGAGGAGCATCCCATGGCGATCGAAAGCACGGTCCCGGTCTTGCAGTCCCTGGGAAATATCTCGGACTTCTTCCTGCGCTATGCCGTGACGCTGGCCGCGTTGGGCGCGCTGACGGTGGCCATCATCGAAGCCTGGAAGAAGCTGCTCGACAGCCAGGCCAAGTTCCACGGCGCGAGCCTGCTGCGCTGGCTGCACAACGACGCCGGCAAAGACAGTCACTACTTCACCACCGCGGCCACGCCCACGCGCACGGCCGACCTGCCGAGCTTCGACGCCGGCCGCGCCTACGACCAGCTGCTGCACCTGTGCACCGGCGTCGGCCAGCCCGGAGCCGAACTGAAGGTGCGGCACACGAAGTCGGCGGAGCGCAATCAACATGGGCGTTATCAGCGCTCTATCGAATACGCGCTGTACGAGCTGGAAATCGACCGGCTGATGGGCCAGATCCAGGACGCCGCCGACATCACGTTGCACAAGCCGCAGCGCTACCCCGACCTGTTCCAGTTCTTGACGCGCAGCGCCGCGCCCGAAGACGTGGCGCAGTGGCTGAATGAGGTGCGGCAGCTGGCCAGCCAGAACAACGCCAGCGAGCAGCTGCGCAAAGACATCGCCGATCGCTACACGCGGCTGAAGCAGCTGGTGCGGCGCCACCTCGACAGCTTCCAGATCGTCACCGCCATGCGCTGGCGTGAATGGAACCAGCTCGCCGCCGTGTTGGTGGGCGGCGTCTTGCTCTTCGCCGCGCAGCTGCTGGCCCTGGCGCACCTGGACGACGGTGGCTGGAAACCTTGGTCGGTGTTCGTCGCGCACTTCACGGCGCAGCCGCTGCTTGGGCTGAAGATCCTGCTCATCGCCGTCTTCGGCGGCATGCTCGCGCCGGTGGCCAAGGACCTGGTCGACGCGCTGCGCAAGGTCAAGTCCGGTGTCTAAGTTCGAAGGCCTGCCCGCCGGCTACGACCCCTGGTTCGTGCTCTCGGCGCGGACCGCGCCCGAGGGCGGCGCACTGGCCGCGGCGGTGGTCGGCGACCCGGCCTTCCCGCTCAACGCCGCGCGCGAACTGGTGGTGCTGGTGCACGGCTTCAACAACCACATGGGCGAGGCCGGCGCGGCGTACGCGAGTTTTCGTGACCATCAATACCCGCTCGCCGGTGTCTCGCCACCTTCGCTCGAAACCGAGTTCGCCGACTTCTTCTGGCCGGGCGACGCCGACATGGGCCTCTTGGACAAGCTCGACTTCACCGTCTACCCCGACGCCGTGCACACCTCGCCTGCCGCCGGCCAGCGCCTGGCGAGCTACCTGGCGACGCTGCCCAACCTGCTCACGGTCGACTTCGTCGGCCACTCGCTCGGCTGCCGCGTGGTGCTCGAGTGCATACGTCAGATGATCCAGGGGCCGCACCCGGTGATCCGCCGCGTGGTGCTGATGGCGGCGGCCGTGCCGGTCGACATGGTCAGCACCGGTGGAACGTTCGCCAGCGCGGTGCAGGCAGCCGAGCAGGTGCTGGTGCTGCACTCCACCTCCGACATCGTGCTGCACTTCGCCTTCCCGCCAGGGCAGACCCAGGCCGGCGAAGGCATGCTGCCCACGGCGCTGGGCCGCTTCGGGCCACCGCCGGGCATGCCCGGTGTGGTGCTGGCACAGCAAATCACCGACGCCGGCCACGGCGACTACTGGGGCGTGGAAGACGCCGGCACCACAACGGCCTCGGCCGCGGTGCACCAGGCGGTGTCGACGGCGGTGGCGGCTTCGCTCAAGCTCGGCAGCATCAGCCGCGACGCCGCCACGGCGCGCGCCAGCGGCGCGAAAACGCTGCTGAGCTACCCGCGCCAGGCGGCCAGCGTGCGCACCTTGCCCAGCCGCACGGTGGGCAGCACGGCGCAGGCTTTGCCCCTGGGCTGACCTGGTGCGCACGGCTTGGCCGTCGGCGGCGCGGCCAGCATGGACCGATTCCAACAGGTCACACTGCGGGCTTGAACCGAGCCCGCACCACTGCCCTGCCACTGCACCCGAACGCCGCCTCGGTCGTCATCGCCGCCGGCGTCTGCGCCGCCTTGCACGTGGGCAAGTTGCCACCGGCCATCAGCGCCTTGCAGGCAGCGCTGGACGTGAGCCTGGTGCAGGCCGGCTTCCTGCTGTCGGCGGTGCAACTCGCCGGCATGGGCCTGGGCATCGCCGTCGGTACCGCGGCCGAAAGTTTCGGCGCACGCCGCAGCATGGTCACCGGCCTGCTGCTGCTGGCCGCGGCCAGCGCGCTGGGCGCCATGGCGCAAACGGTCGCATGGCTGTTGCTGCTGCGCGCGCTCGAAGGCCTGGGCTTCCTGCTCGTCGTGCTGCCTGCGCCAGGCTTGTTGCGGCGTCTCGTGCCTGAGGCCGAATTGTCACGCTGCCTGGGGGTGTGGAGCGCCTACATGCCCGTGGCGACGACCCTGGCGCTGCTGACCGGGCCGGGGGCCATCGCCGTCGTCGGTTGGCGCGGCTGGTGGGGTGGCCTGGCGGCCTTGACCTTGCTGATGGGCTGGTGGCTGCAACGCGCCGTGCCGCCCGTACCCACGATCACATCGACACGCGAGCCGTGGCAGACGCGGCTGCGCGAGACGCTGGCCGCGCGTGGGCCGTGGCTCGCGGCGATGTGTTTCGCGCTCTATGCCGCGCAGTGGCTGGCGGTGATCGGCTTCCTGCCGCTGATCTACACGCGCGCTGGCATCGGCGGCGGTGCCACGGCGCTGCTCAGCGCCGGCGTGGCGGCGGTGAACATCGCCGGCAACGTCGCCTCGGGGCGCTTGCTGCAACGGGGCGTGGCTGCGGCCACGCTGCTGCGCTGCGGCTTCATCACCATGGCGCTGGGCTGCGTGCTGGCCTATGCCGAGGCACCCGGCATCGGACCCTGGCTGCGCTACCTTGGCGTGTTAGCTTTTTCGGGCATCGGCGGCCTGATCCCGGCCACGCTCTTCGCCGAAGGCCTGCGCGTGGCGCCGACCGAGCGTGGCATCGCCAGCACCGTGGGCTGGATGCAGCAGTGGTCGGCACTGGGGCAGTTCAGCGGCCCGCCGCTGGTGGCCTGGCTGGCGGGCACGGGCGCGGGCTGGGCCGGCACCTGGTGGTTGAGCGGCGCTTGCGCGATCGTGGCACTCGCGCTCATTCCCGCGCTGGCGGCGTCGGCCAAGCGGGGCTTTCCCTAGTCGCACGCTGCGCTTGTCGAAATCACCATCGCCGCTTCGTCGTCCCGATGTCCATCCACCCCGAAGGAGACTCAGCATGCCCCGTTATGTCGATGGTTTTGTGGTGCCGGTACCGATCAAGAACCTCGCCGCCTACCGCAAGATGGCGCGCAAGTTCGACAAGATCTGGATCGAGTACGGCGCGCTCGACGTCACCGAATGTGTGGCCGACGACGTCAAGCCTGGCAAGCTGACCTCGTTCCCGCAGGCGGTGAAACTCAAGGCCGATGAGGTGGTGGTGTTCTCGTGGATCAGCTACAAGAACCGCAAGCACCGCGACAGCGTCAACAAGAAGGTCATGGCCGACCCGCGCATGGCCAACATGGACCCGAAGAGCATGCCCTTCGACGGCAAGCGCATGTTCTGGGGCGGCTTCAAGGCCATCGTCGAACTCTGAAAGCGGCATGCCGGGCGCCATCACCATCGAGCGCCTGCACAGCCTCGGCAGCGCCGAGGTGCAGGCCCTGGCCGAGGTCTTGATCGACTGCGTGGAAGGCGGCGCCTCGGTCAGCTTCATGCAGCCGCTGTCCATGGCCAAGGCCAGCGCCTTCTGGCAGCGTGTGGCCGCCGGCGTGGCCAGTGGTGAGCGCGCGCTGCTGGTGGCGCGCGACGATGAAGGCATCGTCGGCACGGTACAGCTGGCGCTGGCCCTGCCCGACAACCAGCCGCACCGCGCCGACCTGGCGAAGATGCTGGTGCACCGCCGCGCGCGCCGCCGCGGCCTGGGCGCGGCGCTGATGCGCGCGGCCGAGGCGCTGGCGCTGGCATGCGGCAAAACACTGCTGGTGCTGGACACCGTCACCGGCAGCGATGCCGATCGGCTGTATGAGCGCCTTGGCTGGATACGCTGCGGCGTCATCCCCGACTACGCGCTCTACCCCGGCGGCGGGCTGTGCGCGGCGACCGTGTTCTACCGGCCGCTGGGGGTTCACTCAGTGGGCTGAGGCTCGGACTCCGGCTCGCGCCAGCGCAGCACCGTCACCGGCACGGCGCTGTGCTGCAAGAGCGCGGCCGAGACGGTGCCCAGCAACGCGCTGCGCAGGCTGCCCGCGCCGTGGCTGCCGACGATGACTGCGTCGCAGCCGTAGCGCTCGATCATCTCCAGCAGCACGCGGCTCGGGTCGCCGCCCACGACCTCGCTTTCCCAGTCGACGCCGGCGCCGCTGAGCAGCGCTTCGGCGGCTTGCAAGAGGTCGGCACCGGCGGCGCTGCGCACCTGGTCGATAACCGCGGCGTCGTGCGCGGTCACCACTTCATATAGGTTGGCGTGCGGCTGCACGTTGGCGAGCACGAACTCGGCCTTCAGGCCGGCACGCACCAGCTTCAGCGCGTGCTTGACGGCCTCGATGGCGTCGGGTGAGCCGTCGACCGGCAGCAGGATTTTCATGCGGTGGCTTTCGGCGTGAACGACACGCACAGGGCAGTCTGCGGCCGCGGGTCATGCGGCGTCAAGGCGCGGCAGCGCGCGTCGCGGCCTAGGGATGACCCGCCCCCTCGTTCAGGGGGACGGGCAGGACATGGTCCGCATCCGTTTCGAATCCGCTGCGTAACGAATTGCACCGGCGGCGCACTTTCTGCCGCCGGGGGTGTTGCCGACCTTCAGGCTGTTTGTTGGGGCCCCGGCCCAATGCCGGGCCAGTGCAGGCTGGCGCGTCCCCGTCTCAGGAGTCCGACCATGAGCTTTCAGGCATCGCAGCGATCGTCTTTCAAGCCCTTGTTAAGCGCGGTGTGCGCGGCGGTGGCGGCGCTGGCGCTGCCCGCGGCGCTGGCATCGAGCCACCGCGAGGCGCCGTCGATCACCGCGTCGCCCAAGGTCGACGGCACCGACTTCTACATGTTCCGCAGCTACGAATCCGGTCGCGAAGACTTCGTCACTCTGATCGCCAACTACCAGCCTTTGCAAGACCCGTACGGTGGCCCGAACTACTTCAAGATGGACCCGAACGCGCTGTACGAGATCCACCTCGACAACAACGGCGACGCCAAGGAAGACATCACCTTCCAGTTCCGTTTCCAGAACGTGTTCAAAGCCATCGCCCTGTCGATCGACGGGCAGATGGTGCCGATCCCACTGACGCAGGCCGGGTTCGTGAGCACGCCGAATTCGCCGGCACTGAACGTCAACGAGAAGTTCAGCGTCAACATCGTGCGCGGTGACCGCCGCACCGGCAGCGTGGCCACCATCACCAACACTGCCAACGGCAGCGCCACGTTCGACAAACCGTCCGACAACATCGGCGTGAAGACGATTCCCAACTACGTCAACTACGCCGCGCAGCACATCTACAGCGTCAACATCCCCGGCTGCGCCACGCCGGGCAAGTTGTTCGTGGGCCAGCGCCAGGAGTCCTTTGCGGTCAACCTGGGCGTTATTTTCGACCTCGTGAATGCACCGGTGGGGGTCATCACCGACCCGACGTTGATCAACGCCGCGGCGGCCAATTCGATCCAGGACAAGAACGTCACCACGCTCGCGCTGGAAGTGCACAAGAGCTGCCTGACGCAAGGCAGCGAGCCGGTCATCGGCGGCTGGACCAGTGCCAGCGTGCGCCAGAGCCAGCTGGTCAACCCGAACCCGCCCAGCGGCTACGGCACCAGCACCAGCTACGGCGGCAACTGGGTGCAGGTGTCGCGCCTGGGCATGCCGCTGGTGAACGAAGTCGTGATCGGCCTGCCCGACAAAGACAAGTTCAACGCCTCGCATCCGAGCAAGGACGGCCAGTTCGCCACCTACGTCACCAACCCGACGCTGCCGGCGCTGCTGGAGATTGCGCTGGGCCTGCCCGGTACGGCGCCGACAAACTTCCCGCGTACGGACCTGGTGACGACCTTCCTCACCGGCATCAAGACCAACCTCGGCCCCGGCGGCACGCCCTTCAACCTGAATCAGCCGGCCAACGTGGTGGGCTCGGAGATGCTGCGCCTCAACACCGCCATCGACGTGGTGCCCTTCGCGATGCAGAACCGCCTTGGCGTCGTTGGCAGCCTCTTGACCGGCGGCAGCGACTTCGCCGGCTACCCCAACGGCCGCCGCCCCAAGGACGACATCGTCGACATCTCGCTGGTGGCGGTGATGGGCGGCCTGTGCGTGGCCAACGGCAACGCCAACGCGCTCGGCTTCGGCCTGGCCTGCAACCCGTCGAAAGTGCCACTGGGCACCACGGCGTTCAAGCTGCACGACGCCGTCGACCAGGCGGTGGTGCCGCTCTTGCCGGGCTTTCCGTACATGAACACGCCCAACCCCGGCTCGAAGTGATGGCTGACCACTGAACCCAAGGAAACGACCATGCATAACTTCCTAAAAGTGCTGACACTGGCAGCGGCGCTGTGCCTGGGCGGCAACGCCCAGGCCAATGTGCTGACCTTCAACAACCCCGGCCTGATCGAGATCGACCCGGTCACCCATGTTGCGACCTACACCGAGGCCGGCTTCACGATCATGGGCGAGGCGGCCTCGTTCCTGACGATTGCCGACGCCTTGCTCGGCTTCACGGGCGCGCCCATCAGCCTGAAAGCGGTGGGCCTCGGGCCCTTCGCACTCCAGTCGCTGGAGCGCATGTTCTTCGACATTGGTTTCGACGAGACACCGGGAAACTTGCTCGCGCTCGGATTCTTCCAAGGCGCGCCGGTGGCGATGCAGAGCTTCGCACTCGGCACGGCGTTTAATCTGGCGGCTTTCGACGCCGCGTTTGCCAACGTCACCGAAGTCCGCTTCTCGGCGACGTCGGCTTTCCTCATCGACAACATCAGCGCTGACGTGCCCGAGCCGGCGTCGATCGCGCTGGTGGGCGTGGCGTTGCTGGGCTTGTCGGCACGCCGCCGCTTGCGCCAGACGGCCTGATCGTCGCGCCGGTTCAGGGCCTGGTCTACAGCGTCTTCAGGAACTCGAGCAAGGCTTCCTTGTCGTTGTCGGCCAGCCCCGTGCCGTAGCGGTGCCCGCTGTTGCTGTTGCCCGGCACGGCGGTGTCGTAGACGAAGTGCAGGCCGCAGGGCGCGGCGGCGTCGGTGGACATGGCGGAGACGAAGCCGACGTTCTTCCAGTCGTAGACGTTGTCGCCGCGGCAGAACTTCGGCGGCCGCTGCTCGGGCGCATTCAAGAGCTCGCGCAGGTTGGGCACCGAGCCGTTGTGCAGGTAAGGCGCGCGCAGCCAGATGCCGTCGAGCAGGTTGTTGACGTAGCCCACCTGCGGCTTGAGGTTGCGCAGCTTCCAGACCTCGGTGCCGAGCTTGTCCAGGCTGGCGGCGAGTTCGGGCGTGAAGTCTTTGATGCGGTTGCCATCGGTGCCTATGTCTTCACCGGGCTCGACGCGGCCGGTGCGCATGCCGTCGGCTGCGTGGCAATTGGCGCACTCGCTTTTGAAGAGCTGCACACCGCGGTCGGCCATGTCCGCGCGCACGGCGCTGGTGACACCGGGTGCCAGCTGCTTCATCGGGTAGCGGTCGGCATAACGCGGTGGCAACAGGCTCACCGACCAGTCGGAGATGCGCTGCAGCCGCGGGTAGTCGAGGTAGTCGAGCCGGCTGCCGATGAGCGCCAGCGCCGACACGATGTTGCGCTCTTCCAGCACCTCGGTGTTGCCGTCCCAATGCATGCGCATGCCCAGGCGCGCCTTCTGGTTCCAGATCGCCGGGAAGTCGACGATGCCGGGAATGCCGTCGCGCTGCGGCGGGTTCACGAAGAGCCGCTTGTACAGCGACCAGGTGTCGACACGTCCGGGGCCGAAGTTGGGCAGCCGCGTCGGGCTGTGCGCCGAGATGAAGTCGAAGGCCTCGACTTCGAGCTTGCCCAGCACGTAGGGGATGACCGGGATGAAGACGTAGCGGTAGAGCAGCCGCTCGACGAAGTTCAGGCTCTGCTTCTGCCGCGCGAGTTCGCGGTCGATGGCCGGCATCACCAGCTCGGCCTTGAAGGTCGAGGGGTCGAGCGCCGAGAACATGAACAGGAAATAACGTTCAATGTCCACGGTGTTGCCGGTGCCGCCGAGCACCAGGTCGGGCGCCGCGCCCCTCTCGCGGCGCAACGTGGTGAGGTGGCAGAAGGCACAGTTCATGCCTGCAAAGTCCAGGCCGAAGACACGGCGCCGAGAAAACCCGATCGGCCGCTCGAAGGCCGGCTGGTCTGCGCTCTGGCCTATGGGCTGCTCGATCTTGTCTTCGATCACCAGGCCGAACGCGGCGTAGCTGTTCATCGTGTACTTCGGCGCCAGCAGCTTGGGCATGGCCGTGGCCGGCGGCGAGATTTCAGGCAGTACCTTCCAGATCCAGTACGGCAGCGGCGCACGTGCCAACGGATGGTCGGCGCCTATCGAGCCGTACTTGAAGTGCGCTTCATCGGTATTGAATTCCTCGGGCACACCAAAGCGGTGGTGCCACAGCTGCACCGCCACGGCCACCAGCAGCACGATGACCAGAAACCAGAGGAAACGCTTGCGCATGGGCATGGAGGGGTCTCCTGTTTTTCTTGGCGTGACGTCAGGCATTGATATTCACCTTCAGCATGTCGGGGTACATCTTCCACACGGCCCAGGGCTCGCGCGCCATCTGCGTCTGCAGGGCCACCAGTTCGCGCTCGAATTTGGCCATCGAAGCCTGCCCCGGCGCGTCGAGCGCGAGGTAGCTGAAGTCGAACATCAGCGCGCGCCTTGTCACGTTGAGGTTGTAGTTAGCATTGACCAGGCGCAAGTACACGTCCAGCGCTTCGCGCTCACCACTTTGGTAGACGCGCACCGGCTGGCGGTGGGTCCACAGCTGGTAGTTCCAGACGAAGCTGCCGAGCAGCTCGTGCTGCACGCAGGCCATGTACATGAAGCGCGCCACCAGCCGCGCCAGGCTTTGCAGCGTCACGTCTTCGCGCGTCACCGCGACACCATTCGGGATGAAGGTGTTCAGTGCGTCGAGCCAGTCGAGCAGCGCGCCGTCGTTGCGCAGCTGCGCCGTGGCCGAACCCGCGGGCAAGTCGCTGTAGTAGTGCTGCAGGTAGTCCAGCGCATGCGCGTGCATCACCGCAAAGAGCGCTTCCTGGTTGTCTTGCGATGGCGCGTCGAAGCCGCCTTCGCGCAGCCGGCGCGATGCCGCATCGGCTTCGGGGTCGTTGCTGACGAAGGGGAATTCGAGGTAGCTGTCGGCGAAGAGCTGGCACAAACCGTCGAAGCTCAGGCTGAAGGTGGTTTCGAAGTCGCCCCCGGGAAGCATCTGGCCACGCGTGACGATGTCGTTGCTTTGCGCCGTGCCGTAGTGGTAGGGCCACAGCAGCCGGCCCAGCGCGTGATCGGCCGGCAGGTGGTTGCGCGAGGCGATGGCCAGGTGCGCGCCGCAGGCCAGGTGCACCCAGTTGAAGTGCCGCACCAACGACAGATGGGTGCTGACAGCACACAGCGCGATCTTCTTCGCCA
This sequence comes from Rubrivivax sp., assembly GCA_031365825.1. Classification (GTDB taxonomy): domain Bacteria; phylum Pseudomonadota; class Gammaproteobacteria; order Burkholderiales; family Burkholderiaceae_C; genus Rubrivivax. Next base: position 10,048 of record JANLYV010000159.1, on the reverse strand, counting down.
GCTCCCAGCCGGCGTCCTTCACACCGACCACGCCGAACGCGGTCGTGATCTCGAACGCGCGCAGGCAACGCTGCGTGGCGTCGACCTTGAAGCGCACCTTGGCGCCGAGCTTGTGCAGGCCTTCGTGGTGGGCGTAGTTGGAAAGGCTCGATACATCCCACTGGTACACGCCTTCACTTTCCCACGTCGTGTAGCAAGCGAGGGGCCCGCGCACGGCCAGCGCGCCGAGGTCGGGGCTGCCGAGGTATTCGGCCGGCAGCAGCGGCGGGTTGTACTTCGTGCGGTGCAGCCAGGTGTAGGCCTGCGCCAGCGCCTTGTCGGGGTCGGCAGCTATGGCCGGCAGCCCGGGCTGCATCGGCGAGAACAGTTTGTACAGCGCCAGTTGCAGCTTGTAGACCAGCTCCTTCTTGCCCGAGCGCTCGTCGGCGGGAATAGCGTCTTGCGGGCACACCAGGATGGTCTTGATCGGCAGCGCCGGCACCTGCTGGACCAGCGGAATGGGCGTGACCAGCACCTGCGTCTTCGGCGGCAGGGGGATGTCCAGCGGCTTGTTGCCGGCCATCTTGATCCAGCCGAAGATGTTCCAGAACCAGCGGCGGATGAACCAGACCAAGGCTGCAATCGGGTTCATGACCGGGCTCATCACTTCACCCCCGCGGGCTTGGGCGCTTGCGCGTCACCGCGCCACGGGTCGTCCTTCAGCTCGGGGTCGAACCCTCGCAGCGGATGGCGCTCGGGCGCGAGCGTGGCCTCGGTGTCCCAGGGCTCGAAGGCGTTCCTGATGTTGGCCAGGCCGGTGGACGCGAGCTCGGGGTAGTGGCGCAGCAGCACGGTCTTGAAGTCGGTGGCGTCTATCCAGTCCAAACCTTGTTGCGTGTAGACCTCGGCGTTGAAGCTGTCGGTGTAGAACCTATCGGCCTGCAGCCGGCGCGTGGCGTTCAGGATGAAGATCTGGAACATGGTCTCGCCGAAGCCGAAGCCGGTGGGGCGGTAGCCCTCGGCCAGCGTGCCGATCATCAGGTCGAGCTTTTCGACATCGGCCGGGTCAGGCCCGTACACGTCCTTCAGCCGCTGCACGTCGCCGGTGTCGGGCGTCAGGTCTTCGAAGCGCGCGATCGGGTTCAGGCCGAGCTGGCGGCGGAACTCGTTGTAGCGCGGCACGCCACGTTCGCGCGCGCGCACGATGTCGACCGTGCCCATGTCGAAGAAGGGGTTGCCCGGGATGCTGAGCTGCTGCATGAAGCGCGGGTAGTTGTTCAATACCAGCGCGCCCGGATGCGCCGTGCCGAAGGAATAGAACAGGTCGGCCATGGCGTGGCGCCGCGTCACCTTGCCGGAGCCTGACTGGCGCGTGGCGTGGAAAGGCACGGTTTCCAGCGGCTCGGTGGCGCCGCACCGTTTGAACGTTAGCGTCTCGGGCAGCAGCGAATGCAGCCGGTAGACCTCGACGAACTCTTCGGTGAGGCCGAAGTCGCGGCCATGTTTGTCGACCGGGTTGCCGACCACGCCGCCCATCTCGGGGTTGCGCACCTTGATCTGTGCCAGCGTCTTGCGATCCTTGCCATGGCGCGTGAGGTTGGTGATGGCGCCGTACCAGTTCATGTTCAAGCCGGCGTTGAGGGCCGGGTTGGGCAGGATCGCCGGCGTCCATTCGATGGTGTGGATCTTGGCCATCACCGCGGCGTTGATGAGCCGCGCCACGTTGAACAGCCGCACATCTTCCCAGTCCGGGTAGGCGGCCTTGAGCATGTCGCACACGGCGTTGTGTTCGCGCGTGAAGACGGTGTGCATCATCGCCAACCCGAGCCACCAGTTGCGCGTGAAACCGGTCTTTTCGATGCCCTTGCCGTCCAGCGGCAGCGTGCCGTCGTCGTTGACGTTGAGCTTGCCGTCCATGCCGCTGCGCAGGCGGTCTTGCGTGGCCTGGTCGCTGCCGTAGATCTGCGAGCCGTCCCACCAGTGCGTGACCTCGTTGATGGCGCTGACGCTGGCTTCTTCGCGGCCGCTCATGCGCGTCGGGTCGGCCTGGGTCTTGCCGATGAACATCTTGGTCTGCCAGTAGCGTGCGCGCGCGGCGTCGTCTTCGGGCAGCGGCACTTCGATGACGTCGTTGAAATAGATCTCGCCGTGGTTGATCCAGTCGCCGTTCATGAACTGGATCCACGCGGCCGAAAGCAGGTTGAGGAAGGGCACCTCCTTCATCGCCGGTGCGCCGCCCGCATCGTTCGCGCGGCTGAGCAGCATGCGGCTGATGACGCGTGGGTTGGGCGTTAGCAACTGATCGCCGGTCTCGGCTCGGATGGCCGCCATCTCGACGTTGCGCAGGAAGCGCGTGCCGGCTGCGCCTTCTTTCGGGTCGTCGAGGTTGTTCCAGCTGCCGTCGGCGGTGCGAAAGTGTGTCACCCCCGGCGGCGGCTTTTGCGCCACCGGCTGGAAACCGGTGAGCACATGCTGCGGATAGCTCGTGCCCAGGTTGCGCGCATTCAGGTGCTCGCGCATGTAGGCCAGCGTGAGGATGGCCAGCGCCAGTGGGCGGTGGTACCAGTTGGTCCACACCACGTCGCGGTAGCCGACGAAGCGGCCCCACAGGTGCGTGACGACGTACATCACCAGCGTGAGCAGTTCGCCCAGCTCGCTGCCGATGCGGATCTGCAGCCGGCGCATGAAGCCCGGCGGTGATGGTGGCGGCAGCAGCCTGGGCAACGAGCCGTCGGCGACGACGGGCCGCGCCAGCAGCGCCTCGCGCTCGAAGTAGCGCTGCTCCGGCACGGGCACGTGCACCGCCGATGTGGCGTTGGCCTGCGCCAGCGCCTGCATCTCGCGCCAGTCGGGGTGCGCAGGATCGAACTGCAGCGCGGCGGCATAGTGCGTGGCCGCTGCTTCGTACTGCTCGCACTGAAAGTGGGCCAGCGCCAGCACGGCGTGGGTCGGCCCGCTGGCCTGTTGCGTGAGCTGGGTTTCAAGCAGCGCGATGGCCCGGGGGAAATCGCGCGCTTGCATCGCCTGGCTGGCGGCCGCAGGTATCGGGGACCCCTCAGTGCTGTTCATGCATCTTTCCATTGTTTTTGCGGCCGACTCATCTGCTGCTGCCCTCGCTCCGCCGTGACGCGACTGGACCACCGCCGGCGGCGTGGTGGCAAGAGGGAAAGCTCGGCTTACGTCACGCTGGCCACACCGGTGCTGCCGCCCGGCGCTGGCGCCAACGGTCGATGGGCCTGCACTTCGTCGAGTGCGGCGACGGCCACGGCCTGGTGCGAGGCGGTGCTGGCCGCGTCGCCTGGCTGGCGCGCGTGGTGCTGCGCCAGCGCCTGCAGCGCAAAGGCGCGGAAGGCCTTGGCGCCGAGTCGACGGAAGACTTCCGAGGCCTGCTCGATAGGCCCCAGCTGCGCCAGCCGCTCACCCATCTCAAGCAGCGTGCGCGCACGCTCGATCGGGAAGGCAAAACGCTCCGACAGCATCAGGCTCTCGCGCCAGCGCCGCTCGGCCGAGGCCTGTCGGCCGTTCAACCAGTCGGCCGTGCCCTGCAGGCGCAGTGCCTGCGGCAGCCAGCCGGGTTGATGGCGCGCACAGCGCGCGGCCTTGTCGGCATCACGCGCGGCCAGGCGCAGGGCCGCGGGTCGCGCCTCGAGCTCCGCCGCTTCGGCCTGGGCCAGGCTGCAGGTGGCCGCCGCCGTGAGCAGCTCCACCTGGTCGAAAGGCTTGCCGAGCTTCTCGCGCGCCATGACCTTCAAGGCCTCGCTCAAGATCGCCGCGGCTTCATCGAGCTTGCCCTGCAGCACCAGGCACTTGGCCAGCAGCGACATCTGGTACAGGAAGTTGTCCCAGGCGGGGATCTTCGCCGCCATCGCCGCGCCCTGGCGCAGGTTGGCCACCGCCTGGTCCAGCGGCCCGGTGGCCAGCTCGACGTAGCCGCGCGCCTGGAAGCCCCAGCTGGTGAGCTGCGGGTCTGCCGCGTCTTGCCCGGAGCGCGCGAACTCCTGGCCGATGGCCAGGGTCTGCACCAGGTCGCCACGGAAATAGACGACGAAGACACGCATGATGGCGGCACCACCCCAGCGGTGCAGGTCGCCCGACTCGCGGTACAGAGCGGCCGACTTGGCGAGGTTCGAATCGGCCGCATCCCACAGGCCTTCGTAGAAGTCGAGAAAGCCTTTGGCGTGCCAGGCGAAGGCGATGGCCGAGGGGTTGTTGGTCTGCTGCGCGATGATGCCGGCGGTGTCGTGGTAGCGGCGCGAGAGGCCGAGCACGTTGAAGGTCATGAAGCCGAAGGCGACGCTGCTCAGGCCACGCGCTTCGGCCACGGCGTAGCGGCTGTGCTCTCCGGCGTAGAGCTCGAGCAGGCAGTCGAGCAGCATGCGTTCCTTGTCGAGGAAGTAGTCCATCCACGACATCGTGTGGCAGATGGTGGCAATCTCCTGCGCCGCTTCGAGCTCGAGCTCGCGCGCCATCGGCACGCCCATGCGTGCGCGCAGCTTGCGCCAGAAGTGCGCCGCAAAGTGCTTGAGGATGGCGCGCAGCAGACCGCCGCGCGTGCGCGGGTAGTGCAGGCCCAATTGCGCCAGCGCACGGCGAAACTGCTCCAGCGCCTGCTCGTAGTGCCCCGTGCCGTACAGCGCCGAGCCGAGCTTGCGCGCCAGCGCCGCGCGCTGCAGCGGGCTCAGCCGGTCGCCGAAGGCCTTCACATAGGCGGCTTCGGCCTGGCGGAAATGCTCCAGCGCTTCGGTGTCGGCCGCCATGCGGCCGGCCTGGTCGCCGGCCTTGAAGAGGTACTCCTGCGCCTTGTCCCAGTCTTCGGCGCGCGTGTAGTGGTGCGCCAGCAGGCTGGTGAATTCTTCGAGCCGGCCTTCGAAGAGTGTCTCGATGGCCTGCGCCACGCGGCGGTGGATGAGCTTGCGCGTCTCGGCCAGCATGCTGCCGTAGGCGGCTTCGTGCACCAGCGCGTGCTTGAAGATGTATTCGATCTCCGGCACATGCTGGCGTTCACGGATGAGCTCGGCATGTTCGAGTTCGGCCACGCTCGCCGGCAGCGTGTCGCGCGTGGTGCTGATGACTTCGAGCACGCGGTTGAAGAAGCTGCGGCCTATGACCGAGGCCAGCTTCAGCGCCTGCTTCACCTCTTCGTCGAGCCTGTCGATGCGCGCCAGGATCAGGCCCTGCACGGTGTCGGGCAGCTGCACCTGGTCAACCTGCTTCACCAGCTGCCAGCCGTCGTCGCGCGCGCGGCGCACCAGCACGCCGTCGGTCACCAGCGAGCGGATCACCTCTTCGATGAAGAAGGGGTTGCCCTCGGTCTTGCGCAGGATCTGCTCGCGCAGCGCGGCGGGCAGCTCGGTCGCGCCGACGAGGTTGGCCACCAGCGTGGCGCTCTGCACTTCGGTCAAAGGCGCGAGCGTGATCTCGCCGAGCTGCGCGCGTGTGTGCGCAAGTGCCAGCTGGCGGATGCGCGCGGTCGGGCCTTCGGGGTCGGGCCGCGTCGCAAAAAAAACAAGCAAGGGCTTGTGGTCGACCAACGGCAGCAGGTGCTCGGCCAGTTCGACGGAGGACTGGTCGGCCCAGTGCCAGTCTTCGAGCAGCATCACCACCGGCTGGCGCTGCGCGAGTTGTTCGAACAACTGGCGCATGCACATGAAGACCTGGCGCCGCAGCCCCTGGCCGTCGAGGTACTTCACGCGCTCGGCGTGTTCGCCCGGAATGCGCAGCGCCAGCACCGTGGCCAGGTAGGGCAGCATCTCTTGTCCGCGCTCGCCGAAGAGCGTGGCCAGGCCGGTGGCGAGCTTGCGCCAGCTCTCGTCTTCGCTGTCGTCCTCGCCGATGTCGAAGCAGCTCTTCAGGATTTCAATGAAGGGCCAGTAGCTCAGGCTGCGGCCAAACGACACGGCGCGGCCTTCGAGCCATAACAGCCCGGTGGAGGGCACAGCCGGACCCTGGCGCCGCACCTCGGTCACCAGCCGCGACTTGCCCGCGCCGGGCTCGCCGGTGAGGATCAGCGTGCCGCCCTGCCCTTGGCCCAGCCGCGCCAGCGCCTGCTGCAGCAGCGCCACTTCGGCACTGCGCCCGACCAGCGCCGAGCCTATGCCCAGCCGCTTCGAGCGCGAGGCCTGCTCTTCGCGGTGTGCGCGCGTGAGCTCGTACACCGCCGCCGGCTCCTTGATGCCTTTGAGCGCGACGCGGCCGATCTCGGCGAACTCGAAGTGCTGGCGGCCGCTGGTGTACACCGCCTCGCTGGTGAAGATCTGCCCGGGCTGGGCCTGGCCCTGCAGCCGCGCGGCAATGTTGGTGGTGTCGCCCACGGCGGTGTAATCCATGCGCAGGTTGTCGCCGATGCGGCCCACCACCACCATGCCCATGTGCACGCCCATGCGCACGCGCACGTGGCTCAGCGCCGCGTCGGTGCCGGCCGCGGCTTCCTTCAGTTTTTCGCGCAGGCCCAGGGCCGACATCAGCGCGCGGCGCACATGGTCCTCGTGCGCCACCGGCGCGCCGAAGAGCGCCATGAAGCCGTCGCCGAGGAACTGGTTGATGGTGCCTTCGAGGCGGTGCACTTCGGCCAGCGCCAGCGCGAAGAACTGATTGAGCAAATCGTGCATCGCGTCGGCGCCCAGGCGCTGCGCGAGCTCGGTCGAGTTGGCCATGTCGCAAAACAGCACCGTGACCTGCTTGCGTTCGCCTTCCAGCGCCGCGTGCGATTGCAGGATCTTCTGCGCCAGGTGCGGCGGCGTGTAGTCGCGCAGCATGGGGCGCGCGGCGTGCCGTGATGGCGCGGGTGTGGACGTGGGTGCAGGCTCGTTCGATGCCTCGGCCGCTGCGAGTGCCGCGCCGCAGCCGTCGCAGAACTTGGCGGTGGGTGCGTTGTGCTTGCCGCAGGCCGCGCAGGTGAGCCACAAGGGCTGCCCGCACTCGCCGCAAAAGCGCGCGTCGGCGCGGTTGTCGTGCTGGCACAAACGACACTGCATCGAACTCTCCGCGGCTGGCGGCGGCCATCACCCCGGGTGAGTGGCGGCGCACGTTGTTGTTGTTGCTGCCAGGCTGTGTGGTTGCGTGCCGGCAGTGGCGTGGAATTCTAGGCGCGCGCTCGCAGCTCGCGCACGCCGCGGCCGAGCTTGCGCCGCAACAGCGCGCGCAGCGTCACGCCGTCGGCGTAGCCGATCTGCGTGGCGATCTGGTCGACGCTTTTGTGGCCGGTGCGCAGCAGGTGCAGCGCACGCTCGACGCGCAGGTCCTGGAAGTACGACAGCGGCGTCTTGCCCAGCACACGGTGCAGGCGCCGTGCCAAGGTGCGCTCGCTCGCGCCCACGGCCCGGGCGGCGTCGCCGAGCGAGAAGCCCTTCACCAACTGCTCTCGCGCCCATTGCTCGAAGCGTTCGACCAGCGGGTCGGCATGGGCCAGGTGGTCGGGGATGACGAACTCGGCCTGCGTGCCGCGCGCCTCCACCAGCAGGTAGCGCGCGGCCAGTGCGGCCAGCGCCGGGCTGCGGCTGCGCACCACGTTCAGCGCCAGATCCAGGTGCGCCATGGCCGCACCAGCGGTGGTGAAACCGGCGGCGTTCACCAACATCGGTGACGCGTCGAGCACCACCTGCGGGTAGCGCTGGCGAAACAGCGGCGCCAGCCACCACGAGGTGGTGGCGCGCTGGCCATCGAGCAGGCCACTCTCGGCCAGGACGAAGGTGCCGGTGCAGGCGGCACCGATTTGCGCGCCCGCACGCGACCACCATTGCAGCGCCACCGCGGCGTCGGCCACATCGGGCCGCGCCAGGCGCGCGGCCAGGGCCTCGGGCATCTTCGCGCCGAGCGCGGGCACGAGCACGACATCGGGGCGGCGCACGCTGGCCAGCGGCAGCACCGGCACGTGCAGGCCCTGGGCCGTGCGCACACGACGGCGCACGCCCACCAGCGTGAGCGCCAGGGGTGCCGGTGCACCGGCCAGCAGGCCCGTGAGTTCATTCGCCGTGGTGAGCGTGTCGGTCAGCGCGGCCAGGCCCAGATCGAACACGCCATCGAGGACGAGCAGGTGCAGTCGCATGGCAGGAATGGTATCAAACATGTCGTTTCTGCCACTCGCAGCCAACCCGTCTCAGACGCAGACTTCGGCCCTCATCCACCACGCCCCAGGGCGTTCACCGAAAGGCCCGCACCATGGTCAAGCTCGCACTTTTCGTCCGCCTCGAAGCCAAGCCCGGCAAGGAAACCGCCGTCGCCGACTTTCTCGCCGGCGCGTTGCCGCTGGCCAATGCCGAGGCCGGAACCACGGCCTGGTTCGCGCTGCGTTTCGGGCCGTCGACCTTCGGCGTGTTCGACGCCTTCGCCGATGAGGCCGGCCGCCAGGCGCATCTGCAGGGCGCCATCGCCGCGGCCTTGATGGCCAACGCCGCGGCCCTGTTGAGCGAGGCGCCGAAGATCGAGAAGGTGGAGTTGCTGGCAGCGAAGTTGCCGGGTTGACGCGGCGCCCGACAGGCGCAGCCCGCTATCGCGCCAGCAACCCGATACGGCGCCTGTCGTCAGCCGCTTCGGCCTTCAGCCAATCGCGAAAGCTGGCGATCTTGGGCGTCGCGGACGCCGCAGCCGGGCAGATGATCCAGTAGGACTTCGACAAGGGCAGCGACACCGAAAACGGCCGGACGAGCCGGCCGTTGATGAGGTCCCACGCCGCCAGCGTGGTGCGCGCCAGCGCCACGCCCTGGCCATCGACGGCGGCATCGATCAGCATGCTCGCGCGATTCAACACCGGGCCGTGCCTGGGTGCGGGGTCGGCGATGGCGGCGGCTGCCAACCATCGCGCCCAGTCCTTGCGCGAATCCAGATGCAGCAGCGGTAGCTTCAGCAAGTCGGAGGGCTTGGCCCTGCCACGGCGCATGGGCAGCAGTCTTGGGCTGCACACCGGAAAGAGTTGCTCCGCTTCGCACAGCCGAGTGGCATCCAAACCAGGCCAATGTCCGTCGCCGTGCCGCACGGCAAGGTCAACCTCCTCCTTCGTGAAATCCACCTGGTGCATCGCCGCAGAGACCCGGAGATCGATGTCGCCGTGGCTGTCTGCGAACTTGCCCAGGCGATGGACCAGCCACTTGGCGGCGAAGTCGGGCGATGTGCTGACCGTCAGCACGTTGGACGCGTCGCGCCGCACCAGTTGCTCGGTGCCGAAAGCGATGCGGTCAAGTGCGTCGCGCACCACGGCCTGGTACTGACGGCCCGACTCGGTGAGCACGAGCTTTTGGTGCGTGCGCGTGAACAGCCGAACGCCCAGCGCCGCTTCGAGCGCCTTGACCTGCTGGCTGACGGCGCCCTGCGTCACGCTGAGCTCTGCGGCGGCGCGCGTGAAGCTTTCGTGACGGGCGGCCGCGTCGAAGGTCCGAAGGGCGTTGAGCGGTGGCAGACGGCGGAGCATCACGAGACTCTCATTAGAAAATCTCCTGCCGGCATGAGAAACGATGCGTTGTGCATGGGCGCGCGGAGATCCTAGCATCCGTGCCCATGCCGCGATCAAGCCGCGGCCAGCATCCATGGAGCGATCGATGAGATATCAACTCGAACCCCTGTACTGCCGCCCCTGGACCTTGAATGGCATGTCGCCCCGGCTGATCGAGAGCCATTATGAGAATAACTATGGCGCGGACCTGGTCCGGCTGAATCACCTGAGCGAACAGCTTGGATCGCTGGACCTCGGCGCCACCTCGCCCCATGTCCTTGGCCAGATGAAGCGAGACCAAATTCAGCTGCTCAATTCGACCTTGCTGCACGAGTTGTATTTCGCCAGCCTGGGCGGGGACGGGCGGGCCTTGCCCGAGACCATGGCGGCGGCGATCTCAAGTGACTTCGGCTCCGTCGAACGCTGGCGCGCCGAGTTTGTGGCGCTCGCCACGGCTCTGGCCGGCGGTTCAGGCTGGGTCTTGTTGGTCTACGTGCCCAGGGATGGCAGGCTCATTTGTCAGAGCACGACCGACCATGGCCAGGCCGTCAGCGGAGGCATTCCCGTCCTCACGCTGGACATGTACGAGCATGCGTACCACATCGAGTTTGGCGCGAATGCGACGGCCTACATCGCAGCCTTCAT
>JANLYV010000153.1:0-9560 GCA_031365825.1 Rubrivivax sp. | reverse complement strand
GGCCCTGGTGCAAAGCCGCGCCACCGACGACACCGGCTACGTGCAACCGACCTACCAGCAGCTGCGCGCCGTGCGCGGCTCGCGTTCGATCTATCACAACCACGCGGTGCAGACCTGGCTCGTGCAAGACAGCGGTGAGGTGAAGAATGTCCAGCTGTCGTGAGCTGACGAACACCTTGCTAACATCCATTGTGCTTGCATTCGCCAGCGCAACCGTGCAGGCGCAGTCGGCCACCTATCCCGGCGTCGGCCGTGCCGCCACGGCCAGCGAGATTGCGGCCTGGGACATCGACGTGCGCCCCGACTTCAAGGGCCTGCCCAAGGGATCGGGATCGGTGGCCAAGGGCATGGAGGTGTGGGAGGCCAAGTGCGCCTCGTGCCATGGCGTCTTCGGTGAGAGCAACCAGGTCTTCAGCCCTATCGTCGGCGGCACCACGCCGCAAGACGTCAAGTCCGGCCATGTCGCGCGCTTGAACGATGCGGCCTACCCGGGCCGCACGACGCTGATGAAGCTGGCGACGCTGTCGACGCTGTGGGACTACATCAACCGCGCGATGCCCTGGACGCAGCCGAAGTCGCTGAGCGTGGAAGAGGTCTATGCCGTCACGGCCTACATCCTCAACATGGGCAATGTGCTACCCGACAACTTCGTACTGTCCGACCAGAACATGGCCGAGGTGCAGCAACGGCTGCCCAACCGCAATGGCATGAGCACCAGCCACGCCTTGTGGCCCGGCGCCGGCCCGGGCCAGCGCAGGCCTGATGTCAAGGCCAGCGCCTGCATGAAAGACTGTGGCCCGGCGCCGAAGCTGGCTTCGTTCCTACCTGACTTCGCACGTGACGCGCATGGCAACCTGTCCGAGCAGAACCGCGCAGTCGGCGCCCAGCATGGCGCCGATACGCGCAGGCCGGCGGCCGCCGCGAGGGCTGAGTCGGGTGGCAACGCGGCCGTTGCCATCGCCTTGACGCACAAGCACGGCTGCGCGAGCTGCCATGGCATGGAAAACAGGATCGTCGGGCCGAGCTTTCGCGATGTCGCCAAGAAGTACGCGAGCCGAGCCGATGCTGCGGGCTATGTCACGTCGCGCATCAAGGCGGGCAGCTCAGGTGTCTGGGGTGCGATCCCGATGCCGCCGCAAACATTGACTGAAGCTGACGCGAAAGCCATCGCGCAATGGCTGGCCGATGGCGCGAGAAAATGAGGCCGAAGCTCTTCGCCGCCACGCTGCCATGGGCTACGGAGTCCTACGCATGCATGGCCTGACCTTGTCCACTACGATGCCCCCATGAAGGAGACCCCATGCAAACCCGACGAGAGTTGATATCCGATTCGGCCAAGGTCGCGAGCCTGCTCGCTGCCGCCGGCCTCGTGCCAGACTTGGCCTTTGCCCAGGCCGCTGGTGCGTTCAACGCCGCCGCCTTCAGCGCCAAGACCACCGCCGAAGTGATGAAGGCACTGGGTGCGGGCATGCCCACCGAGAGCAAAGATGTGAGCATCACCGGCCCCGACATCGCCGAGAACGGTGCGGTGGTGCCCGTGGGCGCAGCCAGCACGCTGCCGGGCGTGAAGCGGCTCCTGATCCTGGTGGAGAAGAACCCTTCGGTGTTGACGGCGATGTTCGACGTCACCGACGCCATCGACGCCAACGTTGCCACGCGCGTGAAGATGGGCCAGTCGTCCAACGTCTTCGCTGTGGCGATGATGAACGACGGCAAGGTGCTGTTCGCGCAGAAGGAAGTCAAAGTCACCCTCGGCGGCTGCGGCGGCTGAACCACGTTTTCATCAAGGAGCAGACCATGGCAGACCCGATGCGCATTCGCGCCCAAGTTGCTGGGGACAAGGCCACCGTGCGCGTGCTGATGGCGCACGAGATGGAGTCCGGCCAGCGCAAGGACGCCGCCGGCAAGACGATTCCGGCCTGGCACATCCAGGAAGTCACGGCGCAACATAACGGCAAAACGGTGATGACAGCGCAATGGGGCCCGGCGGTGTCGAAGAACCCGTTCATGCAGTTCAACGTCAAAGGCGCCAAGGCTGGCGACAAGATCACCGTGTCCTGGGTCGACAACAAGGGCGACAAGCGCAGCGACGAAGCCACCGTGTCCTGATTCACGCGCGACGGAGACAAACTGACATGAACATGAAGCGCGTGCGATCGAGATTCGCTCTGGTACTGGCGGTGCTGGTGCCACTGGGCGCCTGGGCCCAGACGAAGTCGGCCGCAGACGGTATCGCCGAGTACCGCAAGATGCTCGAAGACGGCAACCCGGCCGAACTCTTCGAGGCCAAGGGCGAGTTGCTGTGGAAACAAAAGCGTGGCCCGAAATCCGCCTCGCTGGAGCAGTGCGACCTGGGCAAGGGGGCGGGCAAGGTCAAGGGCGCGTTCGTCGAGTTGCCACGCTACTTCGCCGACACGCGGCGCGTGCAAGACCTGGAGTCGCGACTCTTGAGCTGCATGGAAACGCTGCAGGGCATGAACGCCGCCGAGATCGCCAAGACACCCTTCGGCCGCGGCGAACAGGTGAATATCGAAGCGCTGGTGGCCTGGATCGCGGCCGAGTCGCGCGGCCAGCGCTTCAACCTGTCGCAGGCGCATGACGAAGAGCGCAAGATGAATCAACTCGGCAAGCGCGCCTTCTTCTACCGTGCTGGCCCCTACGACTTCTCGTGCGCCTCGTGCCACGGTGAAGCCGGCAAACGCATCCGGCTGCAAGACCTGCCCGACCTGACCAGGAACCCCGGTGACGGCGTCGGCTTTGCGGCCTGGCCGGCCTACCGTGTGAGCTCGGGCGAACTGTGGACGATGCAACGGCGGCTCAACGACTGCTACCGCCAGCAGCGCTTCCCGTTCCCGGGTTATGCCTCCGACGTGACCATCGCGCTGGGGGTGTACATGGGCGTGAACGCCAAGGACGCCGAGTCGATCGCCCCGGCCATCAAACGCTGAAGCGGGGAACGCAGCATGCACAAGATAAAAGTTATGACGAGTTGGGCGGTAGTCGCATCCCTTGCCACCGTGCTGGCCACGCAGCTGTCGGGCTGCGCCAGCGTGGCGCCCGCGCCCGACTACAAGGCCATGCTCGACGCGATGATGAAGAGCTCGTTCCGCGACGAGGGCATCGCCAAGGTCGAGCGGCTGCAGCAAGACGCCTCGAATGCCGAGTGTTCGGCCTCAGAAGGCAAGGAATTGCCTGAAGCGCGTGCCAGCGCCATCGCCGCCGCCAACCTGGCGAGTGTGAAGCTGCCGGTCGACGGCCAATACATCGGCGACTGGAAAGAAGGCGAAAAGCTGGCGCAAAACGGACGCGGCATGACCTGGACCGATGCCTCGGCGGCCACCAGCGCCAACGGCGGCAACTGCTACAACTGCCACCAGTTGAGCAAGGCCGAGATCTCCTTCGGCACCATCGGCCCGAGCCTGTACCAGTACGGCAAGGTCCGCGGCGTGGCCGACCCCACCAGCCCGGTGTCCAAGGGCATCGTCGACTACACCTGGGCCAAGGTCTACAACGCCAAGGCCTTCAACGCCTGCTCGGGTATGCCGCGATTCGGCCACGCCGGCATGCTCGACGAGAAGCAGCTCAAGGACATCATGGCGCTGCTGCTCGACCCGAAGTCGCCCGTCAACCAGTAGCCACCCGCCGACCCGCCACCGTGCGGGTTTGTTTTGGGTCTTCGCATCCATGCTTGCTGAATCATGAATTTATCCAAACGCGAATTCACGCAGATGCTGGGTGCAGCCTCGGTGGCCGGCATGAACCTCGGCCGCCACGCCGATGCCGACGCGGCCACGGCGCAGCACGGCCTGTACGACATCGCACCTTTCGGCAACGTTTCCTTCCTGCACATGACCGACTGCCACGCGCAGTTGAAGCCGACCTACTTCCGCGAGCCCAGCGTCAACCTCGGCGTCGGCGCGATGCAGGGCCAGCTGCCGCACTTGGTGGGCGAACAGCTGCTGAAGCGAGCCGGTGTGCGCCCGGGCACTGCGCTGGCCCATGGCTACACCTTCATCGACTTCGAAAAAGCAGCGCGGCGCTATGGCAAGGTGGGAGGCTTCGCGCACCTGGCCACGCTGGTGAAGCTGCTCAAGGCCGGCCGCCCCGGCGCGCTGCTGCTCGACGGCGGCGACACCTGGCAGGGCTCGGCCACCGCGCTGTGGACCGACGCGCAGGACATGGTCGACGCGGCCAAGCTGCTGGGCGTGGACGTGATGACCGGCCACTGGGAGTTCACCTACGGCATGGAGCGCGTCAAGGCCATCGTCGACGGCGACTTCAAGGGCCGCATCGAATTCCTGGCGCAGAACATCAAGACGCAAGACTTCGGCGACGCCGTCTTCAAGCCCTACACACTGCGCCAGATCAACGGCGTGCCCTGCGCCATCATCGGCCAGGCCTTTCCCTACACTCCCATCGCCAACCCACGCTACCTGGTGGCCGACTGGAGCTTCGGCATCCAGGACGAGAACATGCAGAAAGTGGTGGACGAGGTGCGCGCCAAGGGTGCGCAGGTGGTGGTGCTGCTGTCGCACAACGGCATGGATGTCGACCTGAAGATGGCCACGCGCGTGCGTGGTATCGACGCCATCTTTGGCGGCCACACGCACGACGGTGTGCCGGTGGCGGTGCCGGTCTCGAATGGGGGAGATACGGCGGGTGGCAAGACCCTCGTCACCAACGCCGGCAGCAACAGCAAGTTCCTCGGCGTGATGGACTTCGACGTGAAGGGCGGCCGGGTGGCCGACTTCCGCTACCGGCTGTTGCCGATCTTCGCCAACCAGTTGAAAGCCGATCCGGAGATGGACGCGCTAATTTCCAAAGTACGCGCACCCTTTGATACGAAATTGGCCGAAAAACTGGGCGTGACCGATGGTCTGCTCTACCGCCGCGGCAACTTCAACGGCAGCTGGGACCAGCTGATCTGCGACGCCTTGATGGAGGTGCAGGGCGCACAGATCGCCTTCTCGCCCGGCTTTCGCTGGGGCACGACGCTGCTGCCGGGCGACACCATCACGCGCGAGCTGATGATGGACCAGCTGGCCATCACCTACCCCTATGTCACGCTGAACACGATGAGCGGCGAGACGATCAAGACCATCCTCGAAGACGTGGCCGACAACCTCTTCAACCCCGACCCGTACTACCAGCAGGGTGGCGACATGGTGCGGGTGGGCGGCCTGGCCTACAGCTGCGACCCGGCGCAGAAGATGGGCGGCCGCATCAATGACCTGCGGCTCGGTGGCAAGCCGCTCGAGGCCGGCAAGAAGTACAAGGTCGCGGGCTGGGCACCGGTCGCCGAAGAAGCGCGCGACGCGCCGGGCAGTCAACCGGTGTGGGACGTGGTCGAGGCCTGGTTCAAGGCGCAGGGCGGGCACGTGAAAGCGCGCACGCTGAATACGCCGACGCTGCTGGGCGTGCAGGGCAACCCGGGGCGGATGGCGCCTTGACGCCGCCAAGCTGATGCACCCGGGCGCTGAAATATCGGTGCTTGCGAATACAATTTCAAAGCTTCGAATCAGTCAGGGTTCTGCATGACCACCAAGAGCAACGAAGATCAAGTGTTCGACTCCGTCGCCGAGCTGTTCGCGGTGCTGTCGACCCCGATCCGCCTGAAGATCATCAGCGCGGTCTGCAACGGCGAGAAGAATGTGTCGGAGCTGCTGGCCGAGATCGACACGACTCAGCCAAATATGTCACAGCATCTGAGCACGCTGTACCGCAGCGGCGTGCTGGCCAAGCGCCGCGACGGCACCCAGATGTACTATCGACTGCAGAGCGAACGAGTGGCAACGCTGTGCCGCGCGGTGTGCACGCAAGTGGCCATCGAGCTGGAAGGCGAAGCACGGATCAGCCCGTCCGACCGGCTCGTGCCGGCGATGCACCGCTGAGCCACGAAGCCCGCTCTGCCCGCGGCGCCCCTTTCAGCGGCGTGGCTCGCCGCAGGGCTCAAGCGTCGACGCTGCAGGCCGATACCCTTTGTGATGCGCGCAAAACCGAGCCACCGTCCCGACCCCACGCTCAGGGAGCGTGCTGCGGCCGTGCCCTGGTGGGCCTGGGTCGGTGCGGCGGTGCTGACGCATGTGGCGCTTCGCCTGGCGGCGGGCGCCGAGGCCGAACCGGCGCTGCAGTACCTCGTGCCGGCGCTGTTCATCGTGGCGGCGGTGGTCGGGCTGCGCTTGCGGCGCGCCGACGGCACGGCGCCTGGCGGCGCTTCTGCCAGCGTCGATGTCGCCGCGATGCGCTGGCGCGAATTCGAAGCCCTGATCGGCCGCGCTTTCGAGCTGCAGGGCTTCCACATGAACGAGCCGGGGGCCGCCGGCTCGGACGCCAACATCGACCTGCTGATGCGCAAGGAACGCCAGACCTACCTGGTGCATTGCAAAGCGTGGCGGTCCGAGAAGGTCGGCATCGAAACCGTGCAGGCGGCGCAGGCGGCGATGCGGGCGCGCGGTGCCGTCGGCGGCTTCGTGCTGAGTGCGGGGCGGTTCAGCCGTGAGGCTGCCGCAGCCGCGAGCGGCCACAACATCCGGGCCGTCGACGGCCCGGCCCTGCAGGCTCTGCTGCTGCAAGGCCGGGCGCAGGCGGAGCGCTCGGAACGGGTGCAGGGTGCGGCGGCCGACACCGAGCCCGCGCCGCTCGAGGTGCCGCCCCCTGCCGCCCCGGCTGCCACAGTGCCGGCCGCCGCGCCCGCGGTGGTGCCGGCCGAGCTGGCCTTGCCCTGCCCGCTGTGTGGCGGCGACATGAAAAAGCGCCTGGCCAAACGTGGCGTCAACGCCGGGCAGCAATTCTGGGGCTGCGTTCGGCACCCCGAGTGCCGGGGCACACGCCGGGTGCGCCCCGGCTGAGGGCCAGACCGGCCGCCTTGTTCCGTTCTGAAACGGAACAGCAGGGATTCCCGCAGGGTATGCAGCGGGTCGATTGGTAATAGCATTGTTTTGCTGGCCGTCAGCCGGGTGAGTTTCGCCCCTGTGCAGGCAGCTTCATGCGACAACGACGACAAACCAGGAGAGCTCGATGACGATTCGCTTCAATGTGAATGGAAAAGCCGTGGATGTGAAGGCCGAGGCCGACACGCCGCTGTTGTGGGTGATTCGTGACGAGATCGGCCTGACCGGCACGAAGTTCGGTTGTGGCATGGCGCTGTGCGGTGCCTGCACGGTGCATCTCGACGGTGTGCCGGTGCGTTCGTGCCAGACGCCGCTGTCGGCGGCGGCAGGCAAGAACGTAGCCACCATCGAAGCCATGGCCTCGACCGAGATTGGCAAGAAGGTGCAGGCGGCCTGGGTTGCGCTCGACGTGCCGCAGTGTGGCTACTGCCAGTCGGGCCAGATCATGAGCGCCGTCGCCCTGCTCACGGCCAAGCCCAAGCCCACCGACGCCGACATCGACAGTGCCATGTCGGGCAACATCTGCCGCTGCGGCACCTACCCACGCATCCGCGCTGCCATCCAGACGGCTGCCGGCACGAAAGGAGCCTGAGCCATGACGACCGTACAAAACTCCTCGCGGCGTCAGTTCGTCAAGACCGGTGCCGCGGTCGGCGGCGGGCTGTTCTCGGGTGGCCTGATCGTGGGCTGCGCGACCATGGCCGACAAAGGCCCGATGGCCTTGCCGCCCAGCGCCACCGCGCCGGGCACGATGACCAATGCCTGGGTCAAGGTCGGCACCGACAACGCGGTCACCATCATCTGCGGCCGTGCTGAAATGGGCCAGGGCGTGTTCACCTCGATGCCGATGCTGGTGGCCGAGGAACTGGGCGTCGACTTCACCACGGTGCGCATCGAGATGGCACCCGCCGGCGAGCCCTATACCAACACCATGCTCGGCGGCCAGCTGACCGGTGGCTCGACCTCCGTGCGCGAGGCTTACGACAAGCTGCGCGTGGCCGGTGCGCAGGCGCGCATCGTGCTCGTGCAGGCGGCGGCCGAGCGCTGGAAAGTTGACCCATCTGCGTGCAGCGTGGCCAACGCGGTGATCACCGGCCCGGGCGGGCAGAAACTCACCTACGGCGACGTGGCCGAAGCGGCTTCCAAGCTCACGCCGCCGAAAGAGCCCAAGCTCAAGGACGCGAAAGACTTCAAGATCGTCGGCAAGTGGGTTCCGCGCCGCGACACCCCGGCCAAGGTCGACGGCAGTGCCGAATTCGGCATCGACGTCAAGCTGCCCGGCATGCTGTACGCGGCGCTGGCGCAGTGCCCGGTGATCGGCGGCAAGCCGGTGAGCTTCGACGGCGCGCAGGCCAAGGGCATGCCCGGCGTGACGCACGTGGTGCAGGTCGGCGACGGCGTGGCCGTGGTGGCCGACACCTACTGGCATGCCAAGAAGGCGCTCGAAAGCGTCAAGATCGTCTGGAACGAGGGCGCAGGCAAGTCGCTGAGCTCGGCCAGCGTGGCGGCCGCATTGAAGACCGCCAGCGCCAAGCCGGGTGCCGAGTTCCGCAAGCTCGGCAACTTCGAGGCCGGTTACGGCGCGGCGGCGAAGAAGGTCGAAGCGACCTACGAGCTGCCGTTCCTGTCGCACGCACCGCTGGAGCCGATGAACTTCACCGCCGACGTGCGCAAGGACTCGTGCCTGTTGTACGGGCCGACGCAGTTCCAGCAGGCCGCGGTCGGCACGGCGCAGGCCATCACCGGCCTGAAGCCCGAGCAGATCACGATGCGCACCACCTTCCTCGGGGGTGGTTTCGGTCGTCGCATCGACTTCGACTTCATCGCTCAGGCGATCGAGATCTCGAAGGCGGTCGGCGCACCGGTCAAGCTGCTGTGGTCGCGTGAAGACGACATGAAGCACGACTTCTATCGCCCGATCAGCCGCCACACGATGTCGGCCGGCCTCGGTGCGAACGGCATGCCGACGGCGATCAAGGTGCACCTGACTTCGCCCTCGGTCACGCAGCGCCTGTTCGCTGCCTTCGTGAAGGACGGCATCGACCCGTTCATGCTCGAAGCTGCCGTCGTGCCGTACGACATTCCGAACCAGCTCGGCCAGGCGGTCATCCACGACACCGGCTTGCGCGTCGGGTACTGGCGCTCGGTGTCGCACGCGCTCAACGTGTTCGCCAACGAGTCGTTCATCGACGAGCTGGCTGTCGCCGCGGGCAAGGACCCGGTCGCCTACCGCCAGGCGCTGCTGACCAAGGAGCCGCGTTACCTGAAGGTGCTGGCCACCGCGGCCGAGAAGTCGGGCTGGGGCAAGGCGCTGCCGGCAGGCCGCTCGCGCGGCGTTGCGGTGATGGAAGGCTACGGCACCTACCTCGCGATGGTTTCGGAAGTGTCGGTGTCGGGCAAGGAAGTGCGGGTCCACCGCGTCACGATCGCGGCCGACGTGGGCAGCATGGTCAACGCCAACGTGGTCGCGCAGCAGATCGAAGGCAGCACGATCTTCGGCCTGTCGGCGGCGCTGTTTGGCGAGATCACGCTGAAAGACGGCGTGGTCGAGCAGAGCAACTTCCACGACTACCCTGTGGTGCGCATGAACGAGTCGCCGGTGATCGACGTGCACATGATCGCCAGCACCGAGAAGCCGGGTGGCATCGGCGAGCCGCTGACGGCGCTGAT
>JANLYV010000125.1:0-40676 GCA_031365825.1 Rubrivivax sp. | reverse complement strand
GCACCTGGCCGTGGCCATCGAGCACGAACACCGGAAGGATCAGATCCGCGGCGCTGAGCTGGTGTTCGCGCACCAACGCGCGGGTGGCGGCATCGCGACGCAAACGCCGCGGCCGGCTCGTCGGGTAGGGCGGTGGCACGTGCAAGAAATGCTCCCTCGTTAAGACCCGGTTTGCGCTATGGGCCACCGCGCCATTACAGAACTTGTGGGTTCGCTTGCGGCGGCCTTGACGAAGGCGTTCCGACCCCCGAATTAGCCCGCTGGCGGCGCCACTTTTGCTCTGCTAGAGTCGTTGTCGAATGATAGCCGCAAGGTGGTCATTCCCTGCTTTTCCTCCCTGAGCAGGCGCCTTACCGTATGACAGCGATAAGGCTTGCCGGCCCCGGCCTCGTGCCGGGGCCTCTTTTTTGTGGCGGCCATAATTCTTCGCATGAGTGGCGCCTACCTCTGGCTCAAAGCCCTGCACATCGTCTTCGTGGCGAGTTGGTTTGCGGGCTTGTTCTACCTGCCACGCATCTTCGTCAACCTGGCGATGGTCAGCCCCGAGAGCCACGCCGAGCGTGAGCGGCTGCTGTTGATGGCGCGCAAGCTGTACCGCTTCAGCGGCATGTTGATGTTGCCGGCGCTGTTGCTCGGCCTGGTGCTGTGGCTGGGCTATGGCGTGGGCCGCGGCCCGGGCAGTGGCTGGATGCACCTGAAGCTCGCGGGCGTGGTCGGCGCCATCGGCTACCACCATGCTTGCCGCACGCTGCTGCGCGGGCTCGAGCAGGGCGGGCCACGGCGCAGTCACCGCTGGTACCGCGTCTTCAACGAGTGTTCGGTGCTGCTGTTTGCGGCCATCGTCATTCTGGTGGTCGTCAAGCCTTTCTGAGCCAGCCCATGACGGGCCCTTTGCAAGAGCGCAGCACGTCGCCGGCCTGGCCGCTGGCCTGGGCCTATACCGCGCTGGTGCTCTACGCCAGCCTGTACCCGTTCGCCGGTTGGCGCTGGCCGCCAGGGCAGCCGCTGCCGGCCTTGCTGGCCCTGCCCTGGCCGCCCTGGCGCGACCCTTTCGACCTGTGGGCCAACCTGCTGGGTTACCTGCCCTGGGGCATGCTGGCGATGGCGGCCGTCGTCACCGTCGTGCGGCGCGCCGCCGGCGCCTGGCTAGCGGTCATCTTGATGGCCCTTGTGTTGTCGTACGGCTGCGAAGTGACGCAGAACTTTCTGCCCGGTCGTCACCCTTCGCTGAAGGACTGCGCCATGAACGTGGCCGGCGCGGCACTGGGCGCAGCGCTGGTGGCGCTTTGGCGGGCAGCGGGCACGGGCGGGCGTTGGGTGTCCGCGCGAGAACGCTGGTTCGTCGCGCGCAGCGGCGGCGCGTTGGCGCTGCTGGCTCTGTGGCCGGCCGCATTGCTGTTCCCGGCGCCGCTGCCTCTGGGCCTGGGCCAGATCGGCACCAAGATCATGCAGACGCTGGCGTCATGGCTCGACGGCGTGCCCTGGGCGACGTCGGCGTTCGAACTGGTGTCGGCCGTGCCTGCGGCACCGACACCGCTGACGCCGCTGAGCGAAGGCCTGGCCACCGCACTGGGCATCTTCTCACCCTGCATGCTGGCTTACGCCGTGGCACAGCCCGGCTGGCGCCGTGCGCTGCTGCCGCTTGGCGCCGCGCTGATGGCGCTGCTGGCCATGACTCTGTCGGCGCTGTTGAACTTCGGCCCCAACCATGCGTTGTCGTGGTTGACGCCAGCCACCGTGCCGTCGCTGGCGGCAGGTGCCGTCATGGCGCTGGCATTGATGGCAGTGCCGAAGCGCGTGGCCGCGGGTCTGGCATTGCTGGCCTTGGCTGCGGGCGTGATGCTCGTGGGCCAGGCGCCCACGGACCCCTACTTCGCACAGACCTTGCAGTCTTGGGAGCAAGGGCGCTTCGTGCACTTTCACGGCATGGCGCACTGGCTGTCGCTGTTGTGGCCCTACTTCGCCATGGCCTGGCTGCTGGCGCGGCTGGGCCGACGCGACTGAACGGTGCGGCCATGGCCCCGCGACGAGGCGTTCGCGGCCGGCCGCTCCCTACAATCTTGGCCATGAGCTACTACCAACATCATGTCTTCTTCTGCCTGAACGAGCGCGGCAAGGGCGAGAACAGCTGTCACCAGCATGATCCACATGCCGCCTTGGACCATTGCAAGTCGCGCGTCAAGTCTGAGCGCCTGGCCGGGCCCGGCGGCGTGCGCGTAAACAAGGCCGGCTGCCTGGATCGCTGTGCCGGCGGGCCGGTGGTGGTGGTCTACCCCGAGGCCATCTGGTACACCTACGTCGACAAGCATGACATAGACGAGATCGTCGATTCGCATCTGAAGCACGGCCGTGTGGTCGAGCGGCTGGTGCTGCCGGCGCACATCGGCAAGTGAACGCGGCCACCCTTCGCCAGGCCATCACCGGGCCCGCAGGCGACATCGAGTGTGCCGTCGACATGCCCGCTAGCGAACCGCTCGGCACGGCCGTGCTGTGCCACCCGCACCCGCAACACGGCGGCACGCTGGACAACAAGGTGGTGCAGACCATGGCGCGCAGTGTCGTGGCCCTGGGTTGGCGTGCGGTGCGCTTCAATTTCCGCGGCGTAGGCAGCTCGGCTGGTAGCTGGGACGAAGGCCGCGGCGAAGTCGACGACGCCATGGCCGTGATCGATGCCTTCCGCACACCCGGTACGCGCCTGGTGCTCGGCGGTTTCTCGTTCGGCGCTTATGTCGCGGCGCAGGCGACGCACCGCCTGCGCCATGCGGGCGGCGAACAGGCCGCTGAACGCCTGCTGCTCATCGGCCCCGCGGTGCAGAGCTTCGACGTGGCGCCCGTGCCCGCGGATACCCTGGTGATCCAGGGCGAGAGCGATGACGTCGTGCCGCTGGCGGCGGTGCTGGCCTGGGCCCGGCCGCAGTCGCTGCCCGTCACCGTCGTGCCGGGCGCCGGCCACTTCTTTCACGGGCAGCTGCCCGTGCTTAAACACATCATCGGCGCCGCCTGGCGTTGATGCATCGAATCCACATGAAATCCTTCATTGTTTTGCTGCTGGCGCTGGCCATCGCCAGCCCTGCGCTGGCACAGCTGCCCCAGCCCCCCGAAATCGCCGCGCGCCAGTTTCTGTTGATCGACCTCAGCAGCCAGCAGGTGCTGACCGAGCGCGATGCCGACGCGCCGGCCGACCCGGCGTCGCTGACCAAGCTGATGACGGCCTACCTCGTCTTCAACGCCATCCGCGACGGCAAGCTGGCACTTGCGCAGAAGCTGCCGGTGTCCAAGCGTGCGTGGAGCGAGCGCATCGGTGGCGGCTCCTTGATGTTCATCGACACGACGATGACGCCGGCAGTGGACGAGTTGCTGCGCGGCATGATCGTGCAAAGCGGCAACGACGCCGCGGTGGCGCTGGCCGAAGCCGCGGCCGGCGGACTCGAGCCCTTCGTGGCCCAGATGAACCGGCAGGCGCAGGCCTGGGGGCTGAAGAACACGCAGTTCAAGAACGTCACCGGCCTGACCGAGGCCGGCCACTACAGCAGCGCACGCGACATGGCCATCATTGCCGCGCACATCATCGGCGACCACCCGAATTTCTATCCGCTGTATTCGATCCGCCAGTTCACCTTCAACAGCATCAAGCAGGACAACCGCAACATGCTTCTCGGCCGCGACCCCACGGTCGACGGCATGAAGACCGGCTTCACCGAAAGCGCCGGTTATTGCCTCATCGCCAGCACTGTGCGCGACATGCCAAACGGCCGCCGCCGCCTGCTCAGCGTGGTGCTCGGCGCCAACTCGCGCGAGTCGCGCGCGGCTGAAAGCCAGAAGTTGCTGAACTGGGGCTGGCTGGCCTGGGATGCCGTGCGTCTTTTCGACGCCAACCAGGCCATGGCCACCGTGCCGGTGTGGAAAGGCAAGGAGGCCAGCGCCAAGCTAGGTTCACCCAGCGCGGTGTTTGTCACCGTACCCAAGGGTGAAGGCGACAAGCTCAAGACCACGATCGAGCGCATCGACCCACTGGTAGCGCCCTTGGCGCAGGGGCAGCGTGTCGGCCAGTTGAAGGTCAGCAGCGCCACCGGCGCTGCCATTGCCAGCGTGCCGTTGACCGTGCTCGAGCCGGTTCCGCTGGCCGGCATCTTCGGCCGCGCCTGGGACGCCGTACGCTTGTGGATTCGCTGAGGCGCAACGATGCGATTCACGCGGCCGCGATGGCGGGGGTGCGTGCCAGAATCTTGGCGCCGCATGCAGCCACCACGCCCGGGAGCACGTCACGATGAACGACCACCTCTGCTACCTCAATGGCGAGTACCTGCCGTTGAGCCAGGCCAAGGTCAGCGTGCTCGACCGCGGCTTTGTATTTGGTGACGGCATCTACGAAGTCGTGCCGGTGTATGGCCAGCGCCTGTTCCGCTTTGACGAGCACATGGCGCGGCTGCAGCGCAGCCTGACCAAGGTGCGCATCCACAACCCGCTGAAGACCGAGGGCTGGCTCGAGCGCGCGCGCCGCCTGGTCGCGGCACTGGCCGACAAGACCGATGCAGCGGACCAGATGGTCTACATCCAGGTCACGCGCGGCGTGGCGCCGCGCGATCATGTGATGCCCGAGCACATCGAGCCCACCGTGTTCATGATGGCCAACCCGATGCGGCCACCCTCGGCCGAACAGCGCCACCAGGGCGTGGCCTGCGTCACCGCGCGCGACTTCCGCTGGGAGCATGGCGACATCAAGAGCGTCTCGTTGCTGGGCAATGTGATGGCACGGCAGATCTCGGCCGACCATGGCGCGGTCGAGACCATCATGTTCCGCGATGGCTTCCTCACCGAGGCAGCGGCCAGCAACGTCTGGGTCGTGCACGAGGGCGCATTGCTCGGGCCACCCAAGAGCGTGCACGTGCTCGAAGGCATTCGCTACGAACTCTTGCGCGAGCTGTGTGAGGAATGCGGGATTGCCTACAACCTGCGGCCCATCCCCGAGGCCGATGTGTTGTCTGCCGACGAGGTGCTGCTGAGCTCGGCCACCAAGGAAGTGCTGGCAGTGACGAAGATCGACGGCGAGCTGGTCGGGCACGGCGCCATGCGCGGCAAGCCCGGCCCCGTGTCGGCGCGGCTGCACGAGGCCTACCAGCGCGCGAAGCAGACGCAGTCGATTTGAATTCCGCGTCGCGCACCTCATCTGGGCCTGCATGAACATGCCGATGAGAGATATTCCGCCCGAGCGCAGCCTGATCGACTACCCCAGTGCCTTCCCGATCAAGGTGATGGGCCAGAACGGCCCGGGCTTCGTCGAGGCCGTGGTAGCGGTAGCGCGGAACTTCGACGCACAGTTCGATGCGTCCACGGTGGAGTTGCGCCCGAGCAAGGCCGGCAACTACCTGGGCGTAACCATCACGGTCGTCGCCACGAGCCGGGAGCAGCTCGACGAGCTTTATCGCACGCTGTCGACGCACCCCATGGTCAAGGTCGTGCTGTAGTCCTGGTGGCCGCGAGGCGGGCGTCGAGTTCCTTCACCTTGCCCGGTGCGGCTTCGTCACCCTGGCCCGCCGCAGCCTCGTACCAGTCGCGCGCCAGGCGCAGGTCAAGCGGCACGCCGTCACCTTGTTCGTACATCGACGCCAGAAGGTATTGCGCGCCGACGTCGCCGCCCTTGGCGGCCTCGCGGTACCAGCGTGCCGCCAATGCGGCGTCCTTCACCGCGCCGCGCCCAAGGTAGTGCGCCGTGGCCACCGCCACCTGCGCCGGCACGCTGCCGGCGTTGGCGGCGAGCAGGTACCAACGGTAGGAGACGGGCAGGTCGGGCTTGCCAAATTGGCCAGCTTCGAACGCTTGGCCCAGAAAGAACATGGCGGTGACGAAGCCGCCGGCCGCCGACTGCTCGAGCAGCCGTTGCGCCTGCTGCACGTCGGCCGGGACGAGCTCGCCACGCAGGTGCATCACCGCCAGGTTGAACTGCGCTGCCGGCACCCCCTGTGCGGCAAGCGGCCGCAGCCGTTGCCGCGCTTCAACCAGCCGGCCGCGCTTGTAGGCCGCCACGGCGGCGTCGAGGTCAGCTTGCTGCTTCGGTGTGACCATGCTCGCAGCCTGGCCAGCAACCGTCAGCAGCAGGCAAGCGGCGAGTCCGAGGGCCCAGCGCAGCGATGGCGGGCGGTGCGTTTCCTTCTGCATCAGGCCAGTGTCGCACCGGAGGTTGGCTTTCTTACCGCCGGTACGCTGCCGTGAGCCGGCGCGGCGGCAGACTGCCCGAACTTTCATTGCCCAGTCCCCCTTGATACCGGCAAAGCGACCCCTATAATTGTTTTGCTAGCACTCATCTAGCGTGAGTGCTAACGGCCCACCGGCATCTCGTCGCAGGCCCAAGCGTTCAGTGGCAGTCCATCCCCGCGATGCGCCTGCAATCCAACATCCCAGTGTCCTAAGGAGACCGTATGAAGCTTCGCCCATTGCACGATCGCGTGATCGTCAAGCGCCTCGATAGCGAGACCAAAACCGCCTCAGGCATCGTCATCCCCGACAACGCCGCCGAAAAGCCCGACCAGGGCGAAGTGCTCTCCGTCGGCCCCGGCAAGCGCAACGACAAGGGTGACCTGGTCGCGATGAACATCCGTGTTGGCGACCGCGTGCTGTTCGGCAAGTACAGCGGCCAGACCGTCAAGATCGACGGCGACGAGTTGCTCGTGATGCGCGAAGAAGACCTGTTTGCCGTGGTCGAGAAATAAGCCCTGCGCTGACTCGTTCCCCAAACACCTACTGAACTGAATTCGGAGAAAACCAAATGGCAGCAAAAGACGTTATTTTCGGCGCTGATGCACGCGCCCGCATGGTCGAGGGTGTGAACATCCTGGCCAATGCCGTCAAGGTCACCCTCGGCCCCAAGGGCCGCAATGTTGTGCTCGAGCGCAGCTTCGGCGCCCCCACCGTCACCAAGGACGGCGTCTCGGTGGCCAAGGAAATCGAGCTCAAGGACAAGCTCCAGAACATGGGCGCGCAGATGGTCAAGGAAGTCGCTTCCAAGACCAGCGACATCGCCGGTGACGGCACCACCACCGCCACCGTGCTGGCCCAGTCGATCGTGCGCGAAGGCATGAAGTACGTGGCCGCCGGCATGAACCCGATGGACCTGAAGCGTGGCATCGACAAGGCTGTGACGGCCCTGGTCGAAGAGCTGAAGAAGGCTTCCAAGGCGACCACGACGAGCAAGGAAATCAGCCAGGTCGGCGCCATTTCGGCCAACGCCGACGAATCGATTGGCGAGATCATCGCCAAGGCGATGGACAAGGTCGGCAAGGAAGGCGTCATCACCGTCGAAGACGGCAAGAGCCTGGACAACGAGCTCGACATCGTCGAGGGCATGCAGTTCGACCGCGGCTACCTCTCGCCCTACTTCATCAACAACCCCGAGAAGCAGAGCGCGATCCTCGAGAACTCGTACGTGCTGCTGTACGACAAGAAGATCAGCAACATCCGCGACCTGCTGCCCACGCTGGAGCAAGTGGCCAAGAGCGGCCGTCCGCTGCTGATCATTGCCGAAGAAGTTGAAGGCGAAGCGCTGGCGACCCTGGTGGTCAACACCATTCGCGGCATCCTGAAGGTGGTCGCCGTGAAGGCGCCGGGCTTCGGCGACCGCCGCAAGGCCATGCTCGAAGACATCGCCATCCTCACCGGCGGCAAGGTCATCGCTGAAGAAGTCGGCCTGACGCTGGAGAAGGTCGCGCTGACCGATCTGGGCCAGGCCAAGCGCATCGAAGTCGGCAAGGAAAACACCACGCTGATCGACGGCGCCGGGGCCACCGCTGACATCGAAGCGCGCGTCAAGCAGATCCGCGTGCAGATCGAAGAAGCCACCAGCGACTACGACCGCGAGAAGCTGCAAGAGCGTGTGGCCAAGCTGGCCGGCGGTGTCGCCGTCATCAAGGTCGGTGCCGCCACCGAAGTCGAGATGAAGGAGAAGAAGGCCCGTGTCGAAGACGCCCTGCACGCCACGCGTGCAGCGGTGGAAGAAGGCATCGTGGCCGGTGGTGGCGTGGCGCTGCTTCGTGCCCGCCAGGCCGCCGGCAACATCAAGGGCGACAACCACGATCAAGAGGCCGGCATCAAGATCGTGCTGCGCGCGGTCGAGCAGCCGCTGCGTGAGATCGTGGCCAATGCCGGTGATGAGCCCAGCGTCGTGATCAATGCCGTGCTGAACGGCAAGGGCAACTACGGTTACAACGCCCAGAACGGAACCTATGGCGACATGATCGAAATGGGCATCCTCGACCCGACCAAGGTGACGCGCACTGCGCTGCAGAACGCCGCGTCGGTGGCCAGCCTGATGCTGACGACCGAAGCCATGGTCGCCGAAGCGCCGAAGGACGAGTCGGGCAGCGGCGGCGGCATGCCTGGTGGCATGGGCGGCATGGGTGGCATGGGCGGGATGGACATGTAAGGTTACGGCGGACGGCTTTGCCGCCACCATAACTCGGCTGGTTCGAACCGACAGGCGTTGCCTGCGGCTCAACCCGCCGGGAGTTGTTTCCCGGGGCTGCGTGCGATGCACGTGGCCCCTTTTTCTTGGCCGTGAGATGTTGCGGGTTCGCTGTACTTTTCCGCGTCTTGCCGGTGCCGCTTCGCCTCGATAATCGCGTGAAGACGCCGCCACCATGAACACCCCGCCAGCACTGCAGAACTTCGTCGACGACGAATTGCTGCGTGCGCCGCTGGTGCTGGAAACGGCCCTGCAGGGTGCCATTGACGCGCTGCAAAGAGGGCCGGCGCAGATGGGCGCCAGCGAGCGCGCGGTGGCCGCCAGCCTCATCCATCGGCTGGGCACACACCGCCCGCGCGTGGTCGATCGCTACGTCGCTTCGCTGCGCGAGCAGGTGCAGGCTGAGCTCTCGCGTGAAGCCATGGTCGCGCCGGCAGGCGCGGCGCGTACCACCGGTTCGCTGGCGCTGGTGGACGATGACGACGTCACGATCGACGTCGTCGTCTCGCACACCATCGAAGCCATTTCCAGCGTGGCCGAGCATGAATTGCGCGAGCTGCTGGCGTACACCTCGGCGCTTGCGGGCGACATGGATGTCGGCGCCGACCACAACCCCTTCCGCGCCGAGACGCAGGCCCAGGCGCTTTGGGCTGCGGCCCAAGCCCTGCCACTCACCCGCGGCCATCAGCTCGCCTTCATGCGACATGCCGCCACGCCCATGGCCCACGCCCTGCGCAAGGCCTACGCCGCGGCTTGCGCGCGGCTCGACGGTGAAGGGCTGGTGCCGGCGGCGTACCGCACGCTGATCCCGCCGGCAGGCCCGCGCACTTCCCGCGTGCTCGATCGCGACCTGATGGTGCCGATGCCCACGCTGGTGTCGATCACCCTGCCTGAATTGGTGGCCGCGCCTGCGGCGACGGCCGCGATTCCGGGCAGCTTCGAGCAGAAGATCCTGACGCTGACAGGAAAGCTCTTCGAGTCGATGGTCGGCGACCGCCGGCTCGTTGCGGGCATGGCACCATTGTTGACACGCGTGCAGCCGTTTGCGGCCGAGGCTGCGGCCGACACGCCGGCCATGCTGGAAGATCCGAAGCACCCGTTGTGGCGCTTCATCGACCTGCTGGCGCACCTTGCCTTGGTTGAGGATGGCGCGGCAGGTTTGGCGCGCTCCAACCTGCTTCGCTTTGCCGCCAGGCTGATCGACCAGCTGGCCGACGAGACACGCCACACGCCGCAGCTCTACGTCTGGGCCCATGAACGCCTTGAGCGCTTCGCCGTCAACCGGCTGAGCGAGCGCTGCGCGTTGGCCGAAGCGCATATCGTGACCATGCATCAGCTCGACGACAAACTGGCCCAGACCGACGCGCCTGTGTCCACCCTGCACGGAGCGCTGGACGTGACGCAACTCGACACCGTGCCGGCAGGCCTGATGGACGCGCCCGGCAACCCCAAGCCGGGCGCCGCCGACAACAACCTGCGCTGGCTCGCCGACCTTCGCGCCGGGCAGTGGCTGCGCTTGTTCCGCCAGGGCGGCTGGGTCTTCTCGCAGCTGCTGTGGCCGGGTGACCGTGGCGAGGTCTGGCTCTTCGCTGACGGCGGTGACGATGAAAGCTGGGCCATCCGCCGCCGCGCCCTGCTGCTGCTGCGCAAAGAGGGGCTGGCGCATGTGATGGCGCCGCGCTCGTTGCTGGCCGACGCCGGCGCGAGGCTTCTGCGCCGGGCGACTTCGGGCTAAGTCAGGGCACAGCGCGCCTCGCAGGCGCCAGGTGGGTCCACTGGTGCAGTGCTTCGGCAGCGTCGGCCAAGCCTTCACGCGACAGCGCCGAGAACAGCGTCACACCGATGTCTGCGCTTTCGCCGGCAACCGAGGCCAACGAATCCTGCGCCGCCACCAAGGCGGCCTGACCCTCCCGCCGATTGAGCTTGTCGGCCTTGGTGAGCAGGACCAGCAAGCGCACCTCGCCCGGAACAATGCGTGGCGCCATCAAGGCCAGCAGGCGTTGGTCGAGCTCGGTGAAGCCTTGGCGCGAGTCGATCATCAGCACCACGCCATGCAGGGCGCGACGCAGCTGCAAGTACTCGGCCATCACCGCTTGCCAGCGCAGTTTGGCCGCGCGTTCGACTGCCGCATAGCCGTAACCCGGCAGGTCGGCAAAGTAGGCGTCAGGCGCCTCTTTTGGCCCCAACGCGAAGAGGTTGATGTGCTGGGTGCGGCCAGGCGTGCGCGACGAGAACGCGAGCCGCTTGTGCTGCGCCAGGGCGTTGATGGCGCTGGACTTGCCGGCGTTGCTGCGCCCGACGAACGCGACCTCGGGCAGCTCCTCGCCGGGTAGCTGGTCGAGCTGGCTGGCGGTGGTGAGAAAGCGCGCGCCATGGCACCAGGCGAGTGCCGCCTTGGCCGGGCCTTCGGGGTCGGGGTGGTGGCGCAAGTGCTTGGGTGTCATGCGTCATTGTAAAATTGCCGGGTTTTGTCCTGCCGACGTGGATCACGTAGCGCAGCATGTTTTGCGAAAAGGCTCCCGCATGATTCAGAAGAAATTCGCCGCCGCCCTGTTGCTAGCCCTGGGCCAATTGAGGCTATTGGGGCTATTGGGACTACTCGGTCCATTTGGTACGGCATGGGCCGTCGATGGCAAGCCTGCCTTCATGGCCGACGCCACCAAAGGGCAAGCACTGGCTACCACCTGCCTGGCCTGCCATACCGCTGACGGCACGCGCGGCAGCCCGGCCAACCCCATCCTGCAGGGGCAGCACCCGGAATACATCGTCAAACAATTGCAGGAGTTCAAATCCGGCAAGCGCAAGAACGCCGTGATGACCGGCATGGCCAGCGCGCTGAGCGACGAGGATATGAAACACCTTGCCGCCTTCTACGGTGGCAAAAAGGCCAAACCCGGTTTCGCCAAGAGCAAGGAGACCTTGGCATTGGGCGAGAAGATATACCGCGGCGGCATCCTTGAACGCCAGATTCCGGCCTGCGCCGGCTGCCACAGCCCCAGTGGCGCCGGCATCCCCGCGCAGTACCCACGAGTGGGCAGCCAGCATGGCGACTACACCGAAGCGCAGCTGCTTGCGTTCCGTTCGGGGGCACGTGGCAACAGTGCGCAGATGGTGGCCATCACTGCCAAGATGAACGACCGCGAAATCAAGGCCGTGGCGGACTACATCGCCGGGCTGCGCTAGACGCGAGACGGCGCCGCCGTTGCGTGGCCCAGGGCCGGGTCAAGACCGGCCCTTTTTCTTTGCGCCCGCAGGCCAGCGGACGCGAGTGTCATGTCCCTGCTCCGCGTTGCAATGGCAGACTCGCGCGCATGAATTCGTGGCGCAGGTTCGGGCGGGTGGCAGTTGCGGCCTTCGGCGCCTTGGTGGCAGCCGGCGTGGCCGCGCTCTGGCTGGCGCTGGACACTGCACCTCGGATCTTGTCTGTGCATACCGTGGCCACGGCCGACATCGAACGTGCGCACAAGCTGTTCAAACGCCACGACCCGCAGCGCCAGCGGCCGGGCATCGTGCGCCTGCTGGCAGTCGAACAGTCCGATGTCGACCTGGTACTCAACCATGCCGCCAGGCGTTGGACCGGCCTGGCCGCCAAAGCCGACCTGCAGCAGGGGCGGGCGACCGTGGCGGCAAGCGTGCCCGTGCCCTACACCGGCCGCTGGGCCAACATCGAAGCCACTTTGACGCAGTCGCAAGGGCTGCCGGAAATCAGCGGCCTGCACGTCGGCAAACTGCCGCTGCCGGCCTGGTTTGCGGGCACGGTGCTTGGCTGGGTGCTTGAGCGCGGCGGCGTCGGTCTCGACCCACAGGCGGCGCGCGATGTGGTGCGACATGTCGACCTTCGGCCGGGCCGCCTTTTCGTGTTCTACGCTTGGCGCGAGGACACCCATTCGCGCATATTGACAGCGCTTGTCTCGGCCGAGGACCAGACGCGTCTGAAGGCCTATTCCGATCGCCTTGCCGAACTGGTGGCGAGCGAGCCTGGAGGCACGGCGATTTCGATGTCACGGCTCTTGCCTCCGCTTTTTGCGCAGGCGCGGCAGCGCACGGCCGCGGGCGCCGACGCAGCCCTCGAAAACCGCGCGGCCATCCTGACACTGACCTTCTACGCGAATCAACAAGGCCTGGCGCTGATCGTGCCCGCAGCGCGTCAATGGCGTCGCCCCGCGCCGCGGGTGGTGACGCTGGCCGGGCGTACCGACACGCCACTGCACTACCTGGTCTCGGCCGCACTGGCTGCCGAATCGGGCAGCCCCTTGGCGGATGCCGTGGGCTTGTACAAGGAAGTGAACGACTCGCAGGGCGGCAGCGGCTTCAGCTTCAACGACCTCGCGGCCGACCGCGCCGGCACGCGCTTTGGCGAACGCGCGGTGCGTGATGCACTGCGGCTGCAGGAACAGCTGGCACGTGGCGTGTCGGAAAGCGATCTGCTGCCGAATGTGTCGGACTTGCCCGAGGCGCTTTCGGCCGCGCAGTTCAAGGCTCGCTTCGGCGCGATCGGCAGCCCCAGTTACCAACAACTCCTGGCAGACATCGAAGCGCGGCTGGATGGCACACCGCTGCTGCGCTAGCGCTGCGCAACGGGCGACGCGACTCAAGACCGCAGAGGCCAGCCCGAGTTTGGTGCATGCCGCCGGTCACGAATTGACCGTTTTGCCCCTTGCAACACGGCTTGTCAGCGCGCCACTTCGGGAGCACACTGGCCCGGCACCCCATGCGCAGCAAAGCCCTTGCGACACCCCCTTCTGCTGGCATCGGCGCGGCCCGCGGCGCCTGCCGCTTCCGGCCCCATCTGCCCCCGCACCCACTCCCCCACCCCTCGACAAGGAGGTTCTGATGAACTTGACGATCAGCGGTCACCATCTTGAAGTGACGCCCGCGTTGCGAGAGTACGTACTTACCAAACTAGACCGCGTGACGCGCCATTTCGACCAGGTCGTTGATGTCAATGTGCTGCTCACGGTGGACAACATGAAAGAGAAGGAGCGACGACAGCGGGCCGAGGTGACGCTGCACGTCAAGGGCCGCGACATCTTTGTCGAACAGGCGAACGAGGACCTGTACGCAGCCATCGACCAGTTGATGGACAAGCTCGACCGGCAGGTGATGCGCCACAAAGACAGGCTGCAGAACCATCATCACGACTCGCCCAAACGCGCGTCCGTCGGCGCCGGCTGAGTGCCTTCACCGGCGACATCGAAGCGGCCTCAAGGGGCCGCTTTTTCGTGGGCCCGGCCCGTGGAACAACGGTTCGACCGCGCTTCGCCGAGTGTTGCTGCGATGCCGCAAACGCGGACTTTTGACCCCTGTTGGCGGGTCTTCTTCAGGGGGTTCAGAGGGGCTCGGTTGCTATGATTCACCGCCCTGACACACGGCCGTGGTGAACGCACCATGCGCCCGAGGAATACCGGTTCCATGAATCGTCTCGCAGCCATCCTTCCCGCCAGCAATGTGCTCGTGAATGTCGAAGCGACCAGCAAGAAGCGCGTGTTCGAACATGCCGGCATGCTGTTTGAGAACCTGCATCAGGTGGCGCGCGGCATCGTCACCGACAACCTCTTTGCCCGCGAACGCCTTGGCTCCACCGGCCTGGGACATGCCGTGGCCATCCCGCACGGCCGCATCAAGGGCCTGAAGAACCCGCTGGCGGCGGTGCTGCGCGTGCAACAACCGATCCCGTTCGATGCACCCGACGAGTTGCCGGTGTCCTTGTTGATTTTTCTGCTGGTGCCCGAAGCGGCAACCCAGCGGCATCTGGAAATCCTTTCCGAGATCGCTGAGATGCTGTCCGACCGCGCCCTGCGCGAGCGGCTGCAGGTCGAGCCCGACGTCGCCTTGGTGCACCAGCTGATCGCCGGCTGGGAACCGTTGAAGTCGGTCGCCTGAACGGCGCACGGCGCGGTCGCATGTCGCCGGCCCCGCGCAGCACGTTCCGATGAAGCCCACGTCGATCAGCGCCGAAGCCCTGTTCGAGGCCCATCGCGAAACCTTGCGCTGGGAGTGGATTGCCGGGCATGCCCACCCCGAGCGCCGCTTCGATGACGAAGCCGTGCGCGACGCGCGCTCGGCGGCTGACCTCGTCGGTTACCTGAATTACATCCACCCCTACCGCGTGCAGATCGTCGGGCGGCGCGAGACTGCCTACCTGCTGGCGTCGTCGCCCGAAGACCAGGAGCGGCGCATCTCGCGCATCGTCACGCTCGAGCCGCCGGTGTTGATCGTGGCCGACGGGCAGGCGCCGCTGGAGCGACTGGTGGCGATGTGCGACCGCGCCGACATCCCGCTGTTCGTCACCGCCGAATCGGCCGGCCATGTGATCGACGTGATGCGCGGCTCTCTGGCGCAGCACTTCGCCGAGCGCACCACGCGTCACGGCGTGTTCATGGACATCCTGGGCCTGGGCGTGCTGCTCACCGGTGAGTCGGGCCTGGGCAAGAGCGAGCTGGGCCTCGAGCTGATTTCACGCGGCCATGGCCTCGTCGCCGACGATGCGGTCGACCTCTACCGCGTCTCGCAGACCTCGCTCGAAGGCCGCTGCCCCGAGCTCTTGATGAACCTCCTGGAAGTGCGCGGCATCGGCCTGCTCGACATCAAGGCCATCTTTGGCGAGACCGCCGTGCGGCGCAGGATGCGGCTCAAGCTCATCGTGCATCTGGTGCGCAAAGAGACGATGGAGCGCGAATTCGAGCGCCTGCCCTACGAGCCGCTGTACGAAGAGATTCTCGAGTTGCCAGTGCGAAAGGTGGTGATCGCCGTCGACGCCGGACGCAACCTGGCGGTGCTGGTCGAAGCAGCGGTGCGCAATACCATTTTGCAGTTGCGCGGCATCGACACGTACCAGGAGTTCATCGAACGCCACCAGCGTGCGATGGAGAAACAGACGCGCGATTGAACTGGCGCCAGCGCCGCCGCGCTACTTGTGGCGGTAGGTGCAGTCGACCTTGGTGCAGTTGGCATACAGCGCCAGCGAATGTTCCTGCAGCACGAAGCCGCGTGCCTCGTCCACCGCGCGCTGGCGTGCTTCGATTTCGGCGTCGAAAAATTCTTCGACGCGGCCACAGGTCAGGCACACGAGATGGTCATGATGCTGGCCTTCATTCAATTCGAACACCGCCTTGCCCGACTCGAAATTGCTGCGCGTCAGAAGCCCCGCCTGCTCGAATTGCATCAACACGCGGTAGACGGTGGCCAGGCCGATATCGGAATCCTCGAGCAGCAGGGCCTTGTAAACGTCTTCAGCCGTCATGTGGCGGCGCGCGGTGCGCTGGAAGACCTCGAGGATCTTGATGCGCGGCAGCGTCGCTTTGAGCCCGCTGCTTTTGAGCTCTTCGACATGCGTCATGGTGGTTCCTGCTGAATGCGTGGTGTGCCCTTGGGCGCAGAAGTCACCACACTAGAATGCGCCGATCATAGCCAGCAGCGCGCGCCCATTTCGGGCAAGTTCCTGTGGCGCAACGCGCACCCTCCCATGCATCGTTTCCTACTTTTCGCTCTGGTGCTGGCCGGCGTGGCACTGGCCGGCTGCAGCATGCCGCTTCGCTCAGCTGACGACTTCCTCGGGCTTGTCACGCCCTACCGCATCGACATCGTGCAGGGCAATGTCGTTACCAAGGAACAGATCGCGCTGGTCAAGCCCGGCATGTCGCGCAGCCAGGTGCGCGACATGCTTGGCTCGCCGATGCTGACCGACCTCTTTCACGCCAACCGCTGGGACTACGTCTTCAGCATTCGCCGCCCCGGCACCGAGCCGCAACGACGCAGCATCGTCGTGCGATTTGAAGGCGATGCGGTGAAGGCGGTGGAAGCCCCCGAGCTGCCGACCGAGCGCGAGTTCGTGGCTTCCATTTCCAAGCCCAGCACCGCCAAGGTGCCGCCGCTCACCTTGAGCGAGGCCGAACGCAAGGCACTGCCGCTGCCGCCACCGCGCGCCGAGCCGGTGCCCGAGCCGGTGGGCGCGGTGCGCGAGTACCCGCCGCTGGAACCCGCCACCTGAGCCGCGGACGCCAAGGCGTGAGCGTGATTCGCGTGGCAGTCGCCGGCGCCTCGGGCCGCATGGGCCGCATGCTGGTCGAGGCGGTGGTCCAGAGCGAGAGCTGCACGCTGGCCGGTGCGCTGGATGTCGCCGCCAGCCCTGCCATCGGCCAGGACGCCGCCGGCTTCCTTGGCCGCAGCAGCGGTGTGACCATCACCGCCGACCTGCAGCGCGGGCTCGAATCGGCGCAGGTGTTGATCGACTTCACCCGCCCCGAAGGCACTTTGGCGCACCTGCCCGTCTGTGCGCAGCTCGGCGTGGCGGCTGTGATTGGCACCACCGGTTTCAGCGACGCGCAAAAGGCCGAGATTGCCCAGCACGCACACCACATTCCCATCGTGCTAGCGCCCAACATGAGCGTGGGCGTGAATGTCATGCTGCGCTTGCTGGCCGAGGCCGCACGTTCGCTGCACGAGGGCTACGACATCGAGATCATCGAAACGCATCATCAGCACAAGGTCGACGCCCCCAGCGGCACGGCGCTGGCGATGGGTGAAGTGGTGGCAAATGCGCAAGGCAAGAGCCTGCGTGACTGCGCGGTCTACGCGCGCGAAGGCGTCACCGGTGCACGCCAGGCTGGGACCATCGGCTTCACTTCTGTTCGCGGCGGTGACATCGTTGGCGATCACACCGTGATGTTCGCCGGCAGCGGCGAGCGCATCGAGATCACGCATCGCGCCAACAGCCGCGCCAACTACGCCGCCGGCAGTCTGCGCGCCGCGCTTTTTATCGCCGGCCGCGCACCGGGGCTGTACGGCATGGACGACGTCCTCGGGCTGAAAGAATGAGTGGTCTCGAACATTTCTGGGAACGCAGCGACAGCGTCGGCCGCGCGGTGGCTTTGCTGCTGCTGGCGATGTCGGTCTCGGCCTGGGTCGTGATCCTTTGGAAAGCCTGGGTGCTGCGCCGCGCCGCTGGCGACATCGCGCGCGCGGTGCCAGCCTTCTGGGATGCGGGCAGCACCGACGACGGCCGCCAGCGCCTGGCCGCGCTTGACCGCGAACGCGTACTGCTGCCGCTGCTGGACGCGGCCTCGCTGCGGCCCACGGCGGGCACCTTGGAGACCAGCGGCCAGTTGCCTTCGCAACTGACACGCCGGCTGCGCGACGCGCTGCATCGCGGCCTGGCGCACCTGCAATTCGGCCAGGTGCTGCTGGCTTCGGTCGGCAGCACGGCGCCCTTTGTCGGGCTCTTCGGCACGGTCTGGGGCATCTACCACGCACTCGTCGGCATTGCCTCATCGGGCTCGATCTCGATCGAAAAAGTCTCGGGCCCGATCGGCGAGGCCCTGATCATGACCGCCGCCGGCATC
Source organism: Rubrivivax sp. (assembly GCA_031365825.1). GTDB lineage: Bacteria > Pseudomonadota > Gammaproteobacteria > Burkholderiales > Burkholderiaceae_C > Rubrivivax. The sequence continues at coordinate 22,880 of JANLYV010000125.1, read as the reverse complement.
GCCGTGGCCGTGCCCGCCGTGCTGGCCTACAACATCTTCGGCAAGCGCGTGGCCGCCTGCGAGGCCGAGCTCGAAGGTTTCGCACACGACCTGCGCGAGATGGTGCTCGACACCACCCGCTGAAGCCAACACCATGGCCTTCGGAAGACTCGAACGCAACCCCGGCGCGATGCCGATGAGCGACATCAACATGACACCGCTGATCGACGTCATGCTGGTGCTGCTGGTGATCTTCATCATCACCGCGCCGCTGATGACCTCGAGTCTGAAGCTCGACCTGCCCAAGACCGAAGGCGCCAGGCCCAGCGATGCACCGGCCTTCATTGCACTGGCCGTGGACGCGCAGGGCCGCTTCTTCGTCGGCGACGAGTTGGTGGAGAAAGCGCAGTTGTCGCAACGCGTGCGCGAAGCCGCGCTGCGTGACGCCCAGACCGAAGTGCAGTTGCGTGCCGACCAGCAGGTGCCTTACGGCCGGGTGGCCGAACTCATCGGCCTCTTGCAGGACGCAGGACTGTCGCGCATCGGCTTCGTGACGGAAGCGCCACCGCGATAACGGCAAAGCGCTCCCTACAATTCGGCGCATGAACGAGAAATACGCTCCCGCCGAAGTCGAAGCCGCAGCCCAGGCGCATTGGGCCGCCACCGGCGCCCAGCGTGTCAACGAGGACGCGAGCCGCCCCAAGTTCTACGCCTGCTCGATGCTGCCCTACCCCAGCGGCAAGCTGCATATGGGGCATGTGCGCAACTACACCATCAACGACATGATGGCGCGCTACCTGCGCATGAAGGGCTTCAACGTCTTGATGCCGATGGGCTGGGATGCCTTCGGCCTTCCGGCCGAAAACGCCGCCATGGGCCACGAGGTGCCACCCGCCGCCTGGACGCGCGCCAACATCGCCGACATGAAGGCGCAGATGCAGCCGCTGGGCCTGTCCTTCGACTGGCGGCGCGAGCTCGCCACCTGCGACCCGAGCTACTACAAGTGGAACCAGTGGTTCTTCCTGAAGATGCTCGAAAAAGGCATCGCCTACCGCAGGACGCAGATCGTCAACTGGGACCCGGTCGACCAGACCGTGCTGGCCAACGAACAAGTGGAGGATGGTCGGGGCTGGCGCAGCGGCGCCGTCGTCGAGAAGCGCGAGATCCCGGGCTACTACCTGGCCATCACGCACTACGCCGAAGAGCTGCTCGCCGGCGTGACCGACACCACGCACCGCGACTACCTCGAAGGCTGGCCCGAACGCGTGCGCCTGATGCAGGAGCATTGGATCGGCCGCAGCGAAGGCGTGCGCTTCGCGTTCCGTCACGACATCCGCGACGCCGGCGGCGCGCTGGTGCAGGACGGCCGCATGTATGTCTTCACCACGCGTGCCGACACGCTGATGGGTGTGACCTTCTGCGCGGTGGCGCCCGAGCATCCACTGGCCACCGTGGCCGCGGCCCACAACCCCGAATTGGCGGCCTTCATCGAACGCTGCAAGAAGGGTGGCACCACCGAGGTCGAGCTGGCACTGCGCGAGAAGGAAGGCCTGCCCACTGGCCTGAGCGTGACGCACCCGCTGAGCGACGAAGCTGTGCCTTTGTGGGTCGGCAACTACGTGCTGATGGGCTACGGTGATGGCGCCGTGATGGGCGTGCCGGCGCATGACGAACGAGACTTCGCATTTGCATTGAAATACCACCTGCCGATCACGCAGGTGGTACATGTCGACGGCGAACACTTCGACTACCACCAGTGGCACGACTGGTACGCCGACAAGGAAGTCGGCGTGACCATCAACTCGGGCAACTACAGCGGCCTGACGCACCAACGCGCCGTGGACGCCATCGCCGCGGCACTGCACAGCCACGGCCTGGGCGAGAAGAAGGTCACGTGGCGCCTGCGCGACTGGGGCATCAGCCGCCAGCGCTACTGGGGCACGCCTATTCCCATCATTCACTGCCAGGCTTGCGGTGCCGTACCTGTGCCCGAGAAAGACCTGCCGGTGCTGCTGCCCGAAGACCTGGTGCCCGATGGCAGCGGCAACCCGCTGAACAAGTGCGCGGCGTTCCTCAACGTCGCCTGCCCGCGCTGCGGCAAACCGGGCCGGCGCGAGACCGACACGATGGACACCTTCGTCGATTCGGCCTGGTACTTCATGCGCTATTGCTGCCCTGACAGCGACGTGGCGATGATCGACGCGCGTGTCGACTACTGGATGCCGATGGACCAGTACATCGGCGGCATCGAACACGCCGTGCTGCACCTGCTCTATGCGCGCTTCTGGACCAAGGCCATGCGCGACCTCGGCCTGGTGAAGTTCGGCGAGCCCTTCACGCGCCTGTTCACGCAGGGCATGCTGCTGAACGAATCCTTTTACCGCGAAGACGCGCAGCAAAAACGCCGCTGGTACTACCCGGCCGAAGTCGACATCCGCTACGACGACAAGGGTCATCCCGTCGGCGCCGTGGCCAAGGCCGACGGCCTGCCGGTGCTGCTGGGCGGCGTGGAGAAGATGTCCAAGAGCAAGAACAATGTGGTCGAGCCGCGCGACATCATCGCCCGCTTCGGCGCCGACACCGCACGCGTCTTCACGATGTTCGCGGGCCCGCCGGACCAGAGCGCGGCCTGGTCCGACTCGGGCGCCGAAGGTGCCTATCGTTTCCTGCGCCGCGTCTGGAATTTCGCCTCACGCCACGGCGCACGCATCGTGACGGCCGGTGCCGTGGCCGCCGAGCCTGGCAACGCCGCTGCAAGTCTTAGGCGCGAGATCCACCTGCTGCTGCGCCAGGTCAGCCACGACTACGACCGGCTGCAATACAACACCGTGATCTCGGGGGCGATGAAGATGCTCAATGCCATGGAAGACGCCAAGCTCGGTGACAGCGCGGCCGAACACGCCGTGCTGCGCGAAGCCAGTGGCATCCTGTTGCGCACGCTGTACCCGGCGGCGCCGCACGTCAGCCACGCGCTGTGGCTCGAGCTGGGATTCGCCCAGAGCCTGGGCGAGCTGATCGACGCACCCTGGCCCGAGGTCGATGAAGCTGCGCTCGTGCAAGAGGAAATCGAACTCGTGCTGCAGGTCGGCGGCAAGCTGCGCGGCACGCTGAAAGTGCCGGCCCATGCCGACCGCGCCACCATCGAAGCGGCGGCGCTCGAGCACCCCGAGTTCCTGCGTTTTGCCGAAGGCAAGACGGCACGCAAGATCGTCGTCGTGCCTGGACGCCTGGTCAATGTCGTCATCTGAGTTGCACACGCGCCGCAGCGTCGTGCTGGCCACGGGCGCGGGGCTTGTGCTTGCCGGCTGCGGCTTTCAGATGCGCCGCCCGCCGACGTTGCCGTTTCGCAGCATCGCACTCACCGGCTTCGCGCCGCGCTCGCCGCTGGCCGAGGAGCTCAAGCGCACGCTGGCACTGCAACTGCGCGTGATGGACGTGCCGGCCGACGAACGCAACAGCGCCGACGTGGTGCTGCATGCGCTGGTCGATGCGCGCGAGCGCAGCGTCGTGGCGCAGACCTCGTCGGCCCAGGTGCGCGACGTGCAGCTGCGCGTCAAGCTGCAGTTCAGGGCGCACACCCCGGCCGGGCGCGAGCTGCTCGCGCCTTCGATCCTGCTGCTGGCGCGCGACATGAGCTTCAACGAAACCGCAGCGCTGGCCAAGGTGCAGGAAGAAGGCGAGCTCTACCGCGAGATGCAAAGTGACGTGGTGCAGCAGGTGGTGCGGCGCCTGGCCTCGATCAAGCTCTGAAATCGATCAGACGCCAACGTTCAACGTACCGGCACCAAGCAAACGCATGCAGGTCCGCCCCGAGCAACTCGACGCCCACCTGGCACGCGGCTTGAAGCCGCTGTACACGGTGTTCGGCGACGAGCCGCTGCTGGCGCAGGAAGCCGCCGACACCATCCGCGCCGCGGCGCGCAGCGCGGGCTACGCCGAGCGCAAGGTCTTCAATGTCAGCGGCAACCAATTCGACTGGAGCGCGGTGCAGGGTGCGGCGCGGGCGATGAGCCTCTTCGCCGACCGCCAGCTGATCGAGATCCGCATCCCCTCGGGCAAGCCGGGCAAGGAAGGCTCCGAGGCCTTGCAGCGTTATTGCGAACAGCTCAGCGACGATGTGCTGACGCTGGTGCAGCTGCCGCGGCTCGATGGCCAGCAGCTCAAAGGCGCATGGTTCAGCGCACTCGATGGCGCCGGCGTCTCGGTGCGCGTCGAGCCGATCGCGCGTACCGTGCTGCCGGCCTGGATTGCGCAGCGCCTGGCGCGCCAGCAGCAAAGCGTGGTCGCGGGCGAGGTCGGCCAGCGTACGCTGGCGTTTTTTGCCGACCGCGTCGAAGGCAACCTGCTGGCGGCCCACCAGGAACTGCAGAAGCTCGCACTCTTGTACCCGGCCGGTGAACTCGGCTTCGGCGAGGTGGAAGCTGCGGTGCTCAACGTCGCGCGCTACGACGTCTTCAAACTCGGCGAAGCCGTGCTTGCGGGCCAGACCGCGCGCGCCTTGCGCATGTTCGATGGCCTGCGCGCTGAAGGTGAAGCCCCCGTGCTGGTGCATTGGACGTTAGCGGAAGACATCCGCGCACTGCGCCGCGTGCGTGAAGCGCTCGACGCCGGCCGGCCAATGCCGCTGGCCATGCGCGAGGCGCGTGCCTGGGGCGCAAAAGAGCGCCTGATCGAACGCGCGGCGCAGCTCTTGAGCGCTCACCAGCTCGACCACCTGCTCGACGCGGCGAGCATTTGCGATGGCCTGGTCAAGGGCCTGCGCCACCCCGACTGGCCGCTCGACGCCTGGGCCGGGCTGCGGCAACTGGCCTTGATGCTCATCGAGGCCCTGGCGCCGGCGCCGCGTGCCGGCCCCGCGATGAGGCTCGTGCTGCGCGCCTGAAGGCCGGGATCAGTAGCCGCGCCGGCGCTGCACCAGGTGTGCCAGCGGCCGGCCGTCGCGCAGCGCACGCAGGTTCATCGCCACGACGGCACTCGCGCTGCGCGCATCGGTCAACGCCGCCACGTGCGGCAGCAGCGTGACACCGGCGTGGCGCCAGTAACGGTGCTCGAGTGGCAATGGCTCGGTGTGGAAGACATCAAGCACGGCGTGGCGCAGCTGCCCTTCATCCAGCGCCTGCAGCAGATCGTCGTCGACCACATGGGCGCCACGGGCGAGGTTCACGACGGCCGCGGTGCGCGGCATGGCGGCGAAGAAGCGCCGATTCAGCAGTCCACGTGTTTCAGGTGTTAGCGGCAGCAGGTTGATGACCACGTCGGCCTGCGACAGCAGCGGCCACAGTGCCGACTCGCCGTCGTGCTGCGCGACGCCTTCGATGACCGCACCCGGGCGCAGGCGCCAGCCCAGCACGCGGTAGCCCAGCGCGCGGATGCGGCTCGCCACGGCACGCCCCATCTCACCCAGGCCAAGCAGCAGCACGCAGACATCCTCGGCTCGACGCTGTGCCATCTGGCGCCACTGGCCGTCGGATTGCTGGCGCTGGTAGTCGAAGAAGCCGCGATGCAGCGACAGCGTGGCCCACAGGGCTGTCTCGGCCATGGCCGCACTGAGCGCCGGGTCGACCATGCGCGCGATGGGCAGAAACGCCGGCACGCTGTTGTCGGCCAGCAGCCGGTCGACGCCAGCCCACAGCGACTGCACGAATTCGACGCCCGGCCAGCCGGCCAGCACGCCGGGCGCCGGGTTGGCGACGACGGCGGCGCGCACGGCCCCACCCTCGCGCCGCGCCGCTTCGGCATCAAGCCAGCGCGCTTCGGGCATGGCCGCGGCCAGGGCGGTGCGCCACAACGCGCACTCGTCCTCGGGCCATTGCCCCGTGAGCAGGACGTTCATGCGCCGCGCGCCGTGCGCAGCAAGGCCTGCAGCGCGGCGCGCAGCGTGGCTTCACGCACGGCGGCGCGGTCCCCCGGCCACAGGTCGCAGCGTGCCTCGACGCCGGCGGCCGTCGCCACAGCCAGCCAGACCGTGCCCACAGGCTTTCCCGGCACCGCGCCACCGGGTCCGGCGATGCCGGTCACCGCCACAGCCAACTGCGCCGGTGAGCGGGCCAGCGCACCTTGGGCCATGGCGCGAACCACGGCCTCGCTGACGGCGCCGTGTGCCGCGATGAGCGCGCTGTCCACACCCAGCAGTTCATGCTTGGCCTCGTTGCTGTAGCTGACGAAGCCGCGCTCGAACCAGTCGCTGGAGCCGGCGACCGAAGTGCAGGCGGCCGCGATCAGGCCGCCGGTGCAACTTTCGGCGCTGACCAAACGCCAGCCGCGCGCGCGCAGCACGTCGCCCAGCGCCAGCACCTCAGGCTGAAGCGTCACCAGGTCCACACCGTCCTCCACAAGGCCAGCACCAGCAGCGTCAGGCCGGCGGCCACCAGGTCGTCGAAGAGGATGCCTGCGCCTTGCCGCCAGCCTATGGCTTCGCCCGCACGAAGTTTGAAGAGCCGGTCGGCCCAGCCCACCGGCCCGGGCTTGGCCGCGTCGAAGTAGCGAAACAGCACGAAGGCGGCGAACTGCGTCCACAGGCTCGCCGGCATCACCAGCCACAGCACCAGCCAGAAGGCCAGCACCTCGTCCCAGACGATGGCGCCGGGGTCGGCCAGGCCCAGTTGTTGCGCAGTGCGTGTGCAGGCCCACCAGCCGACGACGGCGCTGCCGGCGATGAGCAGTGCCCACAGCGACGCATCGAGCCAGGGGTCGAGCACCAGGTAGGCGGCCCAGGCCCATAGCGTGCCCACCGTGCCCGGCGCCATGGGCGACAGCCCGCTGCCGAAGCCCAAGGCAATCCAGCGTGCCAGATGGCCACGCATGAAGGCCGCGCTGGCGCGACGCGGCGTGGTGGGAGCATTCGTCTCAGCCGGGCTCATGCGAAGTGGTCGAAGCCGCGTACTTCGTGTGCGAGCGGATTGCCGGCGCTATCGAGGAAGCGCAGGCCGGTGCCCGCGACGATGGCGCCCACCGGCGTGGCCTGCACCGCGCAACTCGCTGCCGCCTCGCGCACGGCCGCATGACGCGCCGCAGGCGCGGTGAACAGCAGTTCGTAGTCATCGCCACCTTCGAGCAGGCAGCGCCGTTGCAGCGCCGCCGGCTGCGCCGCCAGCACGGTGCTGCGCGGCAGCGTGTCGACGCGGATTTCGGCGCCTACGCCCGAGCGCCGCAACACATGGCCGATGTCGCCGGCCAGGCCATCACTGAGGTCGATGGCGCTCGTGGCCAGGCCGCGCAGTGCCATGCCCAGCGCCACGCGCGGCTGCGGTTGCTCCATCGCGCGGCGCACGCGGGTGAAGGCCTCGGCATCGAGCGCGACGCCACCGCCAAAGACTTCCAGCGCCAGCCGCGCGTCACCCAGTTGGCCGCTGACCCAGACCTCGTCACCCACCTGCGCGCCACTGCGCAATAACGCCTGAGCGGTGGGCACCTGGCCGAGCACGGTGATGCAGATGTTCAGCGGCCCGGCGGTGGTGTCGCCGCCGATCAGCTCGATGTCGAAGGCATCGGCCAGCGCCAGCAGGCCTTGCGCAAAAGGCGCGATGAAGTCTTCGTCGGCGCGCGGCAGCGACCAGGCCAGCGTGAAGGCCAGCGGCTGTGCGCCACAGGCCGCCAGGTCGCTGAGGTTCACCGCCAGGGCCTTGTGGCCCAGATGCTGCGGCGGCACAGTGGGCAGGAAGTGGCGGCCTTCGACCAGCATGTCGCTCGACACCGCAAGCTGCATGCCCGGGCTCAGCGGCAAGAGGGCGCAGTCGTCGCCGACGCCCAGCGTGGCACGGCGCACGGGGCGCGTGAAGTAGCGCGCGATGAGGTCGAACTCGCCCATCGTCAGCCGCTGCCGCCAGGGCCCATGCTTTTGCCATCACCCAGGCCACTGTCGCGCAAAAGGTTGCTCAGCTCCACCGCCGACTTCACGTTCATCTTGTCGAACACGCGCGAGCGATGCACTTCCACCGTGCGCACGCTGATGGCCAGTGCGTCGGCGATGAGCTTGTTCGGCCGGCCCTCGACCACCAGGCGCATGACCTCGCGTTCGCGCTCGGTCAACTCGGCCAGCGCGCGCGTGTTCAGCGCCGTGCGCTGGCGCTGCTGCAGCGCCTGGCCACTTTGTTGCAGCGCCTGCTCGACGCGGTCGACCAGGGCGTTGTTGGAGAAGGGCTTCTCGACGAAGTCGAAGGCGCCGCGCTTGACGGCGGCCACGGCGGTGGGCACATCGCCATGGCCGGTGAGGAAGATCACCGGCAACAGCGGCAACAGGCCGTGTTCGGCCAGGCGCTCGAACAGCACGAGGCCGCTGGTGCCCGGCATGCGCACGTCGAGCAGCAGGCACGACGGCGCGTTCGGCCAGGCCAGCGCGCCGGGGCCTGTGCGCGCGGCGATCCAGGCTTCGAAAGCCTCGGCGCTGGCGAAACCTTCGCTGAGCAGACGGCGCGAGCGCAGCAGCCAGGCCAGCGCATCGCGCACCACGTCTTCGTCGTCGACGAGGTACACCACCGGGATGCCGAGCTTGGGGTCCAGCGCTGTGCTCATGCCATGGATTTGCGCGCCGCCGCGCCGGGTGAAGTTGCTGCCGCGAGCGTAAACCGGAACTCCACGCCCGGCATCTGCCCCGATTGGGCCGGCGCGCCGAACTCGAGCGTGCCGCCATGCTGTTCGATCACCGTGCGGCACAGGCTCAGGCCCAGGCCCATGCCTTCGGCGCGGGTGGTGAAGAAGGGGGTGAAGAGCTTGTCCGCCACCTCGGGCGCGAAGCCCGGCCCGGCATCGCCGATGCTGAAGCTCACGCGCCGCGGCTCGAGTTGCTGCACGCGCAGCGTGAGCACGCGCGCGGCCAGCGGCGTGCCGCCCTCCATCGCCTGGATGCCGTTGCGCGTGAGATTCAGCAGCACCTGTTCGAGCATCGTGCGGTCGCACATCACCGCCGGCGCGGGCTTGGGCAGGTCGAGCTCGATGCGCGTACCGCTCTTGCGCGCCTGCAGCCGTACCAGGGGCAGCACGGCTTCGATGAGTACGTCGGCGGTGACGCGCTCTTGGTGCTGCTCGCGCCGGCGCACGAAGTCGTGCACGCTCTTGATCACGAGCCCGGCGCGTTCGGCCTGTTCTTCGATGCGCGACAGCGCCTGCCGCAGCATGGCCACGGTCTCGCGATCGGGCCCGGCTGCTGGCGCGCCGGGTGGCGGCGCCAGCAGGTTGAGCGAGCCGCTGGCGTAGCTGGCGATGGCCGCCAGCGGCTGGTTCAGCTCGTGGCTCAGCAACGAGGCCATCTCGCCCATGGTGGCCAGGCGCGCGCTGGCTTGCAGCCGGTCTTGTTGCTGGCGCGAGATCTCTTCGATGCGCCGCTGTGCGCTGAGGTCGACCACGGCACTCATCCAGCCGGTGTGGCGGCCTTCGCCGTCAACCAGCGGGGCCTCGTAGATCATCACCGGAAAGCGCTCGCCGTTCTTGCGCATGAACTCGGTCTCGAAGCCTTCACGCGACTCGCGGCGCAATGCGGTGGAAAGGTCCAGTCGCACGGCCAGACGGCTGGCGTACTCGGGTGCACGTTCAGGTGGCCAGTACGGCGGTGTGGGTTGGCGCAGCTCGTCGGCGCTGAAGCCGACGATGGCGCAGAAGGCTGGGTTGACGTAGGTGATGTGGCCTTGCAGGTCGCGCGCGCGCAGCCCGGTGATGAGCGAATCTTCCATCGCCTGGCGAAACGCCAGGGCTTCGGCCAGCGCGCGCTCGGCCTCGCCACGGCGTCGCACATCACGCGCCAGCAGCAACACCAGCGCGAAGAGCGCCAGCGACAGCCCGAGCACCAGCGCCGTCGTGAGGTTGGGGATGAGGCTGGGGCGGCCGCCGGTGCTGTCCGCGCGCAGCTGCAAGGCGCGGCCGGGCAGGTCGACGACGCGGTCGGCGACGTAGACCGAAGCGCCGCGGCTCGGGCCGGAACGTGCCAGCCGCGCGCCGTCGCTCTCCACGAACGAAAGCTCCCAGCGGCTGCGTTGCGCCGGCGGCAAGGCGGACTCGAGCAGCTGCGCCAGCGAGAAGGTGCCGACCAGGTAGCCACCATCGCGTTGCTCGTTGCCCAGCGGCAGGCACAGGTCGATGACTTCCAGGCCGCCGCTGCCGCGCAAGGGCACGAAGTACGAGCGCGAGAACGACGGTGCGGTGGCGCGGCGTGCCAATGCGCAGGCGAACTCGGCGTCGACTTCGAGGTCGGCCCGCGCGATCTGCGCGAACAGTGGCGGAGCCGCGGGCAGCGTGGAGACATCGGTGATGCGCCGTGCCGCATCGCGCCGCTCCAGCCGCAACAGCGAGGGTTGGCGCTGCAGCAGCGCCGTGGCGGCGCGCTGCCAGTCGGCGGACAAGGACTGCGGTTCGGCCAGGCCCTGCAGCGCCTGCAACGCCTGCAGCATCTCGCGCCGCACCTCGGCCGCAGCTTCCACCGCGGTGGCCTCCGCAGCGTCTTGCAGACGTGAGGACTCGTAGTTGATGGTCAGCGCCACCAGCAGCGTCTGCGCCACCAGCAGCAGCAGCACCAGGGCCGACCAGATCAAGGCGCGGCGCAGGCGGCGGCGGCGAGGGGTGGTCGGCAAGGGCGGCATCGTCGGGGCCGGCGTCATCAAGGTTCGCGGTGCAAGCGGCGCAGTATTTGCGCCGCGCGACGTGGGTCTGCTAAGCAGTTTCGCGCATCGTCGGCGAAGCAGTTCGGCGCACAATGCGCGCCCGCCGCAGCCAGAAGTCCCGAGGAGACCGCGTGAACGACAACGACAGCCGCAGTGCCGAACTCAAGCGCGCCGCGCTCGAATACCACGAGTTCCCGACGCCGGGCAAGGTGGCCATCGCCGCCACCAAGCAGATGCTCAACCAGCATGACCTGGCGCTGGCCTATTCGCCTGGTGTGGCGGCTGCTTGTGAAGCGATCGTGGACGACCCGGCCAACGCCTACCGCTACACGGCGCGCGGCAACCTCGTGGCTGTCGTCACCAACGGCACCGCGGTGCTGGGCCTGGGGGACATCGGCCCGCTTGCCGCCAAGCCGGTGATGGAGGGCAAGGCGGTGCTCTTCAAGAAGTTCGCCGGCATCGACGTCTACGACATCGAGGTCGCCGAGAAGGATCTCGACAAACTGGTCGATGTCATCGCCGCACTCGAGCCCACATTCGGCGGCATCAACCTTGAAGACATCAAGGCGCCCGACTGTTTCTACGTCGAACGCAAGCTGCGCGAACGGCTGAAGATTCCCGTCTTCCACGACGACCAGCATGGCACAGCCATCGTCGTCGGCGCGGCCATGCTCAACGCGCTGGCGGTGGTGGGCAAACGCATCGAAGCAGTCAAGCTCGTGACCTCAGGTGCCGGTGCCGCAGCGCTGGCCTGCCTGGGCCTGCTGCTCAAGCTGGGCGTGCGGCGCGAAAACGTCTGGGTGACCGACCTGGCCGGCGTGGTCTACGAGGGTCGCAAGGAGCTGATGGACCCCGACAAGCAGGCGTTCGCTCAGCCTACCGCGTTGCGCACGCTGGCCGAGGTGATGGCCGGCGCGGATGTGTTCCTCGGACTCTCTGCCGGTGGCGTGCTCAAGCCTGAGATGGTGGCCGCGATGGCGCGCCAGCCGGTGATCTTCGCGCTGGCCAACCCGACGCCGGAAATCATGCCCGAGCAGGTGAAGGCGGTGCGCAGCGACGCCATCATGGCCACCGGGCGTACCGACTATCCGAACCAGGTCAACAACGTCCTGTGCTTCCCGTACATCTTCCGCGGCGCGCTCGATTCGGGCGCCACGACCATCACCGACGCGATGGAAATTGCCTCGGTCAGGGCCATCGCCGAGTTGGCGCAGGCCGAGCAGAGCGAAGTCGTGGCTGCAGCCTATGCCGGCGCCAACCTGAGCTTCGGGCCCGAGTACCTGATCCCCAAGCCCTTCGACCCGCGGCTGATGATGATGATCGCGCCAGCGGTGGCGCAGGCCGCAGCCGACTCCGGCGTGGCGCAACGGCCGATCAAGGACATGGCCGCTTACCGCGAAAAGCTGCAGACGTTCGTCTATGCGTCGGGCCAGACGATGCGGCCGATCTTCAACCTGGCCAAGCGCGCCGAACGCAAACGCGTGGCCTTTGCCGAGGGCGAAGACGAGCGCGTGCTGCGTGCGGTGCAGGTGGTCGTCGACGAGGGCCTGGCACGGCCGACGCTGATCGGTCGGCCGGCGATCATCGCCAAACGCATTGAAGCTTTCGGGCTGCGGCTGAAGGAGGAGCTCGACTACGACATCGTCAACGTCGAGCAGGACCATCGCTACCGCGACTTCTGGCAGACCTACCACCGCATGGCTGAGCGCAAAGGCGTCACGGTGCAGGTGGCCAAGATCGAGATGCGGCGGCGCCTTACGCTCATCGGCGCCATGCTGTTGCATAAGGGCCAGGTCGACGGCATGTTGTGCGGCACCTGGGGTACGACCGACCAGCACCTGCATTACATCGACCAGGTCATCGGCAAACGCGCCGGCGGCAGCCCGAGCACCGAGCAGGACGTGCGCATCTATGCTTGCATGAACGGCCTCATGCTGCCGGGGCGGCAGGTGTTCCTGGTCGATACGCACGTCAACGTCGACCCGACGCCGACGGAACTGTGCGAGATCACCGTCATGGCGGCCGAAGAAATGCGCCGCTTCGGTGTCGAGCCGAAAGTGGCGCTGCTCAGCCATTCGAACTTCGGCACCAGCAATTCGCCCGGTGCCCTGAAGATGCGCGCCACGCTGGCATTGCTGCGCGAACAAGCGCCCTGGCTCGAAGTCGATGGCGAAATGCACGGCGACGTGGCGCTCGACAGCGCACTGCGCCGCACCTCGATGCCCAACAGCACACTCGTCGGCGATGCCAACCTGCTGGTGCTGCCCAACATAGACGCCGCGAACATTGCCTACAACCTGTTGAAGACGGCAGCCGGCGGCGGCATTGCCATCGGCCCGGTGTTGTTGGGGGCGGCCAAACCTGTGCATGTGCTCACTTCAAGCGCCACCGTGCGCCGTATCGTGAACATGACGGCCTTGACCGTCGCCGATGCCAACGCCGCCAGGTAGCCCATGTGAATCAATGGCGATGCTCACAGAGCATGGTTTTGCATTAGTTTTTCTGGATGTGAGCGCACGCTGATATCCACTAAGCCATGCCGCATACTGATGCATCAGCTTGAGTTCTTGGGGGGTTTCCGCTAACATTCGGGTTTGATTTTTCAGGGTTAACCCGTGTTTTTCACCGGCCCCGCCGAGTTCGGCGGTATTTCCAGCGGCAAGATCAGCGTTGCCCCTGATGGCATTCCAGGCGGCAGGCCTGCTGCACGGGCCTTGCGCAAGCATTTAGCTGCCTTTGTGGCCATTTCTGCCGTGCTGCTGGGAGTCCTGACCGGCCCCGCCTTGGCCCGCCAGGGATCAGCCCACTCTGACAACACCAGCGTTCAGCTGGACAGCCTGCCGCGTGAAGCCCAGGAAACACAGCGACTCATTCTTTCCGGTGGCCCGTTCCCGTTCGCCAAGGACGGCAGCGTCTTCGGTAACCGCGAACGCGCCTTGCCTGCGAAGAACCGTGGGCACTACCGCGAGTACACCGTGGTGACGCCGGGCTCGCGCGATCGTGGGGCCCGTCGCATCATCTGCGGCGGCACGCAGAAATCGGCCCCAGAGACTTGTTATTACACCGCTGACCACTACAACAGCTTTCGTCGGATCGAGCGGTGATCCAGTTCCCCATGTTCCACACCCTAGCCCACCATTGAAGGAGGCACGCGACCATGCAGTTGCAGACCATCCGCCCCAACATCGTGCAGTCGATTCGGGCCTATCGGGTTGAAGACCTGATGCAGGCCGCGAAGTCGGCTGGCCAGCACTTCCTCTATGCGAGTCTTGCCGATTCGCAGTCCAAACAGGACGTGCTCGAAGGCATTGCCGGCTCGTTCCTGTTCCCGACGCATTTCGGCAAGAACCTCGATGCGCTCTACGACTGCATGACCGACCTCGTGCACAAGTCCGGCGCACAACCAGGCTTCGTGGTCGTGCTCGAGCAGCTGCCCGACAACCCGCGCTTCGACCGCGAGGCGCGCGAACAGTTGCTCGACGTCTTCCGAGACGCGGCCGACTTCTGGTCGGAACGACGAATACCCTTCAGGTGCTTCTATTCTTTTCAGTAGCCCGCTCCCAAGATAACGGGTCATGGGAGCGGGCTACGGACACGGCCCCCACGAGCGCAGCAGTCAAGCCGGCAACCAAGGTTGCCCTCAGCAAGACCGGCGGCAATCCAAACTTCGGCGTGAACATGCCGATGATGAGCAGCGCCTTCGATACCGCGATGTGGCTCAACGCCGCCTGACGGCGGATCAGCATCACGCACACGAGGCCGGCAGCGCGACAAGCGCGCCGGCCTTTTTTCATGCGCTGGCGCAGGCCTGCGCAAGTGCCAGGTACTGCGCGACGGGAACCTCTTCGGCACGGCGCTGCACATCGAATTCCCCGTCAAAGCCCCGCGTGGCAAGCCACCGCCCCAGGGTGTGGCGCAGCAGCTTGCGGCGCTGCGAGAACGCCACCGTGACGATCTCGGACAACAGAGTCGGCGCGACCGTCTCGGCGCCGGCAAGCGGCATCATGCGCACCACCGCCGAGTGCACGCGCGGCGGTGGGTCGAAGGCCTCGGGCGGCACCGCCACCACCGACTCGATGGCGTAGCGCCACTGCAGCATCACGCTCAAGCGCCCGTAGTCCTTGTGGCCCGGCGTCGCCGCCATGCGCTGCACGACTTCCTTCTGCAGCATGAAATGCTGGTCCCGCACATGGGTGGCCGCGCCGAGCAGGTGAAACAGGATCGGCGTGGAGATGTTGTACGGCAGGTTGCCGATGATCCGCAGCGGCCGCCCGAAGCTCTGCGCCAGCGCCTCGAAATCGACCTTCAGCACATCACTCTCGATGACCTGCAGCAGCGGCTGGCGGCGCAGTGCCACGGCCAGGTCTCGGTCGAGTTCGATCACCGTCAGCGCGCCAGCACGCGCCACCACCGGATGCGTCAGCGCGCCCAGCCCGGGGCCGATCTCCACAAGCGCCTGGCCGGGCCGCGGATCGATCGCCCTGACGATGTCGTCGATGACGCCGGCGTCGACGAGGAAGTGCTGCCCGAAGCGCTTGCGCGCAATGTGCGCCACCGCTGCCCCGCGCCTACAGCGGCGGCTCGCGCATTTCGATGTAGGCCTTGGCGCGAAGGTCCTTGGCCCACTCGGCGTAGGCCTCCTCGAACTTCTGCTCGCGCAACACGTTGCGTGCCTGCTCGCGCAGTTGCTTGGTTTCGAGCGCCACGTCGCGCCGCTCGAGCAACTGGATCAGGTGCACGCCAAAACGCGACACCACCGGCGGCGATATGCCGCCCGGCGCAAGGCGGTTCAGCGCCTCTTCGAACTCGGGCACGAACTGCCCTGGCGCGGCCCAGCCGAGATCGCCGCCGGCCGCCGCCGAGCCGTCTTCAGAGTGCTGGCGCGCCAGATCCTCGAAGCCCGCGGCTTTGGTCTCGATCTGGCGCTTGAACTCGGTCAGACGCCGCGCTGCGACCTCGGCGGTGAGCCGCTCCGAGGTACGCAGAAGGATGTGGCGCGACCTTGTCTGCGTGATGCGCAATGCCGCGCCTTCGCGCTTGTCGATCAGCTTGAGCACATGAAAGCCGGCGCCGCTGCGCACCACGGCCGGTGCCACCTGGCCTGGGGCAAGCGCGCGCGTGGCATCGATGAAGAGGTCAGGCAGGCGCGACGCCGGCCGCATGCCGATCTCGCCGCCGCGCTCGCGGTTGCCGTCTTCGGACATCTCGAGCGCCACACGCTCGAAGGCCTCGCCGCCCAACACGCGCGTCAGCGCCGCGTCGGCGCGTGCCTTGCGTGCGGCACGGGTGGCTTCATCGGCACTGTCAGGCACGGTGATGAGGATCTGTGCCACGTTGACTTCGGCGTCGGCCTGCGCGTCGGCGCGTTGTTTGTCGACCGCATGGTCGATCTCGGCGTCGGTGACGCGGATGCGCTGGTAGACCTCGCGCTCACGCACCCGTTCGACCAGCATCTGGTCGCGCAGGTTGGCGCGAAAGCGCGCGAAATCGATGCCGTCCTCACGCAGCCGCGCACGCAGCTGCTGTGCGTTGAGCTGGTTCTGTGCCGCCACGTTCTGCACCGCGCGGTCGACCTCGGGCTCATCGATCTTCACGCCGGCTTCGCGTGCGTAGCTGATGATCACGCGCTCTTCGATCAACGAGTCGGTGACCTGCCGGCGCAGCTCGAGTTCGGGCGGCAGAGCTTGTGCCGCACGCTGCGCGCCTTCGCGCGCGCGGTCGATGCGCTGGTCGATCTCACCCGCCGTCACCAACTCCTGGTTGACGACGACGACGATGTAGTCGCCATTGCGCACCGTCACGCGGCCCTGCGCCTGGGCCGTACCCGGCGCGCTGGCAAGCGTGGCGACAAACGTGGCGACAAGCGCCGCGGTAGTGGCGCGAGCGCGCCACGTGGATTTCAGTTCAGTCATAAGTCGGTACGTCCGGGGCAGGCCGGCCCTCTTCTCGCAGCAAACGGTAACCGGGAATATTGTCCTTCAACACCTTCAGCGGGTTGGAACCCAGCCGCGACAGGCCTATGAGTTCGAGCTGGACGAGCAGCCGCGTGGTCGCCTCGCTGCGCCCGGTGGACAGCCGCTCGGCCACGACGCGCCCGATCCAGCAGCCGGCGTCGTACTCGAAGCCGACCACCGCATCGGTGATGCGCCGCTCTTGCGTGCTGTAGTTGATGCGGCCCACGGTGTACCAGGCGCCACCACAACCCGAGCCTGCATCGGCACCGCGCAGGCTTGCACCCGTGGCGGCCGCCGCCGGCCCCGGCGCTGCCAGACGCAGCGGCCACTGCCAGCCGACTTCGAGCTGCTCGCTCTGCCCACGTGTCAGCCGGTAGGTGGCGCTGACGGTGCGAAAGTCGCCCGGCGCATAACGCGCCGTCACCACGGCACGCTTGATGCGCGAGACATCGCTGCCGTATTGCAGTGCCGTGTCCAGCGCCCAACTCGGGATGACCGACGTACCACCCAGCAGCAGCAGGTCGGAGAAACGTTGCGACAGCGGCTGGCCGTCGCCGGTGATGCGCTGCGTGCGCAACAGGTAACGCTGCACCACGCCCAGGCGCAACGCCTCGATGCCGGTGGCACTGTCGAGCAGCCGGCTGGTGACGCCGGCAGTGATCTGGTGCGAGTCGGAGACGCGGTCGATGCCGGTGAAATTGCTGTCGGCGAAGATCGAGCTGGCGTTGAAGTCGCGCTCGGCGGCGTCGAAGTTCGGCAACGTGTCCTGCGCGCGGAAAGGCGTGTTGACGTAGTGCAGCCGCGGCTCCAAGGTCTGGCGCAGCGCGCGGCCGAAGGCCGAGGTCTCGCGTTCGAGCTCGAGCCCGCTGTCCACGCTGAAGCTCGGAATCGCACGCGAGGCGCTGCGCCGGCCGTCGCTCATCGCCGCGTCGGTGTGGTAGCTCGCCAGGTTCAGCGCCAGGCGCGGCACGATCCACCAGCCTGGCTCGCGCCAGGGCCGACTGAGGTTGGCCAGCACATGCCAGCGCGAACCCTCGCTGCGCGTATCGGCCTGGCTGGCGCGCGCGGGCAAGGTGAAGCGGTTGAACTCGCTTTCCGCCCCCCACACCAGCCCGCCACCGATGCGTCCACTGCCGCGGCCCCCGAGCTGCGGGCTGCGCTGGTAGGGACCGACCACCAGGTCGGTGCTGCCCTGCAAGACCTGCCAATGCTGCGTGCGTGCATACAGCACGGCCTCGCCGTCGGGCAGCGTCAACTCGTACTCGGCGCCCAGACGCGAAGGCAGCAGCCGCGGCGTGAAGCTACGGTTGGCGTTGGGAAAGTCGCGCCACCACGCATCGTCGGACACGCGCTGCACATCGGCGCTGTAGCGCACGCGCCCGGGTGCGTCGCCGTCGTGCTGCCAGCTGAGGCTGTGGCGTTCGCGGCGCAGCACCGTGTCGTTGGGCAGCAGGTCCAGGTTCACGCTGCCGTGAAACGATGGTTCGAGGTAGCGGAATTCACCCACCACGCCCAGGCCGCGGCGCGTGCTAACGCGCGGCGTGAGCGTGGCGTCGCGGTTGGGCGCGATGTTCCAGTAGTACGGCGCCGACAGCTCCAGGCCGCTGCGGCTGTCGAGGTTGACGCTGGGTGGTAGCCAGCCCGACTTGCGGTCGTCGGTGAGCGGAAAACTCAGCGACGGCGCCCACAGGATGGGCACCCCCAGGAAGCGCAGCACCGCGCCTTCGGCGATGCCTTCGTTGGTGTCGAAGTCCATGCGCACGCGGTCGGTGTGCAGCACCCAGGCCGGGTCACCCGAGCCGTCGCGTGGGCAACTGGTGTAGATCGCCTGCGTGGCCACCGAACGCGCGCTGTCGATGAAGTCGATGCGCTCGGCGCGGCCGCCCGATTGCAGGCGCAGGAACTCGTATTCGGGCTTGATGAAAAAGCCCTCGAAGCGCTGCACGCGCAGCTGCAGTTCGGGGCCGGAGTAGATCGCCCCTTCGCGCCGCACGCGCACATGCCCCAGCGCCCGCGCCAGGTCTTCGCTCGCGTCGTAGCTCATGCGGTCGGCGCGGATCACCAGCGCGCCGCGGCGGAACTCGACCTCGCCTTCGGCCACTGCGTCCAGGTCGGGCCGTCCCGTCAGCGACTGCGCGCGCAGCACGATCGGCAGGCGCTGTGCGGCCTCACCCTGAGGTGGCGGCGCGAGGGTGCGGCTGGGCTGCAGCGTGCTCGCTGCAGTGACGTCGGTGCCGGCTTCGTCAGCACGCGCAGCTGGTGCACAAGCAAGCAAGCCGCCGCAGACGCTCAGCAGAGCCGAGACCAGTGCGCGCAGGTGTGTGCCGGGAGGCGGGTGCAGAGGCAAGCGCAATCGATTCAGGGGCAGGCCGTGATCACCTGCGCCACTGCCGCGGTGAGCCGCTTGCCGTAAGGCACATGCAGGAACTCGTTCGGGCCGTGGGCGTTGCTCTTGGGGCCGAGCACGCCACAGACCATCATCTGCGCTGCCGGGAAACCCTTTTGCAGCATGCTCATCAGCGGGATCGTGCCACCCTGGCCGATGTAGCCCACGGGCGCGCCGAACTGGGCCTGCGACGCCGCGTTGAGCGAGTCTTCGAGCCACGCCGCCAGGTCGGGCGCGTTCCAGCCGGTGGCGCCGAGCGCGCCGGCGCGGCCGTCGGGGTGGAAGGAGACACGCGCGTTGTACGGCGCGTTGTCTTCGAGCAGCGTCTTTAGCCGCAGGCTGGCCTCGTGGCCGTCCACCAGTGGCGGCAGGCGCAGGCTCAGCTTGAAGGCGGTGAAGGGGCGCAACACGTTGCCGGCGTTCTTCAGGTCGGGAAACCCGTCGACGCCGGTGACGCTGAGCGTGGGCTGCCAGGTGCGGCGGATGAGCGCCTGCACCGGGTCGGTGGTGGTGGGCAGCACCGGGCCGCCGTCGGCACCACATGACCAGGGGAAGCGCTTCCAGACTTCATCTTTGAGGATGGCCGCCGTGGCCTGCGCCTGCGTCAGGCGCGAGGCCGGCATGGCGCAATGAAAACTCTCGGGCAGCAATTGGCCGGTCTTGCTGTCCTCCAGCCGATCCAGCACCTGGCGCAGGATGCGGAAGGTGGATGGCACCAGGCCGCTGGCGTCGCCCGAATGCACCCCTTCGGTCAGCACCTCGACCTTCAGCACGCCGCTCACCATGCCGCGCAGGCTGGTCGTTAGCCACAGCTGGTCGTAGTTGCCGGCGCCCGAGTCGAGGCAGACCACCAGGCCCACCTGGCCCAGCCGCGGGCGCAGCGCGTCGATATAAGCCGGCAGGTCGGGCGAGCCGCTCTCTTCGCAGCTCTCGATGACGCCGACGCAGCGCGGGTGCGGCAGGCCTTGCGAGTGCAGCGCTTCCAGTGCGGTGATGGAGGCATACACGGCGTAACCATCGTCGGCGCCGCCGCGGCCGTAGAGCAGGCCGTCTTCGTACTTCGGCGTCCACGGCCCGAGGTCCTTGCGCCAACCGCTGAACTCGGGTTGTTTGTCGAGGTGACCGTAGAGCAGCACGGTGTCGCTGCCGGTGGTCCCGCTTGCGGGCCAATCGAAGAAGATCACGGGCGTGCGGCCTTCGATGCGCACGACTTCGAGCGTCAGCCCGGGCAGCTTGCGGCTTTCGACCCAGGCCGCGGCGTCGCGCACCACGCGGTCGAGGTAGCCGTGGCCGGCCCAGTCGGCGTCGAACATCGGGCTCTTGGCGGGCACGCCGATGTACTCGGTGAGCGCGGGCACGATGCGCTCGTTCCAGGCGGCGTCGGCGAACGCCGCGAGCGCGGTTGCTTCATCAGGGCGGGTCGGTGCATTCATCGCGGCAGGCCTCCTGCGGCACCCCCGTGCCGCGCGGTTCGCAGTGTATGGCGGCCCCCTGTGCCAACGCTCAGCCGGCCTTGAACGCGCGCAACCAGCCTGCCAGCCGTGTCAACACTTCGTTGCGTTCGGGTTCGTTGAAGATCTCGTGGTAGAGCTTGGGGTAGTCCTGCGACTGCACCACCGTGGCCGGCGCGGCCTCGGCAAAGGCGGCCGAACCACGCGGCGCGACGACGCGGTCGGCCCCGCCCCACATCAGCAGCGTGGGCACGGCCCAGCTTGTGGCGCGTGCCAACACGACGCGGCCGCTGTCGACGATGAAGCGCACCAGCCGTGGCGAGACGCGGTCGTGCACCAGGCGATCGCGCTCGTAGGCGCGCACCACGGAACGCTCACGCGAGATCCAGGCCGTCTTGATGCCGTTGTTGCGCGTGCTGTCCGGTGCCATGCGTCCCAGCGTCGCCAGCAGCAGACGTTGGCGCAGCGACAGCCCCGGGTCCAGCGCCGGCGACGACAGCACCAGAGCGTCGACCTGGCGCGACCACAGCGCCGGCACCGGCTCCAGCGCTTCGGCCACAAAGCGCGCCGCGATCAGGCCACCCATGCTGTGCCCGAGCAGCACCAGCGGCCCCTGGAATTCAGCGCGTACGCTGTCGATCACCTGCGCCAGGTCGGTGAGGAAGTTGTCGGCATGCGTGATCGCACCGCGTTGGCCTTCGCTCACCCCATGGCCGCGCTGGTCGGCGCCGACCACGTGCCAGCCCTGCTGGTTGAGGAACTGCGCCAGGATGATGTAGCGCCCGAGGTGTTCACCCAGGCCGTGCACGAGCACGATGACGCCACGTGCGCTGGCGTGTTGTGCGGCGGGCAGTGGCCAGCGGCGCAGATGCAGCCACTGGCGGTCGTCGGTCGGGATCTTGTTCGTCATGCGGGTCGCATTTGATCACGCGCCCCGCTATGCTTTGTTCCATCCCCTCGCACCAGCCAGACGACCCCATGAGCGACACCTACTTCGACTTGACAAGCCACGACGACGGCGTGGCCCACATGGTGCTGAACCGCCCCGAGCGAATGAACACGCTCGCGCCGGCCTTCTTCACCGGCTTTCGCGACGCCGTGCTCGCACTGGGCGCGAGCGGCCGCACGCGCGCGCTGGTGATATCCAGCACCGGCCGCCACTTCAGTGCCGGCATGGCGCTCGAAGTCTTCGCCGGCGGCATGCCGATGCTGGCCACCGCCGATGCACGCGCGCGGCTGGCATTCCAGGACGGCCTGCGCCAGCTGATGCAATGTTTCGACGTGTTGGAGCTGGCGCACTTCCCGGTCATCTGCGCGGTGCAGGGTGGCTGCATCGGCGGCGCGCTCGACCTCGCCGTGGCGTGCGACATCCGCCTGGCCAGCGCCGACGCCTTCTTCACGGTGCAGGAGATTCACATCGGCATGGCCGCCGACCTCGGTGTGCTGCAGCGTCTGCCCAAGATCGTGCCGCCCGGCGTGGCGCGTGAGATGGCCTTCACCGGCGAGCGGATCGGTGCCGAACGCGCGCTGGCCATCGGCCTGGTGAATGCCGTTGCCATCGACGCCACCGCGCTGGTGGCGCAAGCGCTGGCCATGGCCCGCGCCATCGCCGCCAAGTCACCGCTGGCCATTGCCGGCAGCAAGCTCGCGCTGAACTACGCCGTGGACCACCCCACGAGCCAGGCCTTGCAGCAGATGACGCTGCTGCAAAGCGCGATCTTCGACATCGATGAGATGTCGCGCGCCATCGTGGCGTGGAAAGAAAAACGGCCGGGCGAGTTCGCGCCACTGGCGCCGCTGCCGTCGGCTTGAGCTGGCCAGGTGCGGCCTCAGTGGCCGAGCAGGACGAAGAGCCCTTCGATCGGCCGCTGCTGCTCTTCGCGAATCGTTCCGCGCGCCACGTGCAGCACCACCAGCCCCGCCGCCGCGGCGACCTCACGCACATAACGTTCAGAGTGAGCGTAGCGTGAGCTGGCCCGCAGTTCGAGCCCGGCCTGGCCTTCTTCGAGCGACAGCGCGAAATGGCCGCCCGGCTCCAGCACCTTCGCCACCGCCGCGAACACCGCATCGAGCGCGCCGACGTAGATGAAGACATCGGCCGCCAGCACGAGCTCGTAGCGCGCGTTGCGACCCTGCAGCAGTTCGGTCAGGTCACCACACAGCAACTCGCGGTAGACGCCGCGCTGGCGTGCCTTCGCCAGCATGCGCGGCGACAGGTCGATGCCGTCGATGGCGTCCGTCAGCGCGTGCAACGGCAGTGCCGACAGCCCCGTGCCGCAGCCCAGATCCAGCGCCGCGCGGTAGCGCCGCCCTGGCGGCAGCAGGCCGCACAAGACCTGGGGCGCGCGGTAGGCCAGGTCGCGCAAGAGATGGTCGTCAAAGCGTTCGGCGTACTGGTCGAACAGGCCCAGCACGTAGGCGCGTGGTGGTGCGGTGGGCACGCTGTGCATAGCCTCGGGCTGGACCGAGGCCAGCATGAAGCCGTCGACATCGGCGTCACCGCCGAAGGCCAGGGCCTGGC
>JANLYV010000119.1:0-19896 GCA_031365825.1 Rubrivivax sp. | reverse complement strand
GACGCGGTGGTCCTGCGCCGTGCATGACGCACCCGCGACCGGCGGCGCCACGCGCTGCCCGCGCTGCGCCGGCGCCTTCACCTGCGCCATGAATGGCCCGGGGCCCTGTGATTGCACGAAGCTGGTGCTAACGCCTGAACTACAAGCACAGCTGCGGCAGCGCTGGAGCGGGTGTTTGTGCATGGCCTGCCTGCGCGAGCTCGCGCAGTTGGAACGAAGCACGGGCGCTTGAGCACCCAGCTTGTCGCAGCGGCGCATCCGAAGTTCGCTTTCAGGCAAAGGAAACCCCGCCGCAGCGGGGTTGCATTCGGTCAGCGGGCGGTTGCGCCGCAACGTCTGCCGTCAAGTCAGCGTCTTGCGCCGGCGAATGATCGCAAAGGCCACGAACCCCAGCCCGACCAACGCCACTGAACCTGGCTCCGGCAGTTCGCCGGGACCTGACTGGGCGCGGACGATCAAGCCCTCGGGCAGCGTTCCCAACAGGGCGGAGAGGTCTTGCAGCGTTCCATCCTCCACCAACCCGCCGCCAAACGTAAATCCGCCGTTGGCCAGGAGGACGCGGAAGTCGGCGAGCGAAATGTCCACGGAGAAGAATTCGACCAGCAGGTCCTGGGCGAGCCCGAACACCGCGTCTTGCCTGATCTCACCGACGGTCAACAGAACGTAGTCGCTGACGAGATCCTGATTGCCGGGCTCGAACAGAACTGCCGCGCGTTTGCCCGGCGGGGTGGCGATCGGGTTGGGACTGATGCCGGGGTGATGGAACCCGGTCACCGTCGCAGATTCGGCGGTGATGACGCTCGGCGCTGTCAGGACGATGTTGGTCGTCACCACCACCGGATCGCCTTCCAGCACCCCCTCAACAAAATTGATGAATGCGGCAAAGGCTCCGCTGCACGACATCAAAAATACGGCTGCGACCAGCGCGCTACGCGACGACTTGATCATGTGGACACTCCTTGAGTGAAAGAAACCGGCATCCCGGCCTCGAGAGTTGGTGCACGGGAATGCCGCGACCAGGCCATCAGGATGCTTGCAAGTTTTGCGCCTGGACGAGAAGCCATTGCTGAAACAGACACTTGCGCGCCAGGATGGGCCGCGGCCGCGGACGAGTGTCAGCCGCGTCGACAGTCCACGACGACGTTCGAGCTCGGCAGTGATGCCATGTGATCGCTGTGCCCACGTTGGTGGTCCAGCCAGAACTGGAACGCTGCCTTCGTGCTCGGGGGGCGCCGGGGGGGTCTATACAACCGGTACGTCACCCAGCTTGCGGTGAATCACCGCACCCAGCGCCGCACCCAGCAACTGCGCGACCACGAAGCCGGGCACGCTGGCCGGCGCGATGCCGGCGAAGCTGTCGCTGAGCATGCGGCCGAAGGCGGCTGCGGGGTTGGCGAACGAGGTGGAGGCGGTGAACCAGTAGGCCGCGCCAATCCATGCGGCGACCAGGGCCGCCACGCGCTCGGGTCGGGCGCGAAGGATGGTCAACACCAGCCCAGCCGTGGCCACCACCTCCGCCAGCCATTGGCCGCCGCCGTCACGTACCTTGGTCGACCACTGCAGCATGGGTATGTCGAACATCGCATGCACGAGCCACGCACCCGCGGCGGCGCCGGCAAGTTGCAGCACGACGTAGGGCAGCAGCAGTGCCCAGGGCAGCGCACCGCGCGCCGCCATCACCAGACTCACGGCGGGGTTGAAGTGCGCGCCGCTGATGGGGCGGAAGATTTCGATCAACACGACCAGGCCCGCCATCGTCGCCAGCGTGTTGGCGAGCAGCGCGACGGCGAGGTTGCCGGCGGCCAGCCGCTCGGCCATCACGCCCGAGCCGATGACGATGGCCAGCAGCAAACACGTGCCGAGGAATTCACCCAACAGGCGCGCGCGGTAGGCCTTCACATCGTGCCGATGCCACGCAGTTCGCGCTCGACGCCCATGGCATCGAGCGTGGCCAGCGGCAGAGCCAGCATCAGCTCGATGCGACGCTTGAGCGTGAGCGCCACCGCCATGAAGGCGCGCGCCTTGTCCTCGCCGCTGCCTTCCACCGTGGCCGGGTCGCTCACGCCCCAGTGCGCGCTGACCGGCTGCCCCGGCCAGTACGGGCACACCTCACCTGCGGCGTTATCACACACGGTGAAGATGAAGTGCAGCGCCGGCCCGTCGGGCGCAGCAAACTCGTCCCAACTCTTGCTGCGGTAGCCGTCGGCGTGCACGCCCAGGCTGGCCAGCGTGCTCAGTGCAAACGGGTTGACGCGCCCGGTGGGTTGGCTGCCGGCCGAATAGGCGCGGAACCTGCCCGCACCGAGGTGGTTGAGCAGGCCCTCGGCCATGATCGACCGCGCCGAGTTGCCGGTGCAGACGAAGAGCACGTTCTTCATGATCGGCCCGCCTTCAGCAGCACGACGCCGCCGGCTTCACGGCGATGTCGAGCGGCTTGCCCGAGGCCTTGCGTTCCGCTGTGGTGGCCGCCGGCTCTTCGTGGAAGACAGGGATGTTGCCGAGCGTGTGGAAATGCTCCCAGGCCAGGCCTTGCGGGTCGGTGACCCAGTACTTTTCGCTGCGCGCGTAGCAGCAGCTGGTCTGGCCCTGGTCACGCAGGCTGATGTCGGCCGCTTGCGCACGCGCCTTCAGTTGCGCCAGTTCTTCGGCGTTGTCGGTCTGGATGCCGACATGGTCGACGCCGGTGGCGTTGCCGCGCGTGGAGATGGCGAAGTTCACCGGCGGGTCGTCGAGCATCCACTTGGCGTAGTCGCTCTCGTGCCGCGTGGGCTCAGCGGCGAAGAGCTGCTTGTAGAAGTCGACACTTTGCGCGATGTCATTGACATGCACGTGGAGGTGGAAACGTTTCATCGAGGGTCCTTTCGGTGGGGTGATGGCTGAGGTTTCAGCAAACCTTGCGGCGCTTACCGGCAGGTGCACACGACCGCCCTTCGCAGCAATGCGCGGTGAGGTATTCGAGCAAATCGCTCATGCGTTCGAAGCGGGCGCGGTAGATGAGGAAGCGGCCGTCGCGCTCCTGCGTCACGAGCTGGGCGTGGCTCAGCTCCTTCAGGTGGAAGGACAGCGTCGTCGGCGCCACGCCGAGTTGTTCGGCCAGCGCGCCCGCCGTCAAGCCTGCCGGCCCGGCCACCACCAGCGCACGGAACAGGCGCAGGCGGTGGCTTTGCGCCAGCGCGGCAAGACTTGCGACCACATCTATTTCTTCCATATTTCAACTATCGTTGAATTATGAAAACCTGTCAAGCGCACGCGGCGGCATGGGCATGGCGATGGAACGGAAGGCTGAATTGCCGGCGTGCTGTCCGGGGTGATACGCGGGGTGATCAGCGTGCCTTGCCCCAAAGGAAACGCAGCATGTCTGGCGCCGCCGCCGCCCACGCGCGCTCGTCGTGTGTCGCCTCGGGCACCTCAAGGTAGTGCAGCGTGGCGCGTCCTTGCAGGGCCTGGCGCAACAGACGCGCGCCCTGCACCGCTTCGTCGCCTTCGCGTTGGCCGATCGACAACCATAGGCGCGGCGGCGTGCCCTCCTGTCTGGCGTTAGCCACGTCGCGCAAAATGGCCTGATCGGCCCACCACACCGAAGGCGAGACGACGAGCGCAGCGCCAAATACCTGTGGGTACTGCAGCACCAGCCACATCGACACCAGGCCACCGAGCGAAGAGCCGCCCAGCGATGTGTCGTCGCGCAAAGGCTTGGTGCGGTAGCGGCGGTCAACAAAGGGTTTCAGTTCTTCGACCAGAAAGCGCCCGTAGGCCGCGGCGCCCCCGCCCAGCGAGCGCCCGTCGCGCTGCATCGGCCAGGGCGTGTAGTCGGCCAGGCGCGCATCAACGTTGGCCACGGCGACGATGGTGGCCGGCGCGATGGCGCCACCTTGCATCAGGACCAGCGCGGTCTCGTCCATCTGCCATTCGTCACCACCCGCGGGCGCCGCGAACACGTTCTGGCCATCGTGCAGGTAGAGCACCGGGAAGCGCTGCGCCGGGTTCGCGGTATAGCCCGGCGGCAACCACACCTGCACGTCGCGCGGCTGCACCCACTTCGAGCTGAAGGCCGGGTGGCTTTCAATCACGCCGCTGTGCTGGGCCGGCACGCTGAGGCTGCGCACAAAGGCTTCGAGGTCTGCGGCTTGCGCGCCGGACAGCCTCAAGGGCTCGAGCACGCGCTCGCCATCGGCGTGCAGCCGCTCGAGCTTCAGCTCGGCGTAGTGGCGGATGACCTCGGCCAGCGTCGCCAGCTGGCCATCGTGCATGTACGGTGCGGTCTGCGCCACGCCGCGCAGCGGCGGCACCTTGAATTCGCCGAAGTTGCGGTGCTGCGACTCGACGTGGCGCGTCTTCAGCGCGGCCGCGCCGCCCGACTCATCGCTCCACGGCCCGAGCAGGTTGAAGCGGCTGGCACGCAGCAACGCGATGCCCCCGTGGCGGCCGGGGTCGACGACACCGGGGCGCGCGAAGAATGGCAGGCCGATGTCGGCAAATTCGCCATGGCTGAACATCGGCCCGCCGTGGCACAGCGTGCAGCGGCCGCGGCCGATGAAGAGGCGCAGGCCACGCTGGGCGTCTTCGGGGTAGCGCGCCGCGCCGGTGGGGTCACCGCGCAGCACGGCGTCGCGGAAATGGTCGAAGCTCGTGCGCGCGCTGACGAGGCTGCCGACCCAGGCGCCAAGGGCCTTGGCCATCAGCACGGCACTGCGCTCAGCATCGTCGTTAGCCTTTTCTCCGGTCGCCGCCTCGAAGCGACGCGCCAGCGCGGCGTCGCTGCGCAGCAGCTGCTGCAAATGCGCCGGCGTGGCGGCCATCTCGTCGGGTGCCGTCAGCGCGCGCAGCGCCTGGCTCCACAGGCTGTCGCTGGCACCGTCCCAGCCGTACCAGCGCTGGTGCACCGTGTTCCACAGACCCGGCGTGTTGCGTGTGAGCTCGACACGGCCCATGGCTTTGGCGCGGCCGTCGCTGAAGGCGCGGTCTGCCTGGTGGCAGCTGGCGCAGGCCATGCTGCCGTCGCGCGACAGGCGTGGCTCGAAGAAGAGTTCGCGCCCCAGTGCAATGGCCTCGGGCCGCTTCGCCAGGGCGTTGCCGGCGTCGAAGGCCGGGGCTGGCGGCCAGGGGCCAAGGGCGGCGATCTGGCGCAACTCGTCGCTGCTGAAGTCCGGCGGTGCCGCTGCCACGCCGGCCATCAGCCACGCTGCCGCGAGCAGCAGCCACGCCCTCGCCCTCCACATCACGGCACGTCGAGCTCGTAGCTCAGCCGCGTGGCGCCGAGGTCGAAGATGAAGCGCCAGCGCCCGGGCATGTGCAACAACAGGCCGCGGCTGCTGAAGCTGCCGTCGGATTGCAGCGTGGTGGTGGCGCGGTAGTTCATGCCGTGGCGGTGCGCCGGCATGTCGGCGTCGACGCGCAGCGTGGCGGGCAGCGGCCGACCTGCCGGCACGCAGATCTGACCGTGAAGCTCGAAGTGCTGGCCGATGGCCAAGGCCGGCGGCGCCGTCGTGAAGGCGATGGCGAGGCCTTCAGTTTCAGCGCGGTGCCCATGGCCGGCACCACAGACTTGCGCCTGCACGGGCGCGGCGCACAAGGCGAAGAGCGCCGCGCCGACGCGGCGCTTCAACAGGCTAGACGCGAAGGGTGGGCGGGTCATGCCC
The DNA here is from genome assembly GCA_031365825.1 of Rubrivivax sp. Classification (GTDB taxonomy): domain Bacteria; phylum Pseudomonadota; class Gammaproteobacteria; order Burkholderiales; family Burkholderiaceae_C; genus Rubrivivax. The sequence continues at coordinate 14,257 of JANLYV010000119.1, read as the reverse complement.
TGGCGCCACCTCGCAGCAGCGTCTCGGCGTTGCGCCAGGCGATGTTCTGCGCCAGTGCGGCCGGCAGGTCCGCCAGCCAGGCGCGGCTGAAGTTGGCGTGGGCGACTATGTAATGCCAGCGCTCAGGCGTGAAGGTGTCGCTGCCGACGCAAAAGCGCTGCGGGAATTCGTCGAAAGCCTCGCGCCATGCGGCGTCGACCTTGCCGCCGCTGGTGTGGTCGTTGCGGTAGGCCAGGTCGCTGACCAGGCGCGGATGGCGGCGCAGTACGTCGCGCACGGCCTCGGGCCGCTCGAAGCCGGCGTGCGCCCACAGCACGCGCGCCTGCGGCCATTGTTTGAAGAGATGCTCGATTGCGGCCACGTCGGAATGCGCGTGCAGCACCAGGTCATGCTCGCGCGCCATCGCCACCATGCGCCGCGGCACCGGCAGCAAGGCGTCGTCACCGTAGAGGTGGAATTCGCCCACGCCGACGTAGCGGTACTTCGCCAGCCGCTCCTGCATGTAGCGCGTGACGGCTTCTTCGCGCACCCAGCCCGAGGTGTCGGCACGCGTGCGGTACGGGCGCAGCTCGGGCACGATGAGATCGGGGGCTTCGCGCAGCAGCAGCTGCGTGCCTTCGTCGTTCGACGACGAGACGAAGGCGCCGCGCAGCCCGGCGTCGCGCAGGATCTGCACCGCCTGTTTCGGCGGCACCAGCTCCCAGGCGTCGTGGCTGTAATGCACATGGGCGTCGAACACCGGCAGCGCATCGGCTGCGCGTGTCTTGGGCGTTAGCCCAAGCAGCGCCGCGGCCAACGCGCCCGGAAGGTGTCGACGACGCATGCTCAGACGATCTTCACACTGAGGTTGGGCAGCCCGTCGATATGGCATTCGATGATGTCGCCGCGTACCACCGGGCCGACGTTCTCGGGCGTACCCGAGTAGATGATGTCGCCGGCTTTCAATTCATTGGCTTCGCTGAGTTTGCTGATCTGCTCGGCCACGTTCCAGATCATCTGGTTGAGGTTGGCGTTCTGTTTGGTCACGCCGTTGACCTTGAGCCAGATGGCACCCTTGCTGAAGTGCCCCGTCTGCGCCAGCAGGTGCAGCGGCCCGATGGGCGCGGACAGGTCGAAGCTCTTGCCGATCTCCCAGGGCTTCTTTTCTTCGCCCATGGCGCGCTGCAGGTCGCGCCGCGTCATGTCCAGCCCCAGGCCGTAGGCGTAGACATGCTCCAGCGCGCTGGCCATCGGAATGTTGCGCCCGCCTTTGTTCAAGGCTGCGACGAGCTCGACCTCGTAGTGGTAGTTCTTCGTCAGCGACGGGTAGGGGTGGTCGGCCACGGTGCCCGGCGCCACGTACTGGATGGCGTCGGTGGGTTTCTGGAAGAAGAACGGCGGCTCGCGGTCGGGGTTGGAGCCCATCTCGATGGCGTGGGCGCGGTAGTTGCGGCCGATGCAGTAGATGCGCCGCACCGGAAAGCGCAGCTCGCTGCCCTGGATGGGAATGAAGGTGTCGGGCACGTCGAAGGGCGTGCGCGCCGACTGCTGGGCCGTGCCCGGCAAAGCGCAGCCGGCCAGGGCACCCAGGCCCAGCGTGGCGGTGGTCTCGAAGAGTGAACGGCGATCCATGGTGTTGTCTCCTGTTGGGGTGGGGCGGGGTGAGGTTCAGGCGTGAAGTGCAGCGTCCTTGGCGAAGAGGTGGAAGGGGGCACTGCTCATGGGGTGTCGGGCACGGTGTGGGTGGTGACGGTTTGAGACAGGGGGTAGAGCATAGCCAGCGCGCGGCGCGTGGTCTCGCTCAGCAGCGGCCGCAGCGCGGCAGCCAGTTTTTCCGCGTCGCCGCCATGGTTCAACCTCTGGCCACGTTGTGACCACAGTGCCGCCAGCGCGGCGGCCCGCGGTGCCAGTGCCTGGGCCACGACCGCGTGCCAGAAGGCCGGCGCTTCGCTCTCGCTCCAGTCACCGCGGCCACGGCCGAAGTGGGCCACGGCGAGGTAGCGCAAGACGGCGGCCTGCACCATCGGCGTCATGGCTTCGTCTTTCCAGCCGAGCCAGCTCTGGCCGCCACCACGCATCAGGTTGGCCCCTCGCGCCACGCCGGCCGCACCCAGCGCGCCGAGCAAACCGCCGGCGAGCAGGCCGCCGCCGAGCGTGAGGCCGCCGCTGACGATGTCGGCCTTCAGCCCCACCAGCGCGCCGCTGAGCATGCCGCCCCACAGCGCCGCGCGGCCTTCGTCGAGCCGGGCATGCACGCATACCTGCTGCGCCACGCGTTGCAAGATCGGCTCGCTCGACTGGCCGCGCTGGCCGTGCAGTTCCAGCAGGCGCTGCGTGCTGGCGCGCACCTCGGCCTGCGTGAATCCGGCCAGGGCACGCATGGCGCGCGACGGCGGGTCGTCGCTGTCGCCAACTTCTTTCTTGACGGCACGCAGCAGGCCGCCGACGCTGTCGCGCACACGCCCGCCCAGGCCGGCCGGTTCGGCTAACGTCTGACGTGAGGTGGCAATGCGCGCCAGGCTTTGCGACAGCGCCAGCATCGCTGCCGCGAAGCAGGCTTCGCGCTCGGCGGCCCAGGCGGCCGTGAGGCGGGCCATGGCCGCCGCCGCGGGCGGCGGCAACGCGGCCTGCACCGCACGCCACAAGGCCGCTTCCTGCACCCAGCAGCGCGCGAAGGCGTCCAGCGGCAGCACCGCGCGCACCACGGCGTGGCCGGCCACGCGCCTGCGCCAGGCCGCCAGCTCGGCCGCTTCGGCCGCGGCCTCGCGCGCCGGCCCGAGCTGGTTCAGCAGCACCAGCACCGGCTTGTCGAGCCAGGCCAGCAGTTGCAGCTCGGGTTCGAGGTAAGGCGCCTCGGGCTCGGCGGCGTTGACCAGGTACAGCAGCAGGTCCGAGCGCTCACGCACATGGCGCAGCGCCTGCTGGCTCGACCAGAAGGCGCGGTCGCGCCAGCGGTCCCACACTTGCGACAGCAGCCAGCCCAGCGGGTGGCCGTCGAGCTTCATGCGCCGCACCAGGCGCGCACTGTCGCCGAAGCCGGGCGTGTCCCACAGCTGCAGCACGTCGCCCGCCGCACTGCGCATCAGCTCGTGGCCATCGGCGAATTCGGTGACGTGTGCGGCGTCGCGCACCTCGCCCACGTCGCGCGCCAGCAGCGTGCGCGCCAGCGTCGTCTTGCCCACGTTGGTATGCGAGACCAGGCTCAAGGTGAGGGTGCGGACCGTGCTCACACGCTGCACGCCCATGGCGCAAGGCGCGGCGGGACGGTGATGTCGGTGGGCATGGGCGGCAATGTACGCTGCGCCTGAGCCCTAAACTGGCGCGGCATGCCCACCACCGCCCACGACTTCTGGCCCGCCTGCGGCTACCCCTTGCTAACAAGCAACGCACAGGGATGGTTGCTGCCCACTGAAGCCTGGCTGCAGCGCCTGTACGCGCGGCCCGAGCTGGCGCTGATCGAGGAGTCTTGCCTGGCCGAGATCGCCCTGCACGGCGCATTGATCGACGCGCCGGCACGGCCTGTGACGGCTGCGCAACTGGCCGGCCTGCGTGACGCCGACGCGCGCGAAAACTGGGGCCATGTGCTGGCCTTTCGTGACGCGCTGCTGGCCGCGGGTTCTCTCGAATCCTGGCTGCTGGCGCTGTTTCGCAGCGGCCACATCAGCCTGCCGCCGGTGTTCATTGACCAGGTGGTGCAGACCGTCGTGCGCCATCTGCTCGAAGGCAGCGACGATGCTTTTGCCGTGCGTGCCGCCGAGCTCTTCTTCCGCCCGCAGCGCATCAGCCGCCATGAAGGCCGGCTGCTGGCCGGTGACCAAGCCACGCTGGACCTGCAGAACCAGACACACGGCTTCGGTGACCTCGGCCGGCTGCTGGCCGAGGCGCGATTGCCGATGAAGGCGACGCAGATGGCGGTGCTCTCGGCCGATACCGGGCACGACAACCGCGTCGACAACCGTGCCGAATTTTGGCGCGACGCCGAGCGCGCCGCGCCGCAACATAACTTTCTACTCGACCTGACGCATGCCATCACGCAGGAGCTTGGCCACGGCCTGAGCTTCCACCTCACGCACGCGCACTCGGGCCTGAAGGCACTGGCCGCGCTGCTCGAAGCCTGGGTGCAGCACCTGCTGGGCGTGCAGGTGCGCATCAGCCCCTTGCAGCGCATTGACGATGCGCAATGGCGCTGGCATGTCGGGCTGGACGTGCAAGCCAGCGCACTGCTGGACGACCTTTATGCCGGCCACGCTGTCGACGACGAGCGCCTGGGGCGGCTGGTGAGCCTCTTTCGCCTGGAGTTCGACCGCTCGCACGAGATGCGTGCCGACGTCGCCGGCCTTCCGGTGTACCTTGGCCTGATGAACACGGGCGAAGGCGTGCTGCGCCTGAAGCCGCAGAACCTGCTTCTGAACCTGCCGCTGGCGCGCTCGTCCTGAGCCTGGCCCGGGCTTCTTGCCAACCTGCTTGCTAACGTTCAAACAGAGCTCTCAAGGTCGGCGCTGAGCCACCCGGCCCCGCGCTCGGCGCAGAAGCCGCGCCAGGCCTCGCGCCGTTGTGCCAGGCGCTCGGGCATGGCCGCGAAACGGCGCGCAAATGCAGACTCGTTGGTGACGACGATGAGCGTGCCGCCCTGCATCAGCTGCGTGATGAAGCGGCCCTGGCTCTCGGGCTCGGGCGTGCTGGCCAGGTCGAACAGCGCGACGGCGGTGGCGCCGGTGGCGCGTGCCGGCGTGGCGTCTTCGTCGCCGTAAGCCGTGGCGTCTTCCAGCCGCAGCGGCATCGCGCCGCCGAGCTCGGTCGCCAGCAGCGCTTGCAGGCCCAGCGCAGCCTGTGCCGATGGCGCCGCGCCATGCGGCCACACCTGCACCAGTGCGGCGGCACCCGCACGCGCGCGCCGCAGCCTTTCGAAGTAGGCGTCGCCCCAAGGCAATACGAGCCCCTGTGAGCAGCGCCGCGCACGCCACAGCGATGCGGCGGCGAGCAGCAAGCGCGGCAGCACCACCGCGGCCATGAGTGTGGTGGCGTAGAGGTGGATCCAGGGTGCGGCCGCGCCGTTGGCAGGGACTTCGGGTGTGACGCGCAGGCCGGTGGCGTCAGGCACCGGCAAGCCGCTGAGCCGGTGCGCCGGTTCGAGCAGCAGGTTGAGCAGCGCCTGCACTTGGGCGGCGTCGAGGAAAGTGCTCTGCCAGCCGGCACGGTAGTCGAGCACCAGGCCGCGCAGGTACAGGCCGAGCATGAGGCCGAGACCCAGCGCCGCCGCCGCGATGTGCAGCAGGCTGCCGGCGCGCGCCAGGTTCAGCTTTGCAGCCAGGCGCGACCAGCTGGCGGCGAAGCTCGCCATCGGCGCGCTGGCGCCGGCCGGCGCCGACCACAACCGCTGCAGTTGCCGGCGCAGCGACACCAGCGTCAGCGTTGGCGACATGCGCAGCCGCAGCAGGCGCGACAGCAGCCAAAGGTAGACCAGCAGGTTCCAGCCGACCAGGCCCCACAGCGGCGGTGCGAGCAGGTTGATGCGCTGGGCGGCGCCGATCTGGTCGATCAAGGCGCCCGACACCAGGCCCACGAGCGCAGCGACTAGGTACCAGCGTGGCTGCCACAGCCCTGGGCCCAGACCGCGCTTCAGTGCCGGCTCGCGCGGCGCCAGGCGCATCAAGGCATGGCGTGCACGTTCGGCGATGAAGTCTGCGTCGCTGCTGCCAGCGGGCGTGGTGTCGCGCGCCAGGCGCGTGGCCCAGGCGCGGTCTTCGGCCGTCCACAACGCGGTGCTGTCGCTGCCGGCTTCAAAGGCCTGCACCATCAGCACCTCGCGCGCGCGGTCTTCGTCAAGGCTGAAGGTGGTGGCGGGTTTGGCGGGCATGGCGCTCCGACGCAATGTAGCGCCAACGCCGGCCCGCCCCGCGCCTGCGTCAGCCGGCTCTCAGGCGGGTGGAGCGACTGAGCGGCGCGGCGCCCATCAATGCCAGCGCAGCCAGCGCCAGCGGTGCGGTACCCGGCAGCGGCACCAGCAGCAGCTCACCCTCGAACGAGAAGCGCGTTTGCGCATGCGTGGGCGAGGTGAAAAGCACGCTGCCAGTGAAGGAGCCGGTGCCCGTGGCGCCGCTGAAGATGCCGCTGCCGCCGCCGAAGACCAAACTCGCGAACAGGCTGAAGACGCTCGGGTCAAGAGTCGGCACGAGTTGCACGTCGAAGCTGGCGAAGAGCTCGTCGCCCTGGGCGGTTTCGAAGACGTTGGCGCCGCTGCCCGCGCCGGTGGCGAGGTTGACGATGTCACCCGATCGGTAGGCGTTGATGCCGAGCACGCCGGCGCCGCTGGCGCTGGTCTGCACACGCACGATGGGCACGTTGGGGTCGACCACGTCGACGATGTCGGACGCGCCGGCCATGGTGGCGCTGAAGACCACGGCCGCGGCGGCGGCCGGGGTCGGCAGCGCCACGGCGGCACCGATGGCGGCCATTGCAAACATGACGCAGGCCTGGTGCACGCCACCGATGACGCCGCGGTGCACCGTCAGCCAAGCGGCGCGGCGCAACGCCAGGGCCGTCCACAACGCGGCAGCGGCGTCGACCAAGGCAAACAGGCCCAGCGCCGGTGGTGCCAGGGCGGTGACCACGAAGGCGACGATGACGGCCGCGGCCAGGCCACGCCGCCAGACCGACAGCTGGATCATCGGCAAAAGCGCGTGGCGCGCCACCATCACGTCACCCGCACCCAGGCACATGGCCAGCAGCCCGGCCAGACGCACCCACACGTCTTGCGGCGCGGCGATGCCCAGCGGCGCCAGCAGCAGCGCCGGCGCCACGATCAGCAGCGCGCCGGCAACCAGCAGGTAGGCGCCGAACGCCCACAGGCTGCGTGCGGCAGCGCTGCGTGTGGCAGGAACCAGGGGTGCAGACATGGTGACCTCGGCATGGGTGGGTGGCGATGTCGCATTGCAGGCGAGCGTGCCGCGTCACACCACAGGACAGCCGTACCGGAACGGCCCGTGCACGCTTGGCCGGGCAGGACAGGCGTCCCGAGCGCTTCAGCGAAAGCCGAGGTCGCGGGCGCGCGCCACCGCGTACGAACGGCCTTCGACGCCGAGCCGTGCGTACAGCGCCGAGAGTGCGTTGCGCACGGTCTGGTCGGCCAGCCCTAGCTCGGCGGCGATCTGCAGGTTGTCGCAGCCACGTGCCACCAAGGCCAGCAGCTTGCGCTCACGTGACGTGAAGGCACCACCGTCGTGAGGTATCGCGACCGGGTCGACGAATGCCGTCACCGCATCGCAGAAGTGTTCGAACGCCGGCTCCCCGGCCAGCGGCACGTGGTTGCGCGTGGCCAGCGATTCGAAACGCGCGCCGGGTATGGCCGCGGCCACCTCGCGCCCGTGTTCGACCGACACCGCCGCGTCGCCCTGGGCATGCAGCACCAGCGTCGGGCAGCGTACCTGGCCGATCTCGGCGCGCACGTCGAGCCCGAGCCGCGATTGCAAGAAGGCCGCGGCGCGCACGCCATTGCAGGAACGGCGCTGCTGCTCGTTCAGCGCCGCCACCTGCTCGGGCGTGCCGTCGGGAATCATGCTGGCCGTGATGAACTGCTGCACCGGCGCGTTGCGCACGCCCCAGCCGAGCTCCATCAGGCGTATCTGCGCTTGGACGTAGGCGCGTTGTTCGGGTGTGGGCTGGCGGTGCCACAGGCCATGCGAATAGCTACCCAGCAGCACCAGTTGGCTGACGCGCTGCGGATGGCGCGCGGCATAGGCGATGGCCGGCGCCGCACCCCCGGAAATGCCCAGCAGCGCCGCGCGTTCGAGCCCCGCCGCGTCCATCACCACGCTGATTTCTTCGACCGCGGCCTCCAGCCCCAGCGGCGTGGTGTCGGCCCCCGACAGCCCGCAGCCGCGTTCGTCATAGCGCAGCACCGTGAGCGAGCGGCCCAGGCGTTCGAGCCAGGGGCGGAAGATGGCCGAGACGGCGTCGAATTCGACGTGCGTCATCCAGTGCCCGGTGCGCAGCAGCGGCGGCCCTTGGCCGCTGCGCGCCCAAGCGATGGCGGCGCCCGAGGCGACGTGGGTGAAGCGCAGTTCCTGGCGCAGCGCAGCGGGTGGCGGGGGCATGGCGAGTCGTTCCTAGAGCGGCGCGTGTGTGGTGGCCTACAAGGCCAGCGCGCGCCCGATCAGGATCTTCTGCACTTCGCTCGTGCCTTCGTAGATCTGGCACACGCGCACGTCGCGGTAGATGCGCTCGACCGGGAAGTCGCTGACGTAGCCGTAGCCACCGAAGACCTGGATCGCCGCGCTGCACACGGCTTCGGCGATCTCGCTGGCGAAGAGCTTGGCCATCGCCGCTTCCTTCAGGCACGGCCGTCCGGCGTCCTTCAAACACGCCGCATGCCAGATGAGCTGGCGCGCGGCTTCGATCTTCGTCGCCATCTCGGCCAGCTTGAACTGCACCGCCTGGTGTTGAAAGATCGGCTGGCCAAAGCTCGAGCGCTCCTTGCTGTAGGCCAGCGCCGCCTCAAACGCGGCGCGCGCCATGCCCACCGCTTGGCTGGCGATGCCGATGCGTCCGCCCTCCAGGCCGGACAGCGCGATCTTCAGGCCCATACCCTCCTCAGCTAACAGGTTAGCCGCGGGCACACGGCAGTTGTCGAACAGGATCTGCGCCGTGTCGCTGGCGTGCTGGCCGAGCTTGTCTTCGATGCGTGCCACGATGTAGCCTGGTGTGACCGTGGGCACGATGAAGGCGCTGATGCCTTTCTTGCCGGCGGCCTTGTCGGTGACGGCCATGACGATGGCGACGTCGCCGTTCTTGCCGCTGGTGATGAACTGCTTCACGCCGTTGAGCACGTAGCCATCACCATCGCCGTCATGGACACGCACCGCCGTGGTCTTCAGCCCACCGGCTTCGGAGCCGACATGCGGCTCGGTCAGGCAGAAGGCACCGAGTTGCTCGCCCCGCGCCAGTGGCTTCAGGAACCGCTGCTTTTGCTCGTTGTTGCCGAAGGCCATCAGGATCGAGCAGACCGGGCAGTTGTTGACGCTGAGCACGGTGCTGGTGGCGCCGTCACCAGCGGCGACTTCTTCCAGGATCACGGCCAGCGCCAGGTAGTCCAGGCCGGCGCCGTCCCACTCGGTTGGCACGGCCACCCCATAGCAGCCCAGCGCGGCCAGGCCGTGCAATGCCTGGCGTGGGAACTCGTGGCTCTTGTCCCAGCGCGCCGCATGTGGCGCCACTTCAGCCTGCACGAAGCTGCGCACCGCATCCTGCACGGCGCGGTGCTCTTCAGTCAGCAGCATGGCTCAAGGCACTTTGTGCAGGTTCAGCGTCGACGTCTTCCACCACGAACAGCCGGCCCGACAAAGGCGCGCCATCGTGCGCTTCGCGGTTGACCGTGTCACGCGCGCTGGTGACGAACAGCGTGCCAGCGTGGTCACCGCCGAAGGCCACGCCGGTGGGGCAAGGCACAGGCAGTGCAAGCACGCGGTCGAGGCTGCCGTCGCTCGCAAAGCGCGCCACGCTCCAGCCGCCGCGCAGTGCACTCCACACGCCACCACGCGCGTCGACGGCCAGGCCACTGAGCTGGCCCGAGCCTTGCGGCACCGTGGCCAGGCGCTGCAGGCCCTGTCTGCCGGTGTGCGCCGCATAGAGCGTGCCGCTACCGCCGCAGGCGATGTACAGCGTCGCGGCGGCCACGTCCCAGGCCAGCGCGGTGGCCGGCTCGGCCAGGCGCCAGCCGCCGCGCCATGCGCCTTCGTCGCTGAGCTCGCCGATGCGCCAGCGGTCGCCGTCGGCCATGCAGGCCCAGGGCCGACCGCCACTGGCCAGACACAGGGCCGTCAGGCGTTGCGTCGGCAAGCCTTGCAGCGGCCGCACTTCGCCCTGGGCGTTGACCAGCTGCCAGCGTTCGCCGCTGAGCACGGCCGCGCCGTCGGGGTGCAGCAGCAGGCGCCGGATGGGTTGGTCGAGTAGGGCCAGGATGCGGTCGCTTTGGGCGTTAGCCATGTGCAGGGCCGGCGCCAGGCGGTCGACCCACAAGAGGCAGCGCTCGGCCGGCCACCAGCAGGGCTCGGCGCCGTCGAAGGCCCACTCGCCGGGCACGGCGCTGGCGTCGCCGTCGCTGCGCGCCACCTGCGCCGCCGAGAGCTGCGCGCCGACACGGCGCGCAGCCTCGGCCACTTCAGGGCCGATGAGTTCGAGCCGCTCCATCGTCAACCGGAAGGCCGGCCCGGCCACGCTGATGGCGCCGCGCACCTGGCCACGTGCGTCGACGATGGGCGCGCCGCAGCAGCGCACGCCGAGTGCGATCTCTTCGTCGTCGATCGCCCAGCCGCGTGTGGCGCTCAGGCGCAGCTCGGCTTGCAGGCGGCGGCGCTCGGTGATGCTGCGGTGGGTCAGCGGCAACATCGGCAGGTCTTTGATGATGGCGTCGCGCTGCGCCGCCGGCAGCGCCGAAAGAATGGCCTTGCCCTGGCTGGTGCAGTGCAGCGGCTTGCGCTGGCCAATGGCCGCCTGCGAACGCTGGCCGTGCGCGCCATCGCACCGCTCCAGCGACAACACCTCCAGCCCGTCGAGCGTGGCGAGGTAGGTGGTCTCGCCCGTCATGTCGCGCAGCGCACGCAGCTCGGCCGCCGCAGCGGCCACCAGGTCGGGCATGGCGTAGGCCGCACGCGCGTATTCGAAACAGACGAAGCCGAGGCAGTAGACACGGCGCAGCGGGTCGCGCCGCACCAGGCCGCGCGCCACCAGCGTGCCCAGCAGCCGGTACAGCGTGGTTCGCGGCAAGGCCAGCCGCGCGGCCAGCTCGGCCTGGCTCAGGCCGCTGGTGGATCGGCCCACGGCATCGAGCACGGCCAGCGCTTTGTCCAGGGCAGCGGTGCCATCTGCAGACTTGTCGGCCACGTGGGGCTCCTCTGGGACCTCCCGGATGCTGGAACGACACCCATGGTCGGCGCATTTGTGCTCTGGCCGACGGGTCGGCCTGCTCATAGCATCGAAAGACATGATATGTCCCGCCTTCTGGGACGGCGATGGAGCATTCCCTGATGAATCCGACCCCAGATCTCAGCGTGGTGGCCACACCAAAAGCGCATCGTCAGCCGGTGCCCGTCAGCGACGACGTTCTGGCGCGGCTGGCGCGCGTGAGCAGCGGCTCGCTCACCACGCAGCTGTACAAGAAAGGCCAGCGCCAGCCTGTGATGACCGGCTTGATGCCGCTGCAGACACGGCCGCTGCGCTTCGCCGGCCGCGCCTTCACGATGCGCTTCATCCCCGCGCGCGAAGACATCGACACCTACGCCACGCTGACCACCACGCCCGACGCCGACAACCTGCAATGGGTGGGCGTGGAGCAGGCCGGCGCCGGCGACGTGATGGTCATCGACAGCCGGCGCGACAGCAGTGCGGCGTCGATGGGCAACATGCTCGTCACGCGCATGATGAAACGCGGTGTGCGCGCGGTGGTCACCGACGGCGCGTTTCGCGACGCCAGTGAACTCGCCGGCATGGCCATCCCGAGCTGGTGCGCGGCCGTCACCGCCACCACACGCTTGAGCTTTCACCATGTCGCCGACCTGCAGGTGCCGGTGTCGTGTGCCGGCGTGGCGGTGTACCCCGGCGACGTGATTCACGGCGACGCGGACAGCATCAGCGTGGTGCCCGCAGCCATGGCCGCCGAGATGGCCGAGCTGTGCGAAGCGCAAGACGCGCTGGAGGCCTACCTGGGCTTGCGCCTGCAGCGCGGCGAAGCGCTGTGGGGCCTGTACCCACCGAGTGAAGCCACGCGCACGCAGTATCGTGAATGGGTCGCCGCAGGCCGCCCTGCGCTTTGACGGAGGCCTCGATGCACGCTCACGAAACACTCATCCGCCGCTACTTCGACGCCTGCAACGCCGGCGACCACGCCGCGCTGCAACGCTGCTTCACGCCCGACGCGGTGCACTACTTCCCGCCCGGGCTGCGCGACATACCCTGGCGCGGCGCCGCCGCCATCGCCGCGCAATGGGTCTGGTGTGTCGAACACCTGGGCTCGCAGTGGACGATCGAGAAAGTGCTGGTGAGTGCTGATTCGAACGAAGCCGTGATCGAGTGGACGCACTGGAAGCGCAAGAGCGGCACGGCCCAGCGCGGTGACGAGTGGTATGTGTTCGACGCTGCGACCGGACTCATCAACGAGATACGGGCCTACTACGCCGCACCTGCCGTGAAGGACGTGGCCATCGGCGAGCTGGTCGGTTTCGACTATGCCGGCCGCGGCTACCACTTGAACTGCGCCTGACGATGCGCACCCCCGCGCAACTGCGCAGCGCGCGCTGGTTCGCGCCCGACGACCTGCGCTCGATGGGCCACCGCTCACGCTTCATGCAGATGGGCTACAGCACGGCCGACTGGGCCGGCAAGCCGCTCATTGCCATCGTCAACACCTGGAGCGACGTGAACCAGTGCCACGCGCACTTCAAGCAGCGCGTCGACGACGTCAGGCGCGGTGTGTTGCAAGCCGGCGGCTTCCCGCTGGAGCTGCCGGCCATCAGCCTGTCCGAGCCCATCGTCAAGCCGACGACCATGCTCTACCGCAACTTCCTGGCGATGGAAACCGAAGAGCTGCTGCGCTCGCATCCCATCGACGGCGCCGTTTTGATGGGCGGCTGCGACAAGACCACGCCGGGCCTCTTGATGGGTGCCTTCAGCGCCGGCCTGCCCTGCATCTACCTACCCGCCGGGCCCATGCTGCGTGGCCACTGGAAGGGCAAGACCCTGGGCTCGGGCTCGGACGGCTGGAAGTACTGGGACGAGCGCCGCGCCGGCAAGTTGAGCGACGAAGAATGGCTGGAAGTCGAAGCCGGCATCGCGCGCAGCCACGGCACCTGCATGACCATGGGTACCGCTGCCACGATGATGGGCATCGCCGAAGCCATAGGCATGACGCTGCCCGGCGCCAGCGCCATCCCCGCGCCCGACGCCAACCACATGCGCATGAGTGCCGAATGCGGCCGGCGCATCGTGCAGATGGTGTGGGAGGAGATGACGCCGGCGTCGTTCCTGAGCCGCGCGCATTTCCTCAACGGCATCAACGTGGCCATGGCCATGGGCTGCAGCACCAACGCCATCATTCACCTGGTGGCCATGTCACGCCGCGCTGGCTGCGCCGTGACCTTGGACGACTTCGACGCTGCCAGCCGTCGCGTGCCGGTGCTGGCCAACATCCGGCCCAGCGGCGACACCTACCTGATGGAAGACTTCTACTACGCCGGCGGCCTGCCGGGTTTGATGAAACGCATCGAAGGCTTGCTGCACACCGAGGTGCTAACGGTCAACGGCTGCACACTCGGTGCGAACATCGCAGGCGCCGAAGTGCACCACGACGACGTCATCCGGCCGCTCACCAACCCGATCTACGCCGAGGGTGCGCTGGCCGTGCTGCGCGGCAACCTCGCGCCCGACGGCGTGGTCATCAAACCCAGCGCCTGCGCGCCGCATCTGCTGCGCCACAGCGGGCCGGCGCTGGTGTTCGACGACTACCCGGCGATGAAGGCGGCGATCGATAACCTCGATCTTGAGGTGACGGCCGGGCATGTGCTGGTGCTGCGTTACGCCGGCCCGCTGGGCGGCCCTGGCATGCCCGAATGGGGCATGTTGCCGATCCCGATCAAGCTGGTGCGAGAGGGCGTGCGCGACATGCTGCGCCTGTCCGACGCGCGCATGAGTGGCACCAGCTACGGTGCCTGCATGCTGCACTGCGCGCCCGAGGCCTACATCGGCGGGCCGCTGGCGCTGGTGCGCACGGGCGACATCATCAGCGTCGACGTGCCGGCGCGCAGCATCCACCTCGAGGTCAGCGACGAAGAACTGGCACGGCGCCGCGCCGCCTGGTCACCACCGCCCCGGCGTTATGAACGCGGCTACGGCTGGATGTTCAGCCGCCACATCCTGCAGGCCGACCAGGGCTGCGACTTCGATTTCCTCGAGACCGAATTCGGCGCGCCGGTGCCCGAACCCCAGATCTTTTAAGGCCAGCGATGAACGCCCTGACGCGACAGAAACTGATGGGCGTGAGCACCGCCACGCTGTGCACGGCCCTCTTCAAACGCGGCCTGCGCAACGCCTTCATCCAGGACGTGCGGCCGCTGAACACCAACCTGCCCAACATGGTGGGCGAGGCCTACACGCTGCGCTACATCCCGGCACGCGAGGACCTGAACCCGATCACTGTCTTCAACGATCGCGAGCATCCGCAACGCAAGGCGATCGAAGAGTGCCCGGTAGGCGCCGTGCTGGTGATCGACAGCCGCAAGGACGCGCGCGC
>JANLYV010000092.1:0-5053 GCA_031365825.1 Rubrivivax sp. | reverse complement strand
TTGAAGCCGTGGGCAGGCCGGCCTTGGCCAGCAGCGCCTTGGCCTTGCTAACGTCCAATTTGTATGGGTTCTCCTTGCTCGCACCGAGCAGGCCTATGGGCAGGAAGTTTTGGTGCACCACGCCGATGTTCTTGATGATGGTGTCGCCTATGGCCGCGTAATCCACCAGCCACTTGAAGGCTTCGCGCACCTCGGGCTTGGCCAGGTTTGGGTTCTTCTGGTTCAGGCTGAAGTAGTACACCGTGCCTTTGGGCGTGGCGGTGGTCTTCACGTCCTTGTTCGTGGCCAGCGCCGCCAGGTCTTGCGGCGTGAGGTTGCGTGCGATGTCGACGTCGCCCTTCTCCAAGAGCAGCCGCTGCGTCGCCGATTCCTTCACATGCCGGTAGATGGCCCGCGCCGGCTTGGATTTCGCGCCGTGGTAGTTGTCGTTGCGCTCGAGCGTGATCAACTCGTTCGCGCGCCATTCGCGAATCTTCATCGGGCCCGAGCCGGCGTAATTCGTCTTCAGCCAGCCCGTGCCCATGTCGCCCGCGGCTTCCTTGCTCATCACCAGACCCTTGTCGACGATGCTGGCGACGTTGGCCGTGAGGCAGTTGTAGACCAGTGTCGGCGCGTAAGCCTTGTCGGTCTCGATCGTCAGCGACAGCGGCCCGGTCTGTTTGATCTTCTCGGCCACGTTGTCCTTCTTCAAACCGAACTGGCTGAGGATGAAGGCCGGCGTCTTGTCCAGCAGCACCGCGCGCTGCAGCGAGAACACGACGTCTTCGGCGCTGAGCGCATTGCCGCTGGCGAATTTGACGCCGCTCTTCAGCTCGAAGCTGTAGGTCTTGCCGTCGCTTGAGAGCTTCCAGCTCTTGGCGATATCGGGCAGCAGCTTCGACGGGTCGTTCACGTCGTAACGGATGAGACGGTCGTAGCCGTTGCCCATCAGTTCACCGGCGCTGATCTCGAAGGCTTCGGCTGGGTCGAGCGTGATGATGTCGTCGAAGGCGGCGGCCAGCACCAACGTGTCTTTGGGCGTGGCGGCGCGTGCGGCCTTGGGCAGTGCGGCGACGGCCAGCGCAGCAGCGCTGCCCAAGGCCAGTTGGCGGCGGGTGAGGGGGACGAGCGGCATGACAGAAGGGCGGGGGTGGCGCGACATCGAGTGGCTCCTGCATCAAAGCGGCGGATGGGATGGCGCGCATGATGCCAGCGCCGGGCGGCCGCCCCGGCACTCATTGGCCCAGCCGCGCGCGCAAGGCCGAAATGGTGTCGGGCGGCAGGCTCGCGTGCCATGCGCCGCCATCGGCAGCGAACCACCACACGCCCGCGTCGTCGAATTGCAGGCGGCCCAGGACGCGGCCGCTGGCGTCGCCCAAGCTCAAGGCATGGTTGCGGGCCGCGGGCGGTGATGCGAAGCGCTGCCAGCGGCCCCGGCCGGCCTGCTGCAGTTCGCGTAAAGCGGCCCGGCGCGCGTCATCGCCGGGCAGTGCATCGAACATGGCGGCCAGGGGGTCGCTCGCCATGGTCTCGACGAAAGCGTTCGCGCCGGATTTGCGCGCGACGGCGGACTCGGCCTTGACATCCGCACCGGCGATCGCGGCCTTGGCTGGCGGGGCGGCAGGTGCGGCGGCCAGCCTGGTGGGCGCAGGCGCAGGCGCAGGCGCAGCTTCACGTGCGGGCGATGCGGGTGCCGCGATGACTGGCTTGTCGGCTCGTGCTCGCGCGGGTGAGGTATGCGTGGGTGGCGCCGCATGGGGCGCGACGACGGGCGGTGTGGCTTCGCGCTGCGCCGAGACGGCCGAGGCTGTCGGCGCTGGCGGCGAGGCGACCTGGGCCGCATCCGTGCGGATCTCGGCGGCAGGCCCGGGCATGGCTTCAGGCGGCACGTCGCCGTGCCACATGAGCGCGATGGCACTGCCCAGCATCACAGTGGCGAAGGCCGCCGCCGGCGCCGGTTGCAGCAGGCCATCGACGGTTGCAAGCGCCCTGCGCCACCATGTGGGCGCGGCCAACGCGGCGTGGGCCTGCGCGAGGATGCGCTGGTCAAGCGCCGGCGGTGGCGCGGCGTCATGGTCGCTGGCCTGGCGCAAGGCGGCGCGCAGATGAGCGTCCGGCGGGTCGGGAAGCTGTGTGTCCATCAACGCGCCTCGAATGTGGGCGGCAGGTACGCGCCCATGCAGGCGCGCAGTTTCTGCATGGCATAGCGCAGCCGGCTCTTGGCGGTCTCGAAACCCAGGCCTATGGCCACGGCCAATTCGTCGATGGAGAGCTCGTCGTCGTGGTGCAGCAGGAACACCGTCCTTTGCGCCAGCGGCAGCTCGTCCAGACAGCCGAGCAGGCGCTGACCGGCGGCGCGCCAGAACAGCCGCTCGGCGCTGTCGTCATGACCACTCGGCTCGGGCCACCCGGCCCAGGGCTGGCCTTCGGGCTGCCAGGGTTCGCTGTCGCTGCGGTCACTGCCAACGTCCATGTTGACCTCACGCCCACTCTTACGCAGGCAGTCGACCACGCGGTGGTGCGCCAGCGTGAAGAGCCAGGTGCGAAAGCTCGCACCTTGCGGCGCCCAGCGCGCGCGCGCCGTCACCACGCGCTCCCAGGTGTCCTGAAAAACTTCGTCGGCCCGGCCGGCGAGCGCGCTGCCCAACAGCCGGCGCACGAAGCGGTACAGCGCCACGCGGTGGCGCTGGTACAGCGTCTCGAACGCGCGCGCGTCGCCTTGCGCGAAGGCGCGCATGAGCTGGTCGTCGGTGGTGGATGCGTCCATGGATGAGCGCAGTCTGCCATTGCGCCTGAAGCTTGTACGTGCGCGGTCGCAAACTGGGGTCAAGACTCTTTCTTAACCCCGAAGCAAGGCATCGGCCGTATCAAGCTGCATCGGGGGGCCAAAGGTGGCGGCCCGTGATGTCTTGAAGGAGACCGCAATGAGCCGAAGAAACTTGCCGCGCATCGCTTTGTGGCTGGCGCTGGTGGCCGCGTCGGGCTGCACCGTGGCGCACGACTGGACCTCGCCCGGTGCAGGGGCCGTGCCGCCGATGCCGCGGCCGCAGGCGGTGGAGCCCTCGCTGTGGCACGGCGTGCTGTGGCGCGGGCCGCAGGAAGGCGCGCCGGCGGCGCCGCAAGCGCGCGACTGTCGCCGCGCGCCGCAGTTGATCGAACTCGCCGGGCCCGTTCCGGCGCAACGCATGCGGCGCGACGTGATGCCCGGCGGTGCACGTGGTGACTTCATCCCCGCGGCGCCGCCGCGCGAGGCCGTCGGGGCAGCGGCCAAGAAGGGCGAGCGTGCGGATGTGAAGGCCGAGTCAACCGAGGCGCGCACTGCGGCAGCACCCACAGCGCTTGCGTCACCCGTGCCGCAAGCGCAAGCGGCGCGGTCGGCGCATGAGCCGGTGACGGCCGGCGTGGTCGACGACAACGCCGACTTCGGCGAATACCTGGCCTACCGCCGCCGCGCCGGCCCGTTGAACGTGCGCGATCGCGACATCAGCGAGCGCTACCGCCTCACCGTGCACGACGCCGCCGGCCGCCCGGTGCCCGACGCGTTGGTGAGCGTGCACGCCGGCTCGCGCGAACTGCCACTGTGGGCGCGCACCGACAGCGCTGGCCAGGTGTGGTTGTTTCCGCGTGCTTCAGGCGTTAGCGATGCCGTGCTCGAGGTGCGTGTCAGCAAGCCCGGCGTGGACGGCGAACTGCGCGGAACGGCCTTGCTGCGCCGCGGCCAGCGCGACCAGTTGCAGGTGCGTCTGGACAGCACGCTGCCGAGCGAACGCGCGCGCCTGGACCTGGTGTTCCTGGTCGACGCCACCGGCTCGATGGGCGACGAGATCGACAAACTGAAGCGCTCGATGCGCACCGTCGCCGACCAGGTGGCGGCCTTGCCCAGCCGCCCCGATATCTGCTTCGGCCTGGTGGCCTACCGCGACCGCGGCGATGAATTCTTCGTGCGCGCCTGGGACTTCAGCGACGACCTCGGCGCCTTCCAGCAAGCGCTGGCCGGGGTGCGCGCCGGCGGCGGCGGCGACATGCCCGAGGCGCTGAACGAAGCGCTGCACACGGCGGTGCACCGCCTGTCGTGGCGCGGTGATGGCGCCACGCGGCTGGTGATGCTGGTGGCCGACGCGCCGCCGCACCTCGACTACGGCGCGCCCTGGTACGACGACGACATGCAAGGTGCGCTGGCACGCGGCATCAAGCTCTTCACGGTGGGCGCCAGCGGGCTGGACAAGGGCGGTGAATACATCTACCGCCAGATGGCGCAGTTCACCGGCGGGCGCTTCATTTTCCTCACCTACGCCAAGGCCACCGACCCGGCCTGCGGCCCGGGCCGCGAGACCGTGCATGACGTCGGCAACTACTCGGTGGAGACGCTGGACAAGCTGGTGGTCAAGCTGGTGCGCGAGGAACTGGCGAAGCGGCCGTCAAATTCCTAGCTGCCGCGCCGCCAGGTCTTTCATGATCTCTTCCGAGCCGCCGCCGATCATCATCACCTTCACCTCGCGGTACAGCCGCTCGCTCTTGGTGCCGCGCATGTAGCCCATGCCGCCGAGGATCTGCACCGCCTGGTCGGCGCAGAACTGCATCGTCTGCGTCGCGTGGTTCTTGAGCAGGCAGAGCTGGGCGACGCCTTCGCCGTCGAGCGGGCCGGCGTCGTAGCGGTCGATCATGGCTTCGATCCAGGCGTGGGCGCTGAAGATTCGCATGCGCATGTCGACCAGCTTGTGGCGGACGGCCTGGTGCTCGACGAGCGGCTGGCCGAAGGTCTTCCTCTGCCGCGCCCAGGCGAGCGCCTCGTCGAAGCAGACCGCGGCGAAGGCGCAGGCGCTCGTCGCCATGAGCAGCCGCTCGCCGTTGAAGTTGTCCATGATGGCGCGAAAGCCCTCGTTCTCGGCGCCGATCAGGTTCTCCGCAGGAACGCGGCAGCCGGTGAAGGTGATGCGCGCGGTGTCGCTGCACCACCAACCCATCTTGGCGAGCGGCGCGCGCTCGAGCCCGGCGGCATCGCCCGGCACGGCGATCAGCGAGATGCCGCTCGCACCCGGGCCGCCGGTGCGGACGGCGACGGTCAGCCAGTCGG
>JANLYV010000042.1:0-7445 GCA_031365825.1 Rubrivivax sp. | reverse complement strand
AGATGTCGTCAAGGCCTTCAACACGGTCTTCGCGCAAGTGCTGAACGAAGGCGCCGACTTCGGCAACGGCCGCAAGGTCGAGGTGTTCGTCGCCAGCGACAGCGAGCGCGCGAAGCAGACCGCCACCGCCATCGCCGACAGCATCGGCTTCAAGGTGACCGACGCCGGCGGCCTGAAGAACGCGCGCTACCTCGAGCCGTTGGCCGGCTTGAACATCTACCTCGCTTACGGCGCGGGCCAGGGTACGGGCATCGCGCCAACCTGGGTCCGCAAGGCCTGATCGACACGACTTTCCATCATCAAGGAGCACATCATGAGCAACGTCAACACCTCCGCTGTCCAACGCCTGCTGGCCACCGACGCCGGCTGGGCCCCGCTGGCCCTGCGCATCCCCATCGGCATCATCTTCGTGGCGCACGGCGCGCAGAAGCTGTTCGGCGCCTTCGGTGGCTATGGCCTGGAAGGCACGGGCCAGTTCATGGCTTCGCTGGGCCTGACGCCCGGCTACCTGATGGCCTTGCTGGCCGGCAGCGCCGAGTTCTTCGGCGGCTTGGCGCTGATCTTCGGCCTGCTGGTACGGCCGGCCGCCGCCGCGCTGGCCTTCGCGATGGCCATCGCCATCTTCTCGGCGCACTTCAGCAAGGGCCTGTTCCTGGCCAACGGCGGCTACGAGTTCGGCCTGGCGCTGCTGGCGGCTTCGGTGTTGCTGTTGATCAGCGGTGGCGGCAAGCTGTCTGTGGACGCGGCGCTGGCCGACCGCGCTGCGCGCTGAACACCCCAGCCATCCCCCTGACCCACCGAGGAGCATCGTCATCATGAACCGCCTGCCCAGCCTGTTCGTCTCGCACGGCGCGCCGACCTTCGCGATCGAGCCCGGACTGGCTGGGCCGAAGCTGACCGCGCTGGGCCAGGTACTGCCCCGGCCCCGTGTCGTGCTGGTCGTGTCGCCACACTGGATGACGCCGAGCCCGCGCGTGGGCTTCGCGACCCGCCCGCAAACCATCCACGACTTCGGCGGCTTCGACCCGGCGCTGTACGAGATCAGCTACCCGGTCGACGGCCACTCGGCGCTGGCGCAGCGCGCGCTGGAGGTGCTGGGCGACGCCGGCTGGTCACCGCAGCCTGACAAGCGCCGCGGCCTGGACCATGGTGCCTGGGTGCCGCTGCGGCACTTGTACCCGGCCGCGGACGTGCCCGCCTTCCAGGTCTCGCTGCCGTCACGCCTGGACGGCGACAGCGCCTGGGCCCTCGGCGCTGCGCTGGCGCCGCTGGCGGACGAAGGCGTGCTGATCGTGGGCTCCGGGAGCCTGACCCACAACCTCGCCGAGTTCCGCTCCAGTCCAGGCCGTGACGAAGGCTATGCAGCAGAGTTCGCGGCCTGGGTGCGTGACGCTGTCGTCCAAGGTGACGGCGCCCGCCTGCGCCAGACGCTGTCGCAGGCGCCGCACGCACGGCGAGCGCATCCGACGACCGAACACTTCTGGCCCCTGCTGGTCGCCGCAGGCGCCGCGGCTGCGGCCTTGCCTGCCACCGTGATCGAGGGTGGCATCACCCACGGCGTGCTGTCGATGGACAGCTTCTTGTTCGGCACGACCTGATCGACGAGAACCCCATGAACACACACGACCTCATCGTTCAGAGACCCTCGATGCCCCAGCAACTGGTGCTGCTGTTCCACGGCGTCGGCTCGAACGCGCCCGACCTGCTGCCGCTGGGCGAGGCGCTGGCGCGGCATATGGCCGACGCGCTGATCGTCAGCGTGCAGGCGCCCGAGGCTGCGGGGCGGGGCTGGCAGTGGTTCTCGGTGCAGGGTGTCACCGAGGCCGACCGACCCGCGCGTGTCGCTGCGGCCATGCCCGGCTTCGTGCACACCGTGCAGCGGTGGCACGAGGCCACCGCCCTGACGCCTGCGCAGACGACGCTGATCGGCTTCTCGCAGGGCGCGATCATGGCCTTGGAGTCGACACAGATCGACCGTCCGCCTGCGGCCCGCGTCGTCGCGCTGTCGGGCCGCTTCGCACGGCCGCCGCGCATCGCGCAGGCGTCGGTTCGAACGCACCTGATGCACGGGGACGCCGATGCGGTGATGCCCGTGCGAGGCGCCGTGGATGCCCTGGCACAACTGCAGAGCCTCGGCGCTGTGGCCACGCTCGATCGCTTCCCTGGTCTGGGCCATGACATCGATGGGCGCGTGGTCGACGCCATCGTTCATCGTTTGCACGAGCCGGTTGCGCGATCGACATGGCTGCACTTCGGCGACGAAGAACTCGTCGTGCTGGAGCGGACGGGCGACCAGCCCGATGCCGAGCGCCGCCTCGACATCGGCACGGCGCGCATCGCCAGGGACTTCTTCCGCCACGATCCGCCGACCGCGCAGGAGATCGAGCGCGCCATCGACGTCACAGAGGACGCGATCATGCGGCTCGGCCGCCCCGCCGGCGTCCGCGCGCCGCTGCTGAGCACCAGCCCTGCGCTGAGGCCCTGGGCCGCGCTGTCCGGGGCGACGATGACGATCGAGATCGTCGAGCAATGGTTCCAGCGGCTGGCGTTGGCATCGCTGGGCCAGCCCGCAGCGATGCAAGGCCTGCCCTCCGGGAGCGAAGCGGCGGCGACGCTGCTCTTGCTGCGCGAGTTCCTGCATCACCGTGGTCATGCGTCCATCGACTTCGTCGAACTGCGCCCAACGCTTGTGGGCAGCCCTGCATCGGCGTAGGAGCAGTACCCCCTCTCACTTTCCAGCAGCACGTCATGGCAACCTACAAGGTCGGCTATTTCGTTGGCAGCCTGTCCTCGACATCGATCAACCGCCTGCTGGCCGAGGCGCTGGCGAAACTGGCGCCACCCGAACTGGCACTGACCGAGATCGTCATCAAAGATCTGCCGCTGTACAGCCAGGACTTTGATGCCGACTACCCGCCCGTCGCGCGCGCCTTCAAACAGGCCATCGCCGATGCCTACGCGGTCCTCTTCGTGACGCCTGAGTTCAACCGCTCGATCCCCGGTGGCCTGAAGAACGCGATCGACTGGGCCAGCCGGCCCTGGCGCCAGAACTCCTTCACGCAGAAGCCATCGGGCGTAATCGGCACCTCGCCAGGCGCAATCGGCACTGCGGTGGCGCAGCAGAGCCTGCGTGGCGTACTGTGCTTCGGCAACTCGCCGCTGATGAACCAGGTCGAGGCTTACATCCAGTTCAAGCCCGGGCTCATCACCGCAGAGGGCGAGGTCACCTACGAAGGCACGAAGAAGTTCCTGCAGAACTACATGAGTGAACTGCATGCCTTCATCGTGCGCGTCCTGACCGTGCTGCCGCGCAAGGCCTGAAAACCGAAAGGATAGCGGTCACCTACGGCGCAGATCTCCCGCGTCCTGCCCGACAGGGCACGCGAGCTGAGTACCGCCCGTTGCGAAAGCTGTTTGCCGGAACGTCGCAGGGAAGGGCCGCTTTCCGGCCTCGAATCCAGGCTTTCGACTGACGGCTGGGGGTCGGGATGTCGCGCTGGCAGGCCCTCGGACCGGCCCTTCATGCTGTGTCCACTCAAACATTTGCAGTCCGCGTCATCGTTGGAATGGTCCCGGCCAGTTGCAGCCGTTCGCCAGCGGCCGGTTTGGACATAGGCATAGCCAGATTTCGGTGCCGTAGCGGTCTGAGATCGATTCCACCGTGGCCAGCGCCGAGACCCACGCCATGGTTCGGAGGCGCCGGGGTTCGAGTCCGGAGCGGCTGTTCGTGTCGACGGGATCCTGCTAGTCGCGCATCAGATCGGTGACCAGCTTGCGAACGATCGGCAGTGCCGGCGGCTCGGCGCGGCGCGCGAGAGTGACGATGCCGAAGCGTGCGGTTGCGTTCATTGCAGGCTTCAGCGCCAACTCGACCAGATCGGGTGCCGCGGTGCGGATCGCGATCAGCACCGCATCGCTATGCCGCACGACTTCGACCAGACTCGGTATCTCCTCGCAGCGCAGCGTGACGCAGTCCGACGGATGCGCTGCGGGCCCATAGCGCTCGACCAATGTGCGTGCGACCTCGTCGCTCAGCGGCGTCGATGCGATCGGAAACTGGCGCAACGCGTCGAATCGCAGGGTGCCTTTCCAGCGAGTGAGCGGATGGTTTGCGCGAACCATGAACGCACCTCGCATTTCGACCAGATTCGCCACGCGAAGATCAGGCGCGGGCGACAGCGAGCGGGCATCGACGACGAGCGCATCGAGCTCGCGCTCGCGCAATGCACGCGTGAGCACTTCGGTATGGCCGCGCGCGACCTCCACATGAATCGTCGGGTGCGACTTCGCCATCGTCCTCAGCAGCGGGGTCATCAGCATCGCGCCAGGCCCAGAACCCAGCCCGATGCGAACAGTGCCCGAGCGGCCATCCCTCATCTGCCGCCCGCTGCCGGCCAGTTCATCGGCCTCGAACACTAGATGCCGCGCACGCTGCAACGCCTCGATTCCGAACGGCGTGAGCATGCTGCGGCGCCCCACGCGATCGAACAAGGGCTGGCCCAGCTCCTCCTCGAGCGCGCGAATGCTGCGGCTAAGCGCAGGCTGGGTCAGGAACAACGCCTCCGCGGAACGCGTGAACGAGCCGCTCTGCGCCAACGAAATCAGGTGTCGAAGCTGAACCAGCGTCATCGCGTAAACCCTGCAAGTTCATTCATTGAACTCATGATACTTGGTTTAACAATGCATTGGACGTCATGCAATCTGACTCCTACATTGCAGCCATGCGCCGGTCGATTCGATTCGGTGCCGCTGGAGCCGCCTCATGTTCGACACAACGACGACACCTGCCCCGACGCGCCCGGTCGAAGCGCCCGCCGACGCGGTGTACCTTCGCCAAGCGCTGAATCCGCAGGTCGGAGAGTTCATCCGCCTGCGCCGTGAGATTCACAGCGAACCGGAACTCGCATTCGAAGAACACCGTACCGCCGCATTGGTGGCCGAGAAGCTCGAGAGCTGGGGCTACACGGTCGAACGCCAAGTGGGCGGGACCGGCGTAGTGGGTCGCCTGACGCGTGGCACCGGCAGCAAGCGGCTCGGCCTGCGCGCCGACATGGACGCGCTGCCCATTGCCGAAGCGACCGGCGCCGCCTGGTCCAGCCGCCGCCCCGGGGTGATGCACGCGTGCGGTCACGACGGCCACACCGCGATGTTGTTGGCTGCGGCGCGCCGCCTGGCTGACGGCGGTGGTTTCAGCGGGACCCTGCAGCTGATCTTTCAGCCGGCCGAAGAGGGGGGTGGCGGCGCCCTTCGCATGATCGACGACGGCCTGTTCGAGCGCTACCCGTGCGACGCGGTGTTCGCGATGCACAACATGCCCGGCCTGCCGCAGGGCCACCTGATGTTCCGCGAAGGTGCGGCGATGGCGTCGAGCGACTACGCCAGCATCACGCTGACGGGGGTCGGCGGCCACGGCGCGATGCCGCACAAGGCCGCCGATCCGATCGTCGCCGCGGCCAGCATCGTGATGGCGCTGCAGACGATCGTCTCGCGCAAGGTCGATCCGCAGGCCATGGCTGTGGTCACCGTCGGCGCGTTGCATGCCGGCAAGGCGAACAACGTGATTCCGGTTGCGGCGACGCTCGAGCTCAGCGTGCGCGCGCTCGATCGCGACGTGCGCGCGACGCTGGAGTGCCGCATCAAGGCGCTGGTGGCCGCGCAGGCCGAGAGTTTCGGCATCGAAGCCCGCATAGCCTGGCGCGCCGGCTACGCGGTGCTCGTCAACACGCCCGAGCAGACCGCGTTCGCCCGCGAGGTCGGGCTCGAGTTGCGCGGCGTCAGCGGCGTCACCTTGCAAGGTCCGGCGCAGTCGGGCAGCGAGGACTTCGCCTTCATGCTGGAGCGTGTGCCCGGCAGCTACCTCCTGATCGGCAATGGCGATGGTGACAGTGCAGGCGCCTGCATGGTTCACAACCCGGGCTACGACTTCAACGACGACAACATCGCGATTGGGGCCGCGTACTGGGCTCTTCTCGCCGAACGATTTCTGACCGACTGACCCCTTTCGAGTCTCCCGTCGCCACGGCTGCTGCGGTCGTTGCGTCCTCCGTGTGTCCGCAGCACCCAAGGGCTTCGGCCCGCTCAGCGAGAACTGCCATGAACCTGTCTGCCTCCATTCCGATCCCTGTCGCGCCGAGCAGTACGGCATCACCCCGACCGAGCACACCACCTGCGGTTGGCGTCCCCAAGCGCGTGGTGGCGGCCACCGTCGCCGGCAACGCGCTCGAGTTCTACGACTTCGTCACCTACGCGTTCTTCGCCGTCTACATCGGCAGGACCTTCTTCCCGGCGTCGACGCCGCTCGGCAGCCTGCTGCTGTCGGTAGCAGTGTTCGGCGTCGGCTTCGTGTCGCGGCCGCTCGGCGGCATCCTGATCGGCGCCTTCGCCGACCGTGCCGGGCGCAAGCCGGCGATGCTGCTGACGATCGGCCTGATCACGGTGGGCACGCTCGGCCTCGCGCTGACACCGTCGTACGCGAGCATCGGGCTCGCGGCGCCAATCATCGTCGTGCTGTGCCGGCTGATCCAGGGATTGGCCCTGGGCGGCGAGGTCGGCCCTTCGAGTGCGTTCCTGATCGAATCGGCACCGCCGCAGCAACGCGGGCTCTATGCGAGCTGGCAGTTGGCGAGCCAGGGCGTGGCCACGCTCGTCGCTGGAACGTTCGGCATCGCGATGATCTCGATGCTCACGCCGGCCGAGTTGCAGGACTGGGGCTGGCGCGTGCCGTTCGCCGTCGGGTTGCTGCTGTTGCCGGTTGCGTTCTATCTGCGACGCAGCATGCCCGAGACGCTGCATGCTGCGCCGGTCCATGCCGAGAACGTCGGAATGAAGGGTCTGCTGCGGCAGCGTCGCATCATCACGCTGGCGATCCTGGTGGTGCTCGGCGGCACCGTCTCGAACTACGTTGGCAACTACATGACCACCTACGCCATCGCCACGCTCAAGTTCCCGCCGCTGATCGCGATGGGCGCGACTGTGATGGTGGGCATTGCCACGCTCGCCTTCTCGCTGCTCGGCGGCTGGCTGTGCGACCGCTACGGCCGCAAGCCGGTGATGCTGTGGCCGCGCATCGCGACCGCCGCACTCACGGTGCCGGCGTTCGGTCTGCTGGTGAGCCATCCGACGCAGGGCACGCTGCTAGCCGTTACGACGTTCCTCGCCGCGCTCACCGCTGTCAGCGGCGCGGCGTCGCTGGTCGCGATCCCGGAGTTGCTGCCGCGCGGCGTTCGTGCGACGGGCTTGTCGATTGCATACGCAGTCGGCGTTGCGCTGTTCGGCGGCACCACGCAATTCATCGTGACCTGGCTGATCGGTGCCACCGGCAACCCCGCCGCACCGGCCTGGTACGTGGCCGGCACAAGCGTGATCACGGCGATCGCGATGATGGCGTTGCCCGAAAGCCGCGATCGCGTGTTGGAGGATTGAATCCCTGACCCTACAATTCGAAC
>JANLYV010000014.1:0-2280 GCA_031365825.1 Rubrivivax sp. | reverse complement strand
ACCGCCGCGGTAGGGGATGTGCACGATGAAGAGCCTGGCGCGCTCCTTCATCATCTCCATCGCCAGGTGCAGCACGGTGCCGACGCCACTGGTGGCGTAGCTCAGTCGGCCCGGCTGCGCGCGAGCCAGCGCCACGAATTGGTCGATGCTGCGCACGTCGAGCGTCGGCCGCGCCACCAGCACCATCGGCGCGGTGGTGGTCAGCGCCACCGGCACGAGGTCGCGGTTGACGTCGAAGCGCATCGCCTGCGGATTGACGTAACGCGTGATGGCGATGGGGCCGTCGAAGGCCATCACCAGCGTGTAGCCGTCGGCGGCGGCCGCTGCGGCCTTGCCCACGCCCACCAGCCCGCCGGCACCGGGCAGGTTGTCGATGACGATGGTCTGCTTCAGCCGCTGCTCGAGCTTTTGCGCCACCAGCCGCGCCGTGATGTCGACGTTGCCGCCGGCGCTGAAGGGCACGATCAGCGTGATCGGTTTGGCCGACGGCCAGGCTGGCTGGGCCTGGCTGCGTGCGGTTGCTAACGCTGTGGCGGTGGTGACGATGAACGCGCGTCGGGTCATTCGGTCGCTTCCAGATGTTGTGCGCGCAGCGCATCGAACGCTGCACAGAATTCGCCGCGCCAGCGCTGCCGCGTGCTGTCGTCGACCCAGGCCGCATCCAGGCCATTGAGCATGAAGCCGCGCAGTTCGTCCACGGTGAAGCCGAAGTCGCGCGCCATCATCAGCCAGGCGCCGGTGGGCGTGACGTGGTGCAGCGTCGGGTCGTCGGTGTTGGGGTGGATGCGCAGGCCCAGGCCGGGCATGCGGCGTATCGGATGGTCCAGCGCCCAGCGCTCAGGTGGCAGCGTGCGCAGGTAGTAAGAATTGGTGGGCACCACCGTGAAGACCACGCCGCGCTCGGCGCAGCGCGCGGCAAAGTCGGGCGCGTCCACCACCGTGTAGCCGTGGTCGATGCGGTCGACCTTCAGCACCTCCAGCGCCGTCTGCACGTTCTGCCAGGGCATGCCGAACTCGCCGGCATGCGCGGTGGTTTTCAGGCCGCCGCGGCGCGCCAGCGCGTAGGCCTCGGCGAAGAGCTCGGGCGGGCGGTCGACCTCGCGGTAGTCGATGCCTATGCCCACCACTTCATCCACACGGTGCGCCAGCACCCACTGCACCATCTCCAGCGCCTCGCGCGGGGTCGCCTCGCGGTCGATGGCCGGGATGAGGCGGCCGATCATGCCCAGCTCTCGTTCAGCACTGCGAATGCCTTGAACGATGCCTTGCACCGCGTCGACATAAGCGATGCCCGAATCACGCGCCGTGCCGGTGGGGTTCCAGAAAAATTCGGCATAACGCACATGATGAGCGTGGGCGTCGGCGAGGTACTCGTAGGTGATGCGCCGCAGGTCGGCGCTTGAGCGAATCAACCAGGAATCCAGTGCGCGCAGCACACGCAGCACACCGACGGGTTTGTCGCCACGGGTATAGAACGCATCGATCTCGGCGTCGCCCAGCGGCGCCTTGGCCGCATGCGCGAGCTCGAAGAAGGTTTCACGGCGCACGCTGCCGAACAAGTGGCAATGAAGCTCCACCTTCGGCATGAGGTGCAAGAAGGTGTCGATGCCCTGCATGCGGCCATTTTAGAAGGCCGCAAGGCGGCCTGCTCCTACACGGTTGCACGCCCTCGCCCGGCAGCTTGATGCTGCTTGGCAGCGTAACTTTGGACTTGCTCGGTTCGACCGACTTATCTGCTTATCAACCCGTGAGATTTCAGGAGTTACATCATGAACGCATCCAGACCCGTCATAGCTTCGACCTTGGTGTTGGCCTCGCTGGCCATGCTCGCGCCCTGTTTCGCTCAGGGCCCGCTTGGCCCGATGAGCGTCTCCGCGGGTGTCGCCACCGTGCCGGCGTCGGTATTGGCCGACGACGCCCAGCAAGCGCCTGTGCCCGGACCGAAACCGGCGCCCACCCCTGACCCGGGCCCAGGCACCACGCCCAACCCGAACACGGGACCTGCGCCAGCACCGGCGCCCGCTCCGGCGCCAGCGCCGAAATAACCGACGTCAAAACGCCAACTAAAACGCAGCGCGACGCTCGCCACGCCGCGCTGCGGCCTACAGCGTCACTCGTCGCGATAAGCTCGGTGCCATGGCAAGCACCGCAGCAGCCCCCGCAAGCCCCTGGCTGGAATTGGGCGTGACGATCCTGGCACCTTCCGTGGTGCTGATGCAGGGCAACGATTGGTTCGGCGCCGTCGCCACCCTGCTCGTTGCGCTGGCCTTGCCGCTGGGC
>JANLYV010000006.1:0-3305 GCA_031365825.1 Rubrivivax sp. | reverse complement strand
AGCCCCGGCGAGAGCCTCAAGCAGAACCTGTTGACCCTGATCATGCCGGCCTTCGTGCTCGGCAACGGGTTCGCCGCGCTGATGATGCGCCACACCAGGAGCGCGATGCTGCAGGTGCTCTCCGCCGATTACGTCCGCACGGCGCGCGCCAAGGGTCTGAGCGAGACGCGCGTCATCCTGCGCCACGCGCTGCGCAACGCGCTGATCCCGGTGATCACGGTGGGGGCGCTCGAATTCGGGGCGCTGCTGTCGGGCGCGGTGTTGACCGAGCAGGTGTTCAGCATCCCGGGCTTCGGCAAGCTCATCGTCGACTCGGTCTTCAACCGCGACTACGCCGTGGTGCAGGGCGTGGTGCTCATCACCGCCACGGCCTACATCACGCTGAATCTGCTGGCTGACCTGGCCTACTTCGCCGCCAACCCGCGGCTGCGCAGCTGAATGGCCACCGCTTTCACCGCCCTTGGCGCAACCGACGCGCTCGCGGCCGGCGTGCCGCCACAAGCCGGTCCCTGGCGTGGCGCATGGCGCAAGCTTTGCCGCCGCCGCGCCGCGCTGGTGGGCCTGGCCATTGTGCTAACGTTCATTGCACTGGCCCTACTCGCGCCGTGGCTATCACCGTTCGACCCCATCACGACGAGCTGGAGCGACATCCGCAAGGCACCCACGGCCGTGCATTGGTTCGGTACCGACGACATTGGCCGCGACGTGCTCTCGCGCGTCATCTGGGGCACGCGTGCCTCGCTGCTGGCGGGCGTGGTCTCGGTCTCGATCTCGCTCATGCTCGGCGTGCCCATCGGCCTGGCCGCGGGCTTTCTCGGCGGCTGGGTAGACGGCCTCATCTCGCGCATCACCGATGCGTTCCTGGCCTGCCCCTTCCTCATCCTGGCCATCGCCATGGCCGCCTTCCTTGGGCCCAGCCTGGCCAACGCGATGATCGCCATCGGCGTCTCGGCCACGCCCATCTTCGTGCGGCTGACGCGTGCGCAGGTGCTCAACATCAAGGTCGAGGATTTCATCGAAGCCGCGCGCGCCGTCGGCAATCCGCCCTGGCGCATCGCCCTGCGTCACGTGTTGCCCAACGTCACCGCGCCCCTGATCGTGCAGGCCACGCTGGCCATCGCCGCGGCGGTCATCGCCGAAGCCAGCCTCTCGTTCCTGGGCCTGGGCCAGCAGCCACCCGCGCCGAGCTGGGGCAGCATGCTCAACACCGCCAAGAACTACGTCGACAGCGCGCCGTGGATGGCGGTGTGGCCGGGGCTGGCGATCTTCGTGCTTGTGCTGGCCTTTAACTTGTTAGGCGACGGGCTGCGCGACGCGCTCGACCCGCGCCAACGCTGACGCTGCAACCAACGTTCACCCGCGCGCGTCGAAGGCCGTGATCGCTGCGGCGACGCGGTTAAGCGGCAGCACCTCATGCACCGCACCCAGCGCAATCGCTTCCTTGGGCATGCCGAAGACGATCGGTGATCACAGCGCGGCCCGGCGACGGCCCCGGCATCGCCATCGCCATCGCCATCGCCATCGTGCAACTGCGCAAGGCCGCCCGCCCGTACCTCGACGATTGGGTACGTCAGCCCGATACAGTTTGAGGAGGCTCAAGGAGTTGAGTTCGGCGTCCACTGAACTGACAGCAGCCCAAGCCGGGATTTCAAGTGAGGCCGCCCGCACAAGCGGTTGGTGGCGATACTCCGATACTCACCACCTTCGCCACGGCAAACAGGTCGGGCGAGCGGCTATATTTGAAGCCCCAATCCGAGGACGTAAGTCATGACAACCCGCTCTCGCGCCGCGGCTCCCCGATCAAAGCAGACCAAAAAGGCGGCCCCCAAAGCCGGGGGAGTCAGGTCGAAATCGGCCGGCGTCAAGCGGGCCAAGAGATCTGCGACCAACGTTGCCATAACCACAGAACTTGCGCCCGCGGTCGCGATTGCGTTGCTGGACAAGACCGAACAGTCCCCAGGTGCGCCCCCGCCCGCGCTTGACTGTCTGGCTGCAGGGGCGGCACCCTCGGAGACCGAAGGCAAGGTGCGAGTGCAACTCATGTTCGAGAATGGTGCCGTGTTGCCCGTCGAGATGAGTAGCGCTGCAGGAGCGGCTCTCTCAAAGGGGCTTTCAAAGGAACTGCCCAAGAAGTAGTTCGCGGCTTGGTGATGAACGTGGTTGAACCAGGATACCCATTCCAAGGTGGCCAGCTTCACGGCCGTCTCATCCTGGAAGACCGGTGAGATGCGGCGCGCTGAAATGATCGAAAGACACGAGGCCCCGTTCTTGCCGCATCGGACGAACTTTCCGGCCCCAGCGCTGCCGCTTGTCGCGCCGGTGCCGAGGCCCGGGTTCATTCCGAAGCCTTTCGTTAGCGACGCCAGTTGGCAGGACACTGGTGAAAAGTGGGTGCAAGGCGTCGAGAGCGACTCAGCGCCGATGCTTCTGCCCAGTGAGAAGCTCATCGCCGAAGTTTCCACCTTTGAGATTCGTAAGACTCACCAAGCGCGCTACACGCTCAGGCGCATCCGGGCCCGATTTCTTGAAGTCGGTGATCAGGACAGTTTTTCCGATTGGGTTGACCTGCTGCCCCGGGCCGTTTGGGCCGACGGGTTCCGCGCCGTGACAAGCGAGCCAGCACCCACGATCGTGCGCAGGTTCTTCGGCAGCTACATGCCGGAGGTGCCGGCTTATCGGCTCATCATCTGCCCGCACTGGATGCGACGGCTCGGCTGGCGTACTCACCAGGATAACTGGCTGGTCTACCTGGATCGGTCAGGCGCGGTCGCGGCAAGGATCGGTCCCCGCCGATCAGGTTGACCAACGGCGGCGGCCGCATACGAGCATTTCGCGCGGCGGCTTTGCGGACACTCCGGTCGGCGCCACGCACCGGAGCACACATCAATGCTCCTGAGACCAGTTCTCGACCGTGAGGCCAGCCACGCGCGAGAAGTGGCGGGCATTGTTGGTGACGAGGACGGCGCCGGTTGCCATGGCATGTCCGGCGATCATCGCGTCCATGCTGCCGATCGGCGTTCCCGCCTTGTGCAAATCGGCCGCGATCGACGCGAAGTGCGTGGCAGCAGCCTCGTCCCACGGCAGGCACTGCACCCGCAGCAGGAACTGATCGACCAATTGGGCGAGCCGGTGTGCACCGCCCTTGAGCTTGAGGCCGTAGAGCAGCTCGCCACGCGTCACGACAGAAATACACAAGTGCTTCGGCGAAACCGTCGCCACGTGAGCGTCGAGGGCCGGCGTTTTGCCTCGAACGAGATAGCTCACCGTGTCGGTGTCGAGCATGTACAGCGGCATCACCGGTCCTC
>JANLYV010000002.1:0-3884 GCA_031365825.1 Rubrivivax sp. | reverse complement strand
ATGCCGTGCCAATGAATGCCGCGATCGGCGGATTTAGTGCCGGAATTGCCGACTACTCGTCGTTTATGAGTGCCGACCACCGGCCAGGGTCAGCCTCAGATCTTGCCGCTGTGGCGCAGCCGGCTCAGCGTTTCCGGCGAGAGGTTCAGATGCGAGGCGAGCTGCTTTTGCGGCACCAGGTCCACCAGCTCGGGGTGCTTGCGCGCGAAGCGGTGCACGCGCCCAGGGGCGTCGAGCAGGTGCAGCGTGATGGTGTGGGCCATGATCTCGCTCATCACGCGCATCACGTAGTACTCGAACGAGCGCTTGGCCTCGGGGTGGCGTTCGAGGAAGGCCACCCACTCCGTCATCGTCAGCCGCGCCACGCGCGCTTTGGTGACGCAGACGATGCCGTAGGGCGTGGGTGTGCCCAGGCGCCAGGCGGCGTAGCTCGTTTCCATGTCTTCGGCGCCGGCGAAGCGCAAAATCATCTCTTTGCCTTCGGCGTTGGAGACGACGCGCTTGAGGATGCCGCCGAGGATGAAGTACTGGCCCATCTCGCGCACGCCCTGGTGCAGCAGCAGTTCGCCCTTGGCGGCGTCGACGATGCTCAGGTGCGGCTCGAGCTCGAGACGGTGCGCATCGTCCAGCGTCTGCAGGATCGCATTGCGCTTGAGCTCCAGCCGGATGACGTTGCGTTCGGGGTGCTCGGAAAGGGGCGTCACGGTGTGATTCTCGGCGCGATGTGCCGGCTTGGCGCGCGGGGCGCACAGATGGGTGGCGAAGCAATGCGCGTGACTACGTACGCGCAGTGTCATGAGGCCCCTGTATTTTCGCGGAAGTTGACTTCGGTCAATCCTCGCCGCTGGTCAGGCGAGCGAGCATCGCACCACTTTGGGCATGATGCATCGCGACCGCAGAGTCCGGCAGCGTGCGCCCACCCGTGGTACCCGTGGTTTTTGGAGACAACACCTTGATCAAGCACATCGCTCAGCGCGGCAAGTCCGCGCTGAAACTGGCTGCGCTCGCGCTCGCCACTGCCGCTCTCGCCCCTGCCCATGCGTGGGAGCCCAACAAGCCGGTCGAATTTGTCGTGCCCGCCGGCACCGGCGGTGGTGCCGACCAGATGGCGAGGCTGATCCAGGGCATCGTCGTCAAGCACAAGCTGATGAAAGAGCCGCTGGTGGTGGTGAACAAATCCGGCGGTGCAGGTGCCGAAGGTTTCCTGGCCGTGAAAGAAGCCAAGGGCGACCCGAACAAGCTCATCATCACGCTGTCCAACCTGTTCACCACGCCCATGGCCACGGGCGTGCCCTTCAACTGGAAGGAAATGACACCGGTGTCGATGATGGCGCTCGACCAGTTCGTGCTCTGGGTCAACGCCGAGACGCCGTACAAGACGGCCAAGGAATTCATCGCCGCGGTGAAAGCCGCCGGCCCCTTGAAGTTCAAGATGGGCGGCACCGGCTCCAAGCAGGAAGACCAGATCCTCACCGTCGGCCTGGAAAAAGCCACCGGCACCAAGTTCATCTACGTGCCCTACAAGGGCGGTGGTGAAGTTGCCGTGCAACTCGTCGGCAAGCATGTCGACGCGACGGTGAACAACCCGATCGAAGCCGTGGCGCAATGGCGCGCCGGTACGCTGCGCCCGCTGTGCGTGTTCGACGACACGCGCATGCCCTACAAGGAAAAGATCACCGCCACGATGTCGTGGTACGACATCCCCACGTGCAAGGAAGCCGGTGTGCCCACCGACTACGTCATGCTGCGCGGCCTGTTCATGGCGCCCGGCGTCACCGCCGAGCAGACGGCTTTTTACGTCGACCTTTTGAAGAAGGTGCGCGACACGCCCGACTGGAAGGACTACATGGAAAAGGGCGCCTTCAACACCACGTCGATGTCCGGCGCTGACTACCGCAAGTGGCTCGAAGCGGCTGAGGCACAGCACCGCCAGCTGATGACCGAAGCCGGCTTCTTGGCGAAGTGAAGCCAGCGCCGGCGACGCCTGACGCCGGCCGTGGTCGACCCTTGTGACTGAGCACCAGGCAAGCCGCATGGCCGCGCCGCGGCTTGCCTGAATCCAACCGGCTCAACGGAGCACACCATGTCTGAAGAATCCTCGTCCGCAACCGGCGACAGCCCGGTGCTGGCCAAGAACTGCACCGTCGATGCGGTGGTGGCGGTGATCCTGCTCATCATCGGCGCGGTGGTCGTCTACGAAGCGCGGCGTCTGGGCGCGGGCTGGACCACCGACGGCCCCGGCTCGGGCTACTTCCCGTTCTACATCGGGCTCATCATCTGCATCGCCGCGCTCGGCATCCTCTACCAGGCGACGTTCAGCAAGGCGCGCGACACGGCGGCCTTCGTCAACCGCGAAGAGTTCACGCGTGTGCTGCAGGTGCTGGTGCCGGCAACGGTGTACGTGCTGCTGACGCGCTTCCTGGGCTTGTACGTGGCATCGGCGATCTACATCGCCGTCTTCATGGTGGTGCTGGGCAAGTACACCTGGCTCAAGAGCGTGCTGGTGGCGGTGATCGTCAACGCCATCTTCTTCGCGATGTTCGAAGTCTGGTTCAAGGTGCCCTTGTACAAAGGCACGCTCGAGCCGCTGGCCTTCCTCGGCTACTGACACGCCTGCACGTTTCCGGAGCCCTATCCCATGGAAGAAATCAACGCCCTGCTGCAGGGTTTCGCGGTCGTGCTGACGCCCATGAACATCGGGTTGATGTTCGTCGGCATCATCCTCGGCGTGCTCATCGGCGTGCTGCCGGGGCTGGGCGGCGCCAACGGTGTCGCCATCCTGCTGCCGCTGACCTTCACGATGTCGCCCACGTCGGCCATCGTCATGCTCTCGTGCATTTACTGGGGCGCGCTCTTCGGTGGCGCCATCACCTCGATCCTGTTCAACATTCCCGGTGAACCGTGGTCGGTGGCCACTACGTTTGACGGTTATCCAATGGCCCAGCGCGGCCACGCCGGCAAGGCCTTGACGGCGGCGTTCACCTCGTCATTCGTCGGCGCGCTGGTGGCGGTGTTGATGATCACTTTCCTGGCGCCGGTGGTCGCCAAGTTCGCGCTCAAGTTCGGCGCGCCGGAGTTCTTCGCCGTCTACCTGCTCACCTTCTGCAGCTTCGTCGGCATGGGTAAAGGCTCGCCCTTCAAGATCCTCATCGCCATGGCACTGGGCTTCGCGCTCGCGGCGGTGGGCATGGACACCGTCACCGGCCAGTTGCGGCTGACCTTCGGCCAGGCCGAGCTGATGCGCGGCTTTGATTTCCTTATTGCCGTCATCGGCCTTTTCGGGATCGGCGAAATCCTGCTGTCGATGGAAGAAGGTTTGCAGTTCAGTGGCAAGTCCGGGCGCATCAACCCGACGATCGTGTGGCAGACCTGGAAAGAGCTGCCCAAGTACTGGGCAACCTCGGTGCGCAGCTCGCTCGTGGGCATCTGGATGGGCATCACCCCGGGCGGCGCCACGCCGGCTTCGTTCATGAGCTACGGCCTGGCGAAGAAGTTCTCGAAGAACGGCAAGAACTTCGGCAAAGGCGAGATCGAAGGCGTGATTGCGCCCGAGACCGCGGCGCACGCGGCCGGCACCAGCGCCCTGCTGCCGATGCTGGCGCTGGGCATTCCCGGCTCGCCCACCGCCGCGGTGCTGCTCGGTGGCCTGCTGATCTGGGGCCTGCAGCCCGGGCCGCTGCTCTTCGTCGAGCAGAAGGAATTCGTCTGGGGCCTGATCGCCAGCATGTACCTGGGCAATATCGTGGGCCTCGTCGTCGTGCTGACCATGGTGCCGTTCTTCGCCGCGATCCTGCGCGTGCCCTTCGGCATCATCGCGCCGATCATCCTGGTGCTATGCGCGATCGGCGCCTACACCGTCCACAACAACACCTTCGACGTCGTCA
>JANLYV010000598.1:0-1705 GCA_031365825.1 Rubrivivax sp. | reverse complement strand
TGCTGCGTGTCGCGCGCGAAGAGCGCGTCCCAGTCGCTGCCCCACAGCACCTTGACGACGTTCCAGCCGGCGCCGTTGAAGAGCGACTCCAGCTCCTGGATGATCTGGCCGTTGCCGCGCACCGGGCCGTCGAGCCGTTGCAGGTTGCAGTTGACGATGAAGGTGAGGTTGTCGAGCTTTTCGCGCGCCGCCAGCGTCAGCCCGGCGATGGATTCCGGCTCGTCCATTTCACCGTCGCCGAACACGCCCCAGACATGTCTGTTCGAAGTCTCTAACAATCCACGTGCACTGACATAGCGCATGAAACGCGCCTGGTACACGGCGTTCAGCGGCCCCAGGCCCATCGAGCCGGTGGGGAACTGCCAGAAGTCGGGCATCAGCATCGGGTGCGGGCAGGAACATAAGCCCGGGCCGCCGAGCTCCTGGCGGTAGTGCGCGAGTTGTTCTTCGCTCAACCGGCCTTCGAGAAAAGCGCGCGAGTACACGCCGGGGGCCGAATGCGGCTGGAAGAACACCAGGTCGCTCTGCTGGCCACTTTCACTGCCACGAAAGAAGTGGTTGAAGCCGACTTCGAAGATCTCGGCGGCCGAGGCGTAACTCGCGATGTGGCCGCCGAGTTCGCCGTAGGCCTCGTTCGCGCGCACCACCATCACCAGCGCGTTCCAGCGCATGATGGCCGTGAGCCGCTCTTCGGTGCGCAGATCGCCCGGGTAGGCACCCTGGCGTTCCAGCGCGATGGTGTTGCGGTAGGCCGAGAACGGCTGCATGTGCGGCACGATGCCCAGCTCCTGCGCCGCGTTCTCGATCTGCTCGATGAGAAAGAGGCCGCGCGCAGGGCCGGCACCGGCCACCACCGCCTGCAGCGCTTCGAGCCACTCGCGCGTCTCTTGCGGGTCGGTGTCTTCGCGGTCGTCAGGGCTGGACATGGCGTGCTTTCAATCGTGTCGCGTCGGGCAGTGAGTCTGCCGCATGTGCCGGGGCGGGCATACTTGAATGCCGATCACGACTGCCAGGCGTCACGCCATGACAACCCAGGTCCTCATCAGCGAAGTCGGCCCGCGCGACGGGCTGCAAAGTGTCAAGGCCACCATGCCCACGGCGGCCAAGTTCGCGTGGATAGACGCGTTGGTGGCCGCCGGCATCCGCGAAATCGAGGTCGCCTCCTTCGTGCCGCCGCGGCTGCTGCCGCAGATGGCCGACGCGGCCGAGGTCGTGCGCCACGCGCTCACGCACAAGGGCGTGACAGTGATGGCGCTCGTACCCAACCTGCGCGGCGCGATGGCGGCGTTCGCTGCGGGCGTGCACAAGGTCAGCGTGCCAGTCTCAGCCAGCGCCGCGCATTCATTGGCTAACGTT
The DNA here is from genome assembly GCA_031365825.1 of Rubrivivax sp. Taxonomy (GTDB): domain Bacteria; phylum Pseudomonadota; class Gammaproteobacteria; order Burkholderiales; family Burkholderiaceae_C; genus Rubrivivax. The sequence goes on along the minus strand of JANLYV010000598.1, from coordinate 349 downwards.
CGAATGACGCGGGAGCAGATGGTCGAGGAAGTGCGCCACATCGTGGCGCTGCGCAACGAGGTGGCGCCGCAAGTGAAGATCGAAGCCGGCATGGCCACGGCCTTCGGTTGCACGATCCAGGGCACCGTGAGCGAGGACGACGTGTTGTGGCTGGCTGAGGCAGTGATCGCAGCCGGTGCCGACGAGTCGGGCCTGTCCGACACCACCGGCATGGCCAACCCGGCGCAGGTGCGCCGCCTCTTCAAGCGGCTGCGCGCGGCGCTTGGCGACAAGGCCGGCGCGGCGCACATGCACAACACGCGCGGCCTGGGGCTGGCCAATTGCCTGGCGGCCTTCGATGTCGGCGTGA
>JANLYV010000577.1:0-5025 GCA_031365825.1 Rubrivivax sp. | reverse complement strand
GGCTGCTACTTCACTGTCGGCAACGGCGTCGGTACGGGCCTTGGCGAAGGCGGCTGCAGCGTGCACAACGCCGGCTACGACTTCAACGACCGCATCCTGCCCGGCACGGCGAGCTATTTTGTGCAGCTGGTGCAGGCCTATCTGGTGGCGGGGCCGCGCGCCGCTTGAACCGGCGGCGCGGCGCGCCAGTCGGCGTCAGGCGTCGTACTTGAACGACAGGCTGACCCGCGCACGGTAGGCGACTACCTTGCCAGCTTCGATCTTCATGTCCAGTTTGCTGACTTCGGCCACGCGCAGATCGCGCAGCGACTTGGCCGCCGTCTCGACCGCGCGCTTGGCCGCGTCTTCCCAGGACACCGCGCTCGTGCCGATGATCTCGGTGACGCGGTACACGCCGGGGTCAGATGCCTTCTTTGCCATGGGTCTTGCTCCTGTTTGTTGAAGGGGGCCGAGGTCCTTGGTGGGTACTTCGGCTGAAACATCATAGGCGGGTTGCTGCGGCCGCAGCTGGCTCAGGCGTTGATCAAGACGTCGATCAAGACGCCGGGCACGACTGCCCCAACTGCCCGATCAGCCCGCGCAACGTGCGCGTGGTGTTGCTGGCTTCGTCGACAGGGTGGAAGACGTTCTTGGTGTAAGTACAGCCATAGGTGGGTGCGGCCACGGTGGCGGCCGTGAGCACGTCGTCGCCCGTGGGCTTGGTGCCTTGCTTGACCCACTTCACCATGTCGTCGAAGGCGGACTGCATCTCGGCATTGGTGAAGTCGCAGTGGGTCGCGCCGCGGATGGCACGCTGCACCACACGGTCGGCACGCACCGTGCCGGCGGCCACCAGCCGGGTGCGATACACCTGCTGCATGCTGAAGGGCACGAACAGGTCACCCAGCGTGTGGATCGTCACCGCCGGCGCATAGGGCCGGCCGTTCACCAGCGGCACCCAGCGCAGGCCGTCGCGGCGCAACGGGTTGTTGTTGGCGTCCTGCGCCACACGCGGCACGGCGGCATTGAGTGCGGCCGTGGCGGCGGCGTCGCCGTCGATGGCGTAGCTGATCTTGCTCGTGTCCAGGCTGTACTTGGTGAGCAGCCCGGTCAGCGTGCCGTCAACGCCGAAGTTAGCGAATGCGCCTGCGGCATAGCTGCCGCCATACGACAGGCCGATGTCGAATATCGGCCGCGTGCCGCCGGTGAGGTTCTTCATCACGCTGGCGTACTGTGCGCCGGGTACGCCCTTGGGCGTGAAGCCGGTGGTGGGGAAGTTGTTGAAGAGCACGTTGTGCGATGGCAGCGCCGTCGAGTTCGGGTTCACCGACGCCGGCAGCAGCGACTGGTAGCGCTGGCGCGCGGTAAGTGCCGCCGGCAGCGCGGCGTTCACGCCCGACAAGGTGAGCGCGGCCAGCCCTTGCGCGGCGATGCCGTTGAACAGCTCGGTATCGCCGGCCACTGCGCACATAGGCACCGCGCCGGCGTAGCGCAGCTTGTTCTGCGCCGTGGCCAGGGCTTCTTCTTCGATGGCCGCCGCGGCGATGTGCCCGCCCATCGACACGCCGATGATGTACGTGCGTGTGGGCGCCGCCTTGCCGGTGAGCGTGCTGAAGGCCAGCGCCAGCTTGTTGGTGTCTTCGAGCCCGGCGCGCACGTCGTAGGAGTTCTTGCTGTAGCCCGAAGCCGCCCAGGCGTAGCCGTTCTGGATCAGGTGGCGGCGAATGGCGCTGCTGTAGCCCAGCAGCGTGGCGCCTTCGCCGGCGTAGCCGTGCGTATACATCACGAGCTCGCCGTTCCAGTTCGCCGGCACCTCGATGCGGTAGGGCGCGAACGGGCTCCTGGCGTTGTTGTCGTAGGACGCCAGCTGGCCGGCCACGCGCTGCGTGGTGCTGACGTCGACTGCGTCACCGGCCGCCACCGCCAGTGGCGCGAAGGTGGTGGCAGTCGCGTCGGCGGCGTTGACGGTGTAGGGGTCGGTGTCGTGCCGGCGCGCTTCTTCGGCGGGCAGTGCCGACAGCAGCGTCCTGTTTGCGGCGGCGGCGGTGGTCAGCGTGGCCAGTGTGGCCGAGGCGTTGGTGAGCGACGTGCCCAGGTTGTCCAGCGCCTTGTCTTCGTCGTCGCCGATGGCGAAGACCATGTTCATCGGGTTGCCGGCGGTGGGCCAGCCGGTCAGGCGCGACGACTCGGCCACGATGGCGGTGGTGGCGGCGGCCAGGTTGGCGCTGATGGTGTTCAGCGCGGCGGCGTCGAGCGCGGCGAAGGTCGTGGCCGGGTTGGCGCGCAAGGCGCGGGCCAGGATCAGCTCGCTCAGCGGCGTGAGGTTCACGCGGCCTGCCGTTGAGGTGAAACCGTGCAGCTTGCCCATCGTGGCCGATTCGACTTCGAGCATGCAAGGCAGCTCGTGGGCGTTGAGCACGATGTCGAAGCGGCCGCCGCCGTCGGTGGTGGCGCTGGCCGGGAAGCCGGCGCTGCACTTGGCCGTCACCACCTTGCCTGCGATGGCGGCGCCGGTGGCGGCCAGGCCGGTGAGGTTGATGGGGGTGATGTCGTTGCCGCCGCAGCTGGCCAGCAAGGCGCTGACGGCGGCCACAGTCAAGGCGAGTTTGAAGTTGCGCACGGTGTCTCCGGGTATTGTTCTGGGCGGCCGCAATTCTTGCGTGCATTGCTCGCCGCCATGGAACGATCGCGCCTAGGGCTTCCCCTTAAGCCAGGCCGCTTGCCTGGCGCGCAAAGCCGGCCGCCGCGTTCATCAAGGCGCGTGTGTAGTCGGCCTGCACGCGATGCAAAGCCAGGTCGGCCGCGGCCAGCATCTCGACCATGCGCCCGCGCTGCATCACCATCAGCCGCTGGCACAGGTGCGTCACCACCGCCAGGTCGTGGCTGACCATGATGAAGGTGAGGCCGTGCTTGCGCCGCAGTGCTTCGAGCAGGTTCAGCACTTCGGCCTGCACCGAGGCGTCCAGCGCCGAGGTCGGCTCGTCGAGCAACAACACCTGCGGCTGCAGGATCAATGCTCGCGCCACCGCCACGCGCTGGCGCTGGCCGCCCGACAGCTGGTGCGGGTAGCGGAAACGAAAGCCGTCGCCCAGGCCGACGTCGGCCAGCGCCTGTTCGATGCGCGCGTCGGTGTCGCCGAGGGGATGGATGGCCAGCGGCTCGGCCAGGATGCGGTCGACCGTCTGGCGCGGATGCAGCGAGCCGTAGGGGTCCTGGAAGACCATCTGCACGCAGCGTCGATAGGCCTTGCTGCCCGGCACGCTGTCACTGCCCACCAGCCGCACGTGGCCCGCCGTCATCGGCGCCAGGCCGCAGATGGCGCGCAGCACCGTGCTCTTGCCCGAGCCCGATTCGCCGACGATGCCGAAGCTCTCGCCGGGTGCGACCTCGAAGCCGACATCGTCGACTGCGGCAAAACCGTCGTAGACCACGCGCAGGTCGCTAACGCTCAAGCCGATCATGCCGGGATCACGCCGACCAGGCGGCCAGCCGCTCCAGCGTGGGCAGCGGATGCCGCGGCGCGCCCAGCTGCGGCAGGCAGTTGAGCAGCCCGCGCGTGTAGGGGTGCTGGGCGTCGTGCAGCCGCTTCGCATCAACCTCTTCGACCACGCGCCCGGCGTACATCACCAGCACGCGGTCACAGAAACTGGCCACCAGGCGCAGGTCGTGGCTGATGAAGATCAGGCCCATGCCGCGCTCGGCCACGAGCCGGTCGAGGATGGCCAGCACCTGCAGCTGCACCGTCACGTCAAGTGCTGATGTGGGCTCGTCGGCGATGAGCAGCTCGGGCCCGGCGATGAGCATCATCGCAATCATGGCGCGTTGGCCCATGCCGCCCGAGACTTCGTGCGGGTACAGCTTGAACAAACGTTCGGGGTCGTCGATCTGCACTGCGGCCAATGCCGCAAGCGCCTTCTCGCGCGCTTCACGCCGCGGCACCGGCCGGTGCGTCTGAAGGGTCTCGACAATCTGCGCACCGATGCTCAGCACCGGGTTGAGCGAATATTTCGGGTCCTGCAGCACCATCGCGATGCGGCCGCCGCGCAGCCGGCGGCGCTCGGCCGATGTGCAGCGCAGCAGGTCGGTGTCGTGGAATAACAGTTTATGGGCGCTGACACGGCCCTCGGCCGCGGTCAGCCCGAGGATGGCACGGCCGGTCTGCGATTTGCCCGAACCCGACTCGCCGACGATGCCCAGCCTCTCGCCCCCGAGCGTGAACGAGACGCCGCGCACCACCTCGTGCATGCCGCCTTCGCGCCGCGGGTAGGCGATGCGCAGATCTTCGACGGTGAGCACGGGTGACGTCACTTCAGCGCCTTCGGGTCGAGCGCATCGCGCAGCCCGTCGCCCATCAGGTTGAAGGCCAGGCTGACGACGAAGATCGCCGCGCCTGGGGCGGCGGCGACCCACCACTGGTCGAGCACATAGCCGCGGCCGTTGGCGATCATTGCGCCCCACTCGGGCGTGGGCGGCTGCGCGCCCAGGCCGAGGAAGCCCAGGCCGGCGGCAGTGAGGATGATGCCGGCCATGTCTAACGTCACACGTACGATGACCGAAGACAGGCACAGCGGCATGATGTGGCGCAGCACGATGCGCCACGGCGACGCGCCTATGAGCTTGACGGCGGCGATGTAGTCGGCCTGGCGGATGGTCAGCGTTTCGGCGCGGGCGATGCGCGCGTAAGGCGGCCACGAGGTGATGGCGATGGCGATGACCGCGTTTTCGATGCCGGGGCCGAGCGCGGCGACGAAGGCCAAGGCCAGGATCAGCCGCGGGAAGGCGAGGAAGATGTCGGTGATGCGCATCAGCACCGCATCGAGCCAGCCGCCGGCATAACCCGCCACCGTGCCGACGAAGAGGCCGATGGGTGCGGCCAGCACCGCCACCAGCGCCACCACATACAAGGTGATGCGCGAGCCGTGGATGAGGCGGCTGAGGATGTCGCGGCCCTGGTCGTCGGTGCCGAACCAGAAAGTGGATGAAGGCGGCAGCAGCCGCGTCGTGCGCAGGTCGCCCACCGTCGGCGAGTAGGGCGCCAGCAGCGGA